>CBDTYW010000239.1:0-5555 GCA_965364735.1 uncultured Nitriliruptoria bacterium
GCGCAGGGGGCGGCGGAGGCGCCGTTGGGGGCGCCGCGACGACGAGCACCTCGCCGCAGGTGACGGTGAGCCCCGTGGTCGCCGCCACCTCGCCGGCGGCACGTCCGGAGAACGTCACCGGGTACTGCTCGCCGGCCGCGTCGGCCGGGCAGATGACGGAGACCGCGGACTGGATGCGGTTGTCCTGCGTGAGGTCGACCGTGGACCGTGGCTCAGCGATCTGGACGCCGAGCGCGCCGGACGGCGATGCGAGGAGGTCGACCGGCGAGTCGGTCCGGAGTCCCTGGACGACGCCCTCGACGATCGCGCCGACGTCGGCGCTGACCACGGCCGTGGTGCGGTTGTCGTAGTTGCAGACCACGGGCTGGCCGGGCAGGACGTCCGGCACGCCGTCGCCGTTGCAGTCGATGCCGAGCCCGCGTGCGACCGTCCCGGTGGCGGTGCCCATCCGCTCCATCGAGGCCCGTGCCTCGTTGGGGTCGTCCTGGTTGTTCGCGATCGGGCCGGTGGGGTTGCCGATGGAGATGTCGCCCTCGAAGACGGGCACGCCCACATGAAAGACGCCACGGTCACGGAACTCCTTGGCGACGAGGTCGAACCCGGGCCCGATCCCGATGGTCTCGGAGTACTGCGCGTCGGTGGCGACGATGATGATCTTCTGCGCGTACGTGCGGAACCCCGCCTGCTGGCCGGCCGGCACCCTGCGCTCAGGGAAGCCGCTCCCGGTCAGCGCCTGGTGGATCGCGACGAGGTGCGGCTCCTTGCCGGCGCCTCCGAAGCGGACGTCCTCCATGGCCACGTTGAAGCGGCAGTCGACGACGTCGGCCGGGAGGCGCAGCGTGTACGGGTTGCCGTCGATGTCGTTGAAGTCCGCGAGCCCCGCATGGAGGTCGATGCCGGAGCCGGCCAGCACGCGCGCCGACGCGGAGAAGCTCTCTTTGAGCTCTTCGATGACGTTCTGCATGGACGTCGAGGAGTCCAGCGCGAAGAAGATGTCGATCGGAGCGGCACGTGAGGTGAGGTCGAGGACGAGGTCGAAGTCCCCGGTCTCACCGGCCGGGACCTGGAGGTCCTGGACGCTCGCGGACATCGCAGCTGGCTTCGGGGCGGGTGGCCGGATGGCCTGACACCCCTGCGCGGCCTGGACGACCGTCGGTGCGGCGACGCCGGCAACCGCGGTCAGCAACATGCTGGCCACGGCGAGTCGAGCCCGGAACCGACCCACGTCAGGAGCCCTGCCGTGAGGTCGACTTCTTGGTGGTCTTCTTCGCGGGCGACTTCTTCGCGGTGGTCTTCTTGGCCGGAGCTCGCTTCGCCGTCGTCTTCTTCACCGTCCGCTTGCGCGGCATGACCTGCGAGGAGCCGTTGCCGTTGCCGTTGCCGTTGGCGCTGGCGGTGGGGAGGAGCGGCTGGAGCGCGTCGGACTCGAGGGTCTCGTGCTCGAGCAGCTCGGCGATGAGGTTGTTGACGGCGTCGACGTGCAGCGACAGCAGGTCCTGCGCTGCGACGAACGCCTCTTCGACGACGTCGCGGACCGCGCGGTCGAAGGCCTCGTGCAGGCCGCTCGACACGTCGCCGAGCAGGTCGCCGCCACCGAGGTAGCCCTCGTGGTCGGGGGCGAGGATCCGCATCTTGCCGAGGTCAGACATGCCGTACTTGCCGACCATGTCGCGGGCCATGCCGGTCACCCGCTCGAGGTCGTCCTCGCCGCCGGTGGACGGGTCGTCGAACGCGAGCTCCTCAGCCGCGGTGCCCGCGAGGGTGATGATCATCTGGGCCTTGAGCTGGCCACGGGACAGGACGACGGCGTCGTCGTCGGCGGAGACCGCGGTGGCTGCGAGGCCCTTGCCACGGGAGACGAGCGAGATGCGGTGGACGTCCGAGGACTTGCCGAGCACCGCGGCCGCGACGGCGTGGCCGGCCTCGTGGGTCGCGATCCGCAGCCGCTCCTCCTCGCTCATCAGGTGGCCGCGTCGCTTCGGGCCGCTCATGACGCGCTGGAGCGCTTCGTTGAACTCGTCCAGGGTGATGGTCTGCTTGGCGCCACGGATCGTCAGCAACGCGGCTTCGTTCACGACGTTGGCGAGGTCGGCGCCGGAGAAGCCCGGCGTCCGACGGGCGAGGTCGGCGAAGTTCACGTCCGAGACGCGGGTTCGCTTGGCGGCGTGCAGCTTCAGGATCGCCTCGCGGGCCTCGATGTCGGGCTTGTCGATCGTGATGTGGCGGTCGAACCGGCCCGGCCGCAGCAGGGCGGGGTCGAGGATGTCCGGGCGGTTCGTGGCCGCCATGACGACGATCCCGGACTCTGCGTCGAAGCCGTCCATCTCGACGAGCAGCTGGTTGAGCGTCTGCTCGCGCTCGTCGGATCCGCCGCCCGAGGCGCCGGAGCCACGCCGACGCCCGGCAGCGTCGAGCTCGTCGATGAAGACGATCGCCGGTGCGACCGCGCGCACACGCTTGAACAGGTCGCGGACACGGGCAGCGCCGATCCCGACGAGGGACTCGACGAACTCTGCTCCGGCAACGTTGAAGAACGGGACGCCGGCCTCGCCGGCGACGGCCTTCGCGAGCAGCGTCTTGCCGACTCCGGGAGGTCCGAACAGCAGGACGCCCTTGGGCGCCGCCGCGCCGAGCTCCTCGTAGCGTTCCGGGTTCAGCAGGTAGTCCACGACCTCGTTGAGCTCGACGACGGCGTCGTCGATGCCGGCGATGTCCTTGAAGCCGATCTTCGGGCCGTCCCCGCTGGAGCGCTTGTCGCCGACCTCGCCGAACGAGGAGACCTCGCCGAGCCCGCCCCCGCCGCCGCGGGAGTAGGTGAGGAAGATCGCGAAGAGGTTGGCCAGCATCATCAGGGGGAGCAGCACCGTCAGGATCAGCCGGACGATGGTCTTGCTGTCCTGGGAGTTGACGTCGACGCGGGCGCCGGAGGTCGAGAGGTCGTTGATCAGGTTCGCCGTCGAGGCGTCGGAACGCGGGTAGCTGACGTAGAAGATGCCGTTGCCGTCGATGGCGCGGGCGCGACGCGCGAGCGCCTCGTCAAGGGCGTCCGTCTCGACGGTCTGGCCGGGGAACGTGCGCACGATCAGCACGGGGCTCTCGACGTAGCGGCCGGAGATCTGGGCGTCCTCGTCGTTGAACGTGGCTTCGGCGACGCGATGCGTGGCGATGAGCGAGCCGAGCTCATCCAGCGACAGCTCCTCGCCGACCGGGCGAGCTGCGAGGTAGTTCAGAGATCCGATGACGGCCAGGGTGAGGACCAGCAGTGACGTCATGAGACCGATCTGGACCCGCCCGGCACCGAGCTTGCCCGTCTTCGCGAGGTTGCGACGCCGGCGGTCGCGAGCCCGACCGCGCAGGCGTTCGAGCAGGGGGACGGGCGTTGCGGCCATGAGGGAACTCGCTTCGGTGCGCGACGTCGCCGGCAGAGGGGCACGGGGAGGGGCACGGTGAAATGCAGGGTGCGGCGTCGTCGTCGATCTTCGACATCGACTGTCCGCTGGCCTCCCACCGGTGCGCGGCTGGCGGACGGATCGTCACTGTGGCACGGGGAGTCCGGCTGAAGGGGAGGCTCGCGCGGAGGGCGCGCGGGACCGACCGGTGTGGGCGACGTGACGACCGGGTCCGACCGGCGGAAGGAGGAACGGGCCGCGGCGGCGAAGACCTCCCCGACCCGGACCTCACCGACACGGACCGACCTCCCATGCTGCGCACGCTGCGAGCGCGCCGACGGCCTTCGCCGCCGAGCGTTGCCGCGCGTCGGCGGCTCGCCGACGAGGTGCTGGGAGCAGTCGCCGAGGCGCGGTACGGGCTCGAGGAGTCCACGCTGCGGAGCGAGGGACACCTGCACCTCGGCCAGCCCGATCAGGCACGACGTGCCCTCGACGACCAGTCCGTCGTGATCCACCGGATGCACGCGCGCATCCAGGAAGCGCTCGCGGCGGCCGCCGTCGAGCGGGAGGCCGAGTGGGTGCTCGCTGCCGTGCCGTCGGCGCTGTCGATCGATGCGCCCGACGGCGAGGGCGTGCTCGTCGAGGCGCTCCACGAGCTCGTCGAGCGGCGCGAGCCGTCGGCGGTGTCGCGTCTGGCCCGGGTGCCTGTCGGTGCCATGGCCGCGCTCGTGGCGATCGTGCTCACCGCTGGTGTCGGGCTGAGGGGTCCGCGGGACACCGATCCACGCCTCGTCCTCGACACCACCGCCATGGCGGCCAACCCGCTCGCCGCACCGGACAACCCGGCAGCAAGCGGCGACGCGCTGCAGTCCTGGTTGCGTCAGATGGCCTCGCGACCGCCCGTCGACCCCACGCAGCCGGCTGCCCTGAACGGCCCGCGAACGACCACGGCCAGCGAGCAGCCGAACAGCCCACGACGCTTCTCGATCTCGCACTGGTTCGACCGGATCGCTGCTGCGGTGGCGTCGGCGAGCGACGCCGCCGCGGACGAGATGGGGCAGCTCGGCGTGGTCGGTGACGACGATCTCCTGTCCGTGCTGATCGGGACCGGTGGCGAGGTCGCGTCGGCGATCGACGACGCGGACACCCGTCGGATCGTCGCGCGGTGGCGGGACGAGAGCGGCGAGACGCACGAACCCGAGGACACGGAGCCCGCCGAGGCCGCGGAGCCCGAGACCCAGGGTGAGGGCGAGCAGGACGGCACGACGGCAGACGACGGCAGCCAGGGCGTGTCGCCCTTCGTCGATGCGGACGCGGACGAGGGTGATCCCGACGGCGAAGCCGACGGCTCAACCGATGGGGAGCCGGACGCCGAGCCGGACGCCGAGACGGACGGTTCGAACGCTGAGGGTGAGCGAGATGGTCCCGTCGGCCTCGAAGGCGTCGCCGACTGGCGGCGTTGAGCAGCGAGAAGTGCCTCGGCTGCTTGACCGTCGGCTGCGACGGCCGTCGGGAACTGGGCCCCCTCAGCCCAGAGAACCACCGTGGATCGTCGTGTCGCGCAGCCGTTCGGACTGCTGATCACCCTGCTCCTCGTGATCGCCCTGCTCGTGGTCTCGGGGCCGGTCAGCGCCGCGCCCGGCGGTCCGCGAGCGGCCGGTGAGATCCGCCTTGCGAGCCTGATCAACGCCGAGCGGGCGCGCACCGGTTTGCCGCGCGTGACCTTGTCGGCCGAGCTCGGTCGCAGCGCTCGGGCACAGGCCGCAGCGATGGCCGCGTCCGGGCTGCTCGAGCACAGCTCCGACCTCGTCGCCGCCGTCGGCTCACAGCTGGGTGGCTGGGACCGCGCGGCGGAGAACGTCGGGCGCGGGGCAGACGTGGACGTCCTGCATGCGACCTTCATGTCCTCGGACGGTCATGCAGCGAACGTTCTCGACCCCGCCTGGCGACACGTCGGGATCGGCGTCGTCGACGACGGCTCGAGGCTCTGGGTCGCCGTGCATCTCGTCGCGATGCGCGAGGGCTCCGAACCGCCGGCTCCTGCGCCGGTCCGGCTCGCGGGAAGCTCGCGGACCGCAACCGCCGCACGAGTCACGAGCGCGGCGTTCGGCGCCGGTACCGCGGACACCGTCCTCGTCGTCGATGCCGGGAGCCACGAGGCAGCGC
>CBDTYW010000240.1:0-5542 GCA_965364735.1 uncultured Nitriliruptoria bacterium
GCTGCTCGTCGGTCGTGGTCGCCGGGCGGGCGGCCGCGCCGGCGTCGTCGAGGGCGTCGCCCAGGGCGGCCGCGGCGTGCAGCGCGGCAAGGACGTCGCTCAGGGCTCCGAGCGCTGCGAGCGACTGGCCGGGGTTCGGGCGAGCACGCAGCGCGGCAACTGCCGGGCGGGTGGCCTGCGCGAGCTGACGGACGAACCCTCCGGGCGTGGAGACGAGGCTGCGCAGCTGCGGGGCGTGCTCGGCCAGGAGGTGCGCGGTGCCGTTGCCGGCGCACAGGAAGAGGTCTTCGAGGGCGGGCTGGGTCGGGACGACCTCGTTCGGGTGCATGTGGTCGTAGTCGACGAGCCGGGTGATCACGTCGATCGTCGTCGCGAGCAGCTCGGCCCGGCCTTCCCGGTCGAGTGGACCGTCGCAGACGATGTCCAGCGCCTCCTGGACAGCCTCCGGCGTCACGCGACCTTCGCGGTGCGTGAGGAAGGTCAGGACGGCGACCGAGGGGGAGAGGTTCACGTCGGGATGCCAGCTGCTGGTCGGGGTGAACGCGGGGTCGGCGCGCCGTTGTTGCAGGGTACGAGCAAGACCCGTACGGCGTCGCCCCGACCCCGGTCCGTTGCTGATCTGACGGGTCGTCAGGTAAAGTTTCTGACGGGTCGTCAGATGTGTTCAGGACACCCTGCCAGCGGCAACGAACCCCCCGTGAGCCGCAGCCGGACGAGGAGCAGCAGCCGTGGACTTCGAGTACGCAGCCGACCAGCGTGACTTCCAGGACCAGGTCCGGCAGTTCATCGCCGACAACTGGGACGACGACGTCATGGACCCGCGGCGCGAGGGCATGGCGCAGCTGGTCGACACGCCGAAGCGGCGCGACTTCATGCGCAAGATCGCGAAGCAGGGCTGGCTCGGGATGTCGTGGCCGGTCGAGTACGGCGGGGGCGGCCAGGACGGCATGTACGAGTACCTCCTCAACGAGGAGCTCGCGGCCGTCGGTGCGCCCTACATCGGCAAGGGCGTCGGCATCGTCGGCAAGACCCTGATCCGCCACGGCACGCAGGCCCAGAAGGACCAGTTCCTCCCGCTCATCCAGACCGCCGAGATCGAGTGGGCCATCGGCTACACCGAGCCCAACGCCGGCTCGGACATGGGCTCGCTCGAGATGCGCGCCGTCCGCGACGACGAGCGGGGCGGCTGGGTCATCTCCGGCCAGAAGCGCTTCACGACCTCCGCGCACTTCGCCGAGTGGTACTGGCTGGCTGCCAGGACCGACTTCTCCGTGCCGAAGCACAGGGGTGTCTCGCTCTTCATCCTGCCGATGGACGCCGAGGGCATCCAGGTCACGAACATGCCGACGATGGGCGAGGAGCGCGTCAACGAGGTCTACCTCGACGGGGTGTTCGTGCCGGACGAGATGGTCGTCGGCGAGATCAACAAGGGCTTCTACTACGTCTCCGAGGCGCTGGACTTCGAGCGGTTCACGCTCTTCACGGTGTCTGCCTACGTGAAGAAGTACGAGGCTGCGCGCGACTTCCTCCGCACCGCTGAGCGCGACGGCAAGCCGCTGCGCGACGACCCGACGGTCCGGGCACGGATCGCGAAGCTCGCCACGCAGGTCGAGGTCGCGAAGATGCTGACCCTCCGGGTGATCGACAAGGCCGCGCGCGGCGAGGTGCCCAACATCGAGGCCGCCATGTTCAAGGTCTGGACGACCGAGATCGGCCAGAACCTCGCCGACGCGTTCATGGAGATCTTCGGAGCCCAGGGGTCGCTGCGTCGCAACGCCTCGAACGCCCCGATGGACGGACGTTTCGAGCATTCGCTGCGCTACACGATCGTCGACACCGTCGGCGCGGGGACCAGCGAGGTCCAGCGCAACATCATCGCGCGTCGCGAGCTCGGCCTTCCGGTCAACAACGGCTCGGGACACAAGGAGCCGTTCAACGAGTTCCAGTCGCGCATGAGCGCCCTCGCGACCAACTGAGGATGGGGCCGCTCTCCGGGATCCGCGTGCTCGACACCTCGACGGTCGGGCCCGCGTCGCGTGCAGCCGCGCTGCTCGCAGACCTCGGCGCCGAGGTCGTCAAGATCGTTCCGCCCGCGGACTCGGGCCGGATCATCCCGCACGCCCACGCCTACTCGGCGGGGCGTGGCACGGTGCCGGTCACCGTGGACCTCCGCCACCCGGACGGTCCCGAGGTCGTCCTCGGCATCGCCGCGAGCTGCGACGTCGTCATCGAGGGCATGCGCCCCGGGGTCGCGGCACGGATCGGCATCGGACCCGACGACGTCGCGAAGGTCAACGACGCCGCGGTCTACGCCCACCTCACCGGCTACGGCCAAGAGGGCCCGTCGGCGCAGCGCGCTGGCCACGACATCAACTACCAGTCCGTGACGGGCGCGCTGTCCAACGCGACCCCGCGCGCGGACGGTCGTCCGCCGATCCCCGGCGCCACGTTCGCGGACTCCGCCGGCGGTGGGATGCACGCGGTCCTCGCGATCTGCGCCGCGCTCGTGCAGCGAGCACGCACCGGAGAGGCCGCGGTCGTTGACGTCAGCGCCGTCGACGGGATGCTCTCGCTGATGTCGCTGACCCTGGACGGCTGGCTCGCGACCGGCGCGCCGACCGGTCCCGGAACCTCCGTGCTCGACGGCCGCTCCGCCTGCTACGACGTCTACACCTGCCGCGATGGACGCCATGTCGCGGTCGGCGCGATCGAGACGAAGTTCTTCCGCAACCTCTGCCGGCTCGTCGGGGATGAGTCGCTCGCCGACCTTCAGTACCGCCACGACCAGCAGG
Source organism: uncultured Nitriliruptoria bacterium (assembly GCA_965364735.1). GTDB lineage: Bacteria > Actinomycetota > Nitriliruptoria > Nitriliruptorales > Nitriliruptoraceae > CBDTYW01. Next base: position 2,793 of record CBDTYW010000240.1, read on the forward strand.
ACGTCCTGCGCACCGCGTTGACGGCGCGGTTCGCCTCACGCCCGCGTGACGAGTGGGTCGCGCTGCTCGCCGACGCCGACACCTGCGTCACCCCGGTCCTCGACCCCGCGGAGGTGGCCGACGACGCGCATCTCCTCGCCCGCGAGACGTTCGCGACCGTCGTCCGTGACGGACACCGCGAGTTCCGTCAGGTCGGTCGCGTCCTTGCCGGAAGCGTCCGACGCAGCGATGAGGCCGCACCTGTCGCTGGAGATCCCGCGGTGGCGCTGGCCGAGCTCGGGATCCATGTCGACGACATCACGCGCTGGAGCGCAGCAGGAGCGATCCGATGAGCACGCCCATGAGCCCCGCCATCAGGGCAGAAGCTGCCCGCCAGCGTGAGGTGACCGACCACCTCGTCGCGAAGTGGACCGCGAAGGCGCTCGACGCCGGCTTCGGCGACGTCGGCTGCGAGCCCGGCTACATCTCCCACTGGCTCGAGGCGACCGAGAACGCGAACGCCCTGTACTGGGATGACGAGACCGCGAAGGAGCTGACCGGCGGTCCCGTGGCCCCGCCGACGATGCTCTCGGTCTGGATGCGTCCGCTGATGTTCAACCCGATCCGCGACGAGGGCATCCGTCCGCTGGAGATCCACTTCCAGCTCAAGGACGCGTTCGCCCTGCCGGAGGGGATCGTCGCGAAGAACGAGATCACCTTCCACGAGCCGGTTCGCCCGGGCGACCGCGTCAGGACCGTTCAGCGTGTCCGCTCGATCTCGGACGTCAAGACGATCCGCATCGGGACCGGGCGGTTCTGGATCATCGACGTCGAGTACACGAACCAGGACGGCCTCCTCGTCGGGCTCGAGTCCTACGACATGTTCAGCTACGTCCGGCTCCCGGAGGAATCCTCATGACCCTCGTGTCGCACCGCCTCACGAGGCCGGACATCGCCGTCGGTGACGACGTCCCCGTCCTCGTGGTCGACATCACGCCGCGCACGGTGATCATGGGAGCGTCGGCTTCGCGTGACTGGCAGCCACAGCACCACGACTACGTCTGGGCCCACGAGAAGGTCGGCACGGACGTCTTCCTGAACACGCCGAACCAGGCGGGCTGGATCGAGCGCTACCTGACGGACTGGGCCGGCCCGACCGCTCGCCTCGCGCAGCTCACGTTCCGCATGAAGAAGACCGTCGTCCCCGGCAACGCCCTGCGGTTCGCCGGGACCGTCACGGCGGTCACGCCGCGCGATGGCGTCACGTTCGTCGACGTGGAGATCCTCCTCACCGTCGACGAGACGCTCGTCACCGCCTGCACGACGCGGATCGCCGTCCCCGACGATCTGAACAGCACCAACCCGTGGGAGCTGCGCGGCGACGCCTGGCGACCGAACGACGACTGACGGCGCAGACGCCGCGCCGACCAGCACGACCCACCCCGCTTGACCAGCCAGACCCCGGAGCATGAGATGGACCTCCAGTTCACCGACGAGCAGCAGATGATCCGTGAGGCCGTGCGCGGCCTCGCTGAGCAGTACGGCGACCCGGACCGCGTCCGCGCGCTGGAGGACTCGCCGAAGGGCTACGACCCCGAGTTCTGGACCGCGCTCGCGCAGATGGACCTGATCGGCCTCACCCTGCCCGCCGAGCACGGCGGCTCCGGGATGGGTGCGCTCGACAACGCGATCATCTTCGAGGAGCTGGGACGCATGCTCGTCCCGTCGCCGCTGTTCGTGTCGTCCATCGTCTGCGGCGGGCTGCTCGCGGACGCCGGCACGGCGGAGCAGCAGAGTGCCTGGCTGCCCGAGATGGCGACCGGGAAGAAGATCCTCTCCTTCGCGTGGCACGAGCCGTTCCGCGGCGACGGCCCCGAGGGCGTCCAGCTCGTCGCCAAGGACGACGGCGACACCGTCCGGCTCTCCGGCACGAAGCTGATGGTGCCGTTCGCCTCCTCGGCTGACGCGCTCCTGGTGCTGGCCCGCTCCGGGACCGGCCCGACGGACATCGATCTGCTGATCGTCCCGACCGACGCTCCCGGCGTGGAGCTCACCCACACCTTCACGACGTCGTCGGACGCCTCGTACGAGGTGACGTTCAACGATGTCGAGGTCTCCGCGTCCAACCGCATCGGCGCGACCGGTGCGGGCTGGGACACGTTCCTCGGCGCGATGGACCGTGCCCTCGTCGCCGAGGCCGCGCGCTGCGTGGGTGGCGCGAAGCGGACCAACGAGATGAGCGTCTCCTACGCCAAGGAGCGCGTGCAGTTCGGCGTGCCGATCGGCTCGTTCCAGGGCGTCGCCCACCCGATCGCGAACATCCACACCGAGATCCAGGGCGCCGAGGTGCTGGTCTGGGAGGCGGCGTGGTCACTCGACACCAACGGCACCGCCGGACCGCTCGCCGCGATGGCGAAGCGCTTCGCCGCCGAGACCTGGCGTCGCGCCACCCGAACGGCCCACCAGACCTGGGGCGGCGTCGGCTTCACGCTCGCCATCGACGTGCAGCTCTACTTCCGTCGTGCGAAGCAGGCCACGCTGACGTGGTTCGAGCCCGCCACCCTCGACGAGCGCATCGCCGCCGCTGAGCTCGACGCCGAGACCCCCTTCATCACCCTCGCAGCCGGCGCCCGCTGACCCGCTGACCCGCCCGATTCGCCCAACCCCTCCCGCCGAGCGATGTCGAGACCTGCGTGGTGCAGGTTTGGACGTCGCTCGCCGCAGACCCTGTTCCGCCGAGCGATGTCGAGACCTGCGTGGTGCAGGTTTTT
>CBDTYW010000241.1:0-5513 GCA_965364735.1 uncultured Nitriliruptoria bacterium
CTACCGCTCCTCCGGCCCCGGCGGGCAGTCGGTCAACACGACGGACTCGGCCGTCCGGATCACCCACCTGCCGACAGGAATCGTCGTCTCGTGTCAGAACGAGAAGTCCCAGCTACAGAACAAGGAGTCGGCCCTGCGGGTGCTGCGGGCCCGGCTGCGGGTCGGCGACCGCGTCGGGATCGAGGCGCCGGGGTGGCCGCGGACGGTCGACCTCATGCGCGTGATGGGCATGCGCCCCGTGCCGATCCGCGTCGACGAGCGCGGCATGGTGCCTGACGCGCTCGCCGCCGAGATCGAGCGGCTCGACGCCGTCATCATGGTCCCTCGGTTCCAGAACCCGACCGGCGCCGCGATCGACGCGGACCGGGCCGCCGCGCTCGACGAGGTGCTCACCGCCCGGCCCGACCTGCTCGTCGTCCACGACGACCACGCCGGCTGGATCTCCGGCGCGCCGCTGCACCTGCCCGGCGTCGGCGGCCCGGCCTGGGCCTACGTCCAGAGCGTCTCGAAGTCGCTCGGCCCGGACCTGCGGCTCGCCGCCGTCGTCGGCGACGAGCTGACGATCGCCCGGGTCCGCACCGCGTTCTCGACCGGGCCTGGCTGGGTCTCCATGATCCTGCAGCGAACCGTCGCCGCGCTGCTGTCCGACCCCGCGACCGACCAGGCGCTCACCCGCGCCGTGGCCGCGTACGCCGAGCGGCGCAACGCCCTCATCGGAGCCCTCGCCGACCTCGGCCTTGAGGTCGTCGCCCCGTCCGGGCTGAACCTCTGGCTCCCCGTCAACGACGAGGCGCAGGCAGTCGCGGGGCTCCGAGACGCCGACATCGCCGTGCGCGCCGGCGCCCCGTTCGCGCTCGGGACCGGCCCAGCGATCCGCATCACCATCTCGCGCCTCTCCCCCGACGACGCACCCGCCGTCGCCGCGACCATCGCCGGGGTGCTGCGCCCCGAGACGACCTCGCACGTCCGACCCTGACCTGCCTGACACCTCCACGGTTGGGTGCGAGGCCCCGACCGCGGGCACGCTCTGCCCAGCCGATCCAACACCGAGGACCAGCGCATGCCCGAGGGCCACACCATCCACCGCGCTGCCCGTCGGCACACGAGGCTGTTCGGCGGCCAGCGGGTGAGCGTCACCTCCCCGCAGGGCAAGTTCCTCGGCGCCGACGTCGTCGACGGGGCGACGTTCGTACGCGGCGACGCCTATGGAAAGCACCTGTTCCACCACTACGACAACGGCGGGATCGTCCACGTCCACCTCGGCCTGTTCGGCAAGTTCTTCGAGCGCGAGCACCCGGCCGGTCCTCCGCTCGAGACCCAGCGGATGCGCATCGTCGGCGCCGACGCGACGCTCGACCTGTCCGGCGCGACGGCGTGCGAGCTCGTCACCCCGGACGAGGTCGAGCAGATCTTCGCGCGGCTCGGCCCGGACCCGATCCGCCGCGGCGACGACGGCGAGCGCGGCTGGAAGAACCTGCAGCGACGCAGCATCGAGGTCGGCCGGTCGCTGATGGACCAGAAGGTCCTGAGCGGCGTCGGCAACGTCTACCGCGCCGAGGTCCTGTTCGTCCACGGCATCCACCCGGAGGTCCCGTCGAAGGAGATCACCCGCGAGCAGTGGGACGGCATGTGGGCGAGCCTCACCGACTGGATGCGCCGAGACGTCCGCTCGGGCCGCATCACCACCACCGACCCCGACGAGATCGGCCGCACCCGCTCGCGCATGAAGCGTGACGACCGCGTCCACGTCTACAAGCAGGACCGATGCCGTCGCTGCGGCACCGAGATCCGTCGCTGGGACCTCGCGGGGCGCTGGGCCTACGCCTGCGAGACCTGTCAGCCTCCGTCGGGGCCACCGCGCTGAGCATCCTCTGCCACCTCGAGCGGGACGTCTGCTGTCCCATCTCGGCGCGAGCGGGACAGCCACCGGCGTGACGCCGGCCAGCGTCCCGTTCGGCGCGAGCGGGGACGTCTGCTGTCCCGCTCGGCGGGGTCGACTTGCATGCGAGTGCTATCTTGGTGATATCACTCTGATACCGAGGAGCGCCTCATGGCCGTGATGAACGAGCACCCCGCGAAGTCGATCAACGGGATCGGCATGATCTTCCTCGCCTTCCCGGTGCTGCCGCTGCTCGGCGTGGCCCTGCTCGCGACGGAGTCCGCGCTCGCCATCCTCGGGATCCTGTGCTTCATCGCGGTCCCGCTCGTCGTGATCGGGTTCTACAGCCTCCAGCCGAACCAGGCGGGCGTGCTCACGCTCTTCGGCGACTACCGCGGCACGGACACCACGCCGGGCCTGCGCTGGGTGAACCCCTTCTACCTCACGCGGAAGCTCTCGCTGCGGGTGCGCAACTTCACGACCGAGACCTCGAAGGTCAACGACTCCAACGGCAACCCGATCCTCATCGCGGCAAACGTCGTCTGGAAGGTCACCGAGACCTCGCAGGCCGTCTTCGGCGTCGACAACTACGAGCACTACGTGCGGATCCAGTCGGAGTCCGCCATCCGCCAGCTCGCGCGTTCCTACCCGTACGACTCCTTCGACGACGTCGTCGAGGTCACGACGCTCATCGGCGACACCGGCGACGTCAACGACGCGCTGCTCGCCGAGCTCCAGGAACGCGCCGACGACGCGGGCGTCGAGGTGCTCGAGGCCCGTATCACCGACCTGTCCTACGCCCCGGAGATCGCGGAGGCGATGCTGCGCCGTCAGCAGGCGTCCGCGATCGTGGCCGCACGCAAGAAGATCGTCGAGGGTGCGGTGCTCATGGTGCGCGACGCCGTCGAGCAGCTCGAGGCCGGCAGCAGCGACAAGGACGCGATCCCGCTCGACGCCGACCGCAAGGCGACGTTCGCGGCGAACCTCATGGTCGTGATCGCGAGCGACGCCCCGACGGCCCCGGTCGTCAACGTCGGCACCCTCAGCCGCTGAGCCCGACATGGCCACGCGCAAGCAGTTCCCGCTGCGGATCCCACCGGAGCTCTACGACGCCATCGCTGCCTGGGCCGACGACGAGTTCCGCTCCGTCAACGCCCAGATCGAGGCGATACTGACCGACGCGGCGCGGCGCGCGGGCCGGGCGCCGAAGCGCCGCACCACCGGCCCGGACACCGCGACCCCGGACCCCGACGCAGCCGACGCCGCCGATGACGACGACAACGACCATGAGGAGACGACATGAGCGGCTTCGGGCTCGGGGCGCCGCGTGACGCGGCCTGCCTCTGCGGGTCAGGCCAGCCCTACGCGTCGTGCTGCCGTCCGCTGCATGACGGCAAGCGTGAGGCCACCAGCGCCGAGGAGCTGATGCGGTCGCGCTACGTGGCCTTCGCCAAGGGGCTCCGGCCCTACCTCGTGCGTTCATGGCACCCGACGACGCGCCCCGCCGACGTGATCGGCGACGCCAAGATCGCCTGGGTCGGCCTCGAGATCCTGGACTCCGAGGCGGGCGGCGCGGACGACGACGACGGCACCGTGACGTTCCGCGCCAGCTACCGCGCGACGACGGACGGGTTCGAGGGCGAGATCCTCGAGCACAGCCGGTTCACGCGCCATCGCGGCCGCTGGACCTACGTCGACGGCGACCGCCGGACGTGACCCGGCGCCCCGAACGGCCGCCGCGGGAACCCCCTGATGGTTGACTCGTCACTCATCGAGGACGGGAGACCACGATGGGGATGCCGGCTTCCACGCCGCGTCGACCGGTCACGCGACGCCAGTTCATCCGACGGACGAGCGCGCTCGCGGCGGGGGCCTGGGCGCTCCCGCAGTTCTCACGGCTCGGGCTGATCGAGGCGTGGGCGCAGACCAACGGCATGGTGCTCAACCCTGCCGGCACCACGCTCGAGGCCTCGATCTCCCCCATCGGCGACGGGCCGTACTTCCGGCTCGGCTACGGGCCCGGAATCCCGATCGTGGTCCGCGAAGACCTCATGACCGCGACAGCGGGGCGTGAGGATCGGCGCCAGGACATCGCCAGCGTCCTGCACTACACCGACTTCCAGCTCGTCGACGCCCAGTCCCCCGCCCGCGTCGAGTTCCTCGACACCTCCTCGGACACCGCGCTCCCGTTCGGCGCCGCGTTCCGCCCACAGGAGGCGGTCGTCTGTCACGTCGTCGAGGCCCTCGTCCGCCGCAACCGCGCCATCGGGCCAGGGCCGGTCACCGGGCGGGCCCCCGACTGCGTCGTCTGCACCGGCGACAACATCGACAACGCCCAGGTCAACGAGATGCACTGGTTCCGCACGCTGATGGACGGCGGCACGTTCGCCCCCAACAGCGGGTCACCCACCGAGTTCGAGGGCGTCCAGTCGTTCGGTGAGACCGAGCACTACCGCGTCGAGCACTACCACCCCGACGATCTGCGCGGCCTCGCCGGACAGCAGGACGACTACAAGCGGCTCTACGGGTTCCCGGACTTCCCCGGGATGCTCGACGCCGCGATCCTCGACATCAGCGCGGTCGGGCTGCCGGCCCGCTGGTACTCGGCGTACGGCAACCACGACTACCTCGCGCAGGGCAACGCCCAGCCGAACGCGATCTTCGAAGGCATCGCCACCGGACCGCTCAAGGTCACCGGCGGCCCCGCTGGCGCAGCCGGCTCACGCTACTTCGACGCGCTCGCGGCCAACGACGCCTCGACGCTCGCCGGGCTCGGCATCGCGCCCGCCCGCCCCGTGACCGCGGACCCGCTGCGGCATCTGATGTCACCGCGCGAGTACATCCTCGAGCACCTGGACTCCCCCGCGCTCCCGGGCCCCATCGGGCACGGGTTCACCGAGGACAACCTCGATCCCGTGACCCTCTACTACACCTTCGACGTCGTCCCGGGCGTGCTCGGCATCACGCTCGACACGACGTTGCAGGCATCACCGTCCGGATCGATCGGCGTGACGCAGGTCGCGTGGATGGAGCAGCAGCTGATCGCGGCACACTCCCGCTACCGCGACACCGACGGCACCGAGGTCACGACCGGCAACGCCGACCAGCTCGTCATCATCTTCAGCCACCACCGCCCGTCGGGGATGATCCAGATCCCCATCGAGCGCAAGGGCGACGGGATCTTCGAGGAGGGCCTCTCCGGCGACCAGCTGCTCGAGATCCTGCACCGCTACCCGAACGTCGTGCTCTGGGTGAACGGTCACAGCCACATCAACCGCTGCGTCCCGCACGCAGACCCGGCGGGCCGCACCGGCGGGCTGTGGGAGATCACGACCGCCGCGCAGATCGACCCGCCGCAGCAGGCCCGCATCCTCGAGCTCGTCGACAACAAGGACGGGACGCTGTCGATCTTCACGACCGTCATCGACCACGACGCCCCGCCGGAGTCCGATCCCGGTCGTCTCGACCTGCTCGGGCTGGCCTCGATCGGACGCGAGCTGGCCTACAACGACTTCCAGCGCAACCCGTCGAGCGCGATCGGGTCACCGGAGGACATCAACACCGAGCTCGTCGTGGCCGCGCCGTTCACGCTCACCCTGGACCCCGTCCCGGACCCGACCCCGACCGCGGAGCC
>CBDTYW010000242.1:0-5440 GCA_965364735.1 uncultured Nitriliruptoria bacterium
GATGGATGTTCCTGCGTGGTGCAGGTTTTGGCATCGCTCGGCGGGGTGGGGCTTGCGGGGTGAGCTGGGGGGTTCGGCTCAGCTGCGGCGGAGGTCGCGGCGGTCGAAGAGGACCACCGCGGAGGCGATGAGGATGGCGGTGATCGTGAGGAACAGGGCTGCGTCGCTCCAGGACATCCCGTTGACCAGCGGGTCGGAGCCGAGGTACCAGTGGAACGGGCTGAGCCGCAGCCACGGGGCGAAGCTCTCGGAGATCGACAGGATCGCGTTGACGGCGTAGCTCACGCCGACGACGCCGACCGTGCCCATGACCGCCGTGCGGACGTTGCCGGTCGCTGCGCTCAGCGCGAGCGCGACAGCGCCGAACATCACGCCGAGGAGCGTGACGAGCAGCGAGGTCGCGGCGATGTTCGGGATCGACATCCCGAGCCCCGCGACGAGCGACCCGCCCGCGATCCCAGCGAACGTGGCGAAGCCCACGACCAAGGCCTGGAGGAGCATCGCGAAGGCCTTCTCGAGCACCACACGGCTGCGGGGGATCGGGTTGGCGAGGAGCAGCCCCATGGTCCGACGTTGCTCCTCGCCCGCAAGCGCCTTCGCGCCGATGTTGGCGGCGACCAGCACGACGGCGATCGGAGCCATCAGACCGAGGGTCTCGGTCTGGTACCAGCCCTCCGGGGTCGACATGTCCGCGCCACCGAACATCGCCATGAGGTTCTCGGGCAGCGAGCTGCTGAAGCTCACGAGCGTGCTCTCGAGGGCGGCGTACATGGGCCCCATGAGCAGGCCCATCATGCCGAACATCAACGCGGCGGTGATCGTCAGGAGCGTGCGGCTCTCGGTGGCGGTCTTCGTCCAGATCCTGGCGACGCTTGCACCCGTCGCGGTCCTCGCGAGGATGCGGCCGACCACAGGGTGATCGCGAAGTCGGTCGACAAGCCCGGCAGAGCTCATCGGCTTGCGCAGGTCACGTCGCACGACGCCAGCCCACGCCACCGTCGCGAGGACCGCGATCGATGCGATCTGGAGGAGCAGGTACCAGCCGTCGACGCCGTTGTTGATCGGGTTGTGACCGTCGAACCAGTACCACGGGAGGACCTTGGCGATCCCCACACCCCACGAGAACAGCGGCAGCAAACCGACGAAGAAGTAGGACGCGACCATCACGCCCGCGCTGAGGCCAGACGCAAGCGCCCGATTGCCCGTCATCGCGCCGACGGCCACCGCGAGCATCCCCCAGAGGAGGGCGTTGAGAAGCATGTGCAGCACCTGTGCTCCGACGGCCGCTGATCCGATCGTGACGCCGAGGATTCGCGGGGAGCCCAGGCCGGCGACGAGCAGGATGAAGGCTGCGATCGCTGTCAGCGCGATCATCGCCGCGGTCTTCGCGACGACGACGTCGCGGCGGCTCTTCGGGTTGCCGAGGAGGAGCCCGACGGTTCCGTCGCGCTCCTCGCCCGCGATCGTGCTGGCACCCATCGAGACCGAGAGCCCGGCCAGGGTCATCGCCGCGATCAGGCCGAACCCGACCGCGTAGCTGAGGGCCGCCGGGTCAGCCCCGTCGGGGATCCCCATGAGGGCGCGCATCGCTTCGGGCAGGTTGTTGTAGATCGAGAGGTCGAGGCTGGAGTAGGCGGCCATGGCGCCGAGCAGGACGAGACCGGCCGTGAGCGCCGAGATCGCGGTGCCGCGCCAGCGGTCGTCGACGGTTCTCGTGAAGATGGTGGCGAGCATCATGCGTCCGCCTCATCATCGTCGCGGTAGTACGTCAGGAAGATCTCCTCGAGGTCCGCCTCGCGCGTGGAGATGTCCACGAGCGTGGGGCCGCTCCTGATCGCGTCGAGCAGCGCGGTCATCTCTCCGGTGAACGAGAACTTGGCCTCGCGGTCGTTCACCTCGACCTCGCTGACCCCGGGGACCATCTCGAACGTCGACGATGTCACGGGAGCGTCGAACCGCAGGTCGATCTTGCGCATCGCCCTCGCGACGAGGGTGTGGACCTTCTCGACCGCCACGAGCTTGCCGTGCCGGATGATGCCGACGCGGTCCGCAGCCCGCTGGACCTCTGAGAGCGTGTGGCTCGACAGGAAGACCGTCCGGCCGTCCTCGGCGACCTCGCGCATCATGTCGTGGAACTCCGCCTGCATGAGCGGGTCGAGCCCGGCGCTCGGCTCGTCCATGATGATGACGTCCGGTCGGTTCATGAACGCCTGGATCAGACCGACCTTCTGGCGGTTGCCGGTCGACATGTCACCGACCTTCCTGCTGAGGTCGGAGTCGAGGCGCTCGGCGAGGGAGTCGACGAACGCCCAGTCGACGCCGCCACGCAGGTTCGCGAAGTAGGTGAGGGTCTCGCGCCCGGTCAGCGACGGGTACATCGCGAGGTCGGCGGGCAGGTACCCGAGGTGCGCGCGGATCGCGACGGACTGCGACTGACAGTCGAGCCCCATGATCGTCGCCCGGCCGGACGTGGGGCGGATCTCGTCGGTCAGGGTCCGGATCGCCGTGGTCTTGCCGGCACCGTTGGGGCCGAGGAACCCGAACACCTCACCGCGCTGGACCTCCAGGTCCAGGTCGACGAGCGCGGCGAAGTCGCCGTAGTGCTTCGTCAGCGAGGTGCACTGGATGGCGGCGTCCGTCAAGGCTCTGCTCCGGGTCTGGCAGCAGTGTGCACCCTGAGTCGTCTCAGAACTTCGCGAAGTCGATGATGCGGGTCGCGAGCTTGTCGATGAAGAACCGGTCGTGGCTCACGACGACGACCGCGCCGGGGAAGTGGTGCAGCGCCCGCTCCATGACCTGGGTCGACGGCAGGTCGAGGTGGTTGGTCGGCTCGTCGAGCACGATCGCGGACGCGCCCGAGAGCAGGCACTGGGCCAGCGCGACGCGAGCGCGCTGCCCGCCGGACAGGGTTCCGATCTTCTGGGACTGGTCCATCTCGGAGAAACGGAACAGGGTCAGGAAACGCTTGACCTGCTTGCGCGTGGCTTCGCGCGCGAGGCTTCCTGGCGGCAGCGCGTTGACGGCGTGGCTGACGGTGTCGCTGAGGTCGAGGTCGTCGAGGATCTGGTTGAAGTGTGCGACGCCGACGCCGCGACCCCACTCGACGGTGCCGCTGTCCGCCGGGTCCGTGCCGACCAGCGCGCCGATGAGCGTGGACTTGCCGCAGCCGTTCGGACCGACGATCGCGAGACGGTCACGACGACGCACGTCGAACGAGAGGTCCGTGAAGAGCGGGTTCCCGTCACGCGCCTTCGAGATCGAGGTGACGGTGCAGAGCTCGTTCTTCACACGCAGGTTCGCGTAGATGTCGGTGACGACCTCGTCGACGGGCTTCGGCGTCGCCGACTTCTTGACGTTCGCGAGCTTGCGGTTGACGCCCTTCCCGGCCTTCTTCGCGCGGGCTCGGTCGGCGATCCCCTCGGCCTCGAGGATCATGAGCACCTGCTCGCCGATGAACTGCGACTCCTGCGCCTTCATGCGGAAGGGCTTCTCACGGACGTACTGCGAGAAGCTCCCGTCGTAGGTGTGGAAGCGGTGGTTCTCGATCTCGACGATCGACGTCGTGACCTGGTCGAGGAAGGCACGGTCGTGGGAGACCACGAGCAGCGCCCCGCGGAACCGCTCGAACCACTGCTCGAGCCACTCGATTCCCTCGACGTCGAGGAAGTTCGTCGGCTCGTCCATCAGCAGGACGTCCGGCTCGGTCAGCACGATCTTGGCGAGCGCGGCGCGGTTGCGCCAGCCGCCCGAGAGCTGGTCGACGGGGCGTGCACGATCCTCCGGGCTGAAGCTCAGCACGGTGAGGACGGTGTCGATCTTCTGCTGGATCGACCATCCGTCGAGGTGCTCCATCTTCTCGAAGAGCTCGGCCTGCGCGTTGACGAGGCGGTCCATCTCGTCGTCGTCGGGGCCCTCGGCCATGGCGACGTCGATCGCGGCGAGCTCCGCCTCGACCTCATGCACCTCCACGAACACGTCGTCGAGGATCTCCTCGACGGTCTGGTCCCCGGCGAGCTCGGAGAACTGGGAGAAGTAGCCGATACGGGTGTCGAGGTTGACGTCGACCGTGCCTGAGGTCGGCGTTTCCTGATCCATGATGAGCTTGATCACCGTGGACTTGCCGGAGCCGTTGTTGCCGATCAGCCCGACTCGGTCGCCGGCGGCGAGCTTGAAGAAGACCTCGCGGAGCACGGGCACACCGTCGAAGTCGATGGCGACGTCGTTCAGACGAACGATGCTCACGGTGGTGCCTGAGGTCGGGTGTCGATGACCGTACGTCCGGCGTCACCGATCAGACGAAGTCCACGTACAGGCCGATGGTCGCGACGCCGATCAGCAGCACACCCGACGCGATCATGATCTGGCGGTGGTTGCTGGTGAGGAACTTCGAGAAGCGTCGCTGCACGGGACCGGCCAGCAGCGGCAGCAGCACGAGCGGCCAGCCGAACCCGAGGCCGAACGCGAGGAAGTAGGCGATCTGCTCGGCGAACGCGCCGGTCCCGCTGATGCCGCCGATGACGAACGCGGAAAGGATCACCGGCCCGGTGCACGGCAGCGTCATCGGACCGATCGCGACGCCGTACAGAAAGGCGCTCCCAGCGGGGGAGCGGACGAGCGGAACGTCCCCGGTCCCGAGCCGAGCGAGCGGGTTGCGGTCGATGACCATGAGGACGCCCAGGACGATGACCAGCCCGTACGCGATCGGCAGGATCGCGGGGAGCACGTCGGCGAAGACCGCGTTGACGCCGGACAGGATCCCGGCGACCACGATCATCATCGTGAGCACGCCGGCGAGGACGAACACCCCCAGGAAGCGGACGCTCTCGTCCTCGCGGTCCGCGCGCGACGCGAGGAGCGCGAACAGGCCGGGGTAGAGCGGCAGCAGGCAGACGTTCCCGAGGATCGCCGCGTTGCCCAGCAGGAAGGCCTGGAGGTACTGGTCCACGTCAGGCGCTCTGCAGCTGCGCCAGGATCTCTTCGGATGACTCGCGTCCGGTCGTCAGCGCGCTGAGCTCGCCGTCCGCGTTGATCACGAACTTCGGCGTGGACGGGGCGTTGAGCACCACGGGGCCGAACTCGTCGTTCAGGGCCGCGAGCCCGACGTCGCTCAGGACGGCGAAGGTCAGGTCGTCGAACCCGTTGTCCGCCGCGTACTGCGTGAGCCGCGCCGGGTCGAGGTCCGTCTCGACGGACAGGACGAGGAAGACCGCGGAGTCTCCAGCGGCCACAGCGGCGGCCTGGGTGTCCGCGAGCTGACGTCGGCACGTGGAGCACCACGTGGCGAAGGTCTCGACGAAGATGGTCTCCCCGGCGAAGTCCGCGGCGGAGATCACGGTGCCGTCGGGCATGGTGGCCGTGGCGGCGGCGACGGGGTGCACCGGGGCTGCCGGGGCTGCCGGTGCCGACGTCGTCGGCTCGGCGGTCGGCTCGGCCGTGCTCG
>CBDTYW010000243.1:0-5412 GCA_965364735.1 uncultured Nitriliruptoria bacterium
ACGCCGCTCCCGCCGACGACCGTGGCGGTGACCGTCCCGATCGCGCTGCCGCCGCCGATCCCGTCGATCCGTCCCCCGCGACCGCGTCCGACGTCGACGTCACCCTCGGCGACCCCGACCCCGACGCCAACGCCCACCGAGGTCCAGGAGTGCCGGGAGGCGGACCCGCTCTCGAGCCCCGCGCTCGAGTCGTCGCAGGACGTGGCCGTCGCCCCGCCGCTGGCGACGTTCAGCTACCGCAACGTCGGCGAGTTCGAGATCGGGGGCGCGAACGCCCAGATCGGGATCTTCGGCGGCAACACGGAGCGGACCGTCACCGAGGTCATCGACACGAGCAACGGCTTCGACTACGCGATCGAGGCGGAGCTCGGTGGCACGGTGACCCGGACCGCCTACCGCGTCGTGAACGTCGGGCCGGCCGCGGACGTGCTGACCGGGATCGGGCGCGACGAGGACGTCGGCCGCGGTCTCTCGCTGGTCCAGGTCACCTCGACGGACGCTGACGGCGCGGTGAGCCAGTTCACGCCACAGCCGCCGATCACCCTGCTCCCGTTCCCGGCCATCACGTCCACGACGTTCCAGTCCGCCGGGACGGACCCGCTGACCGGCACGACGATGTCGTTCGACGGGATCGTGGTCGGCAAGGAGCGCATCGACGCCTGCGGGGAGTACATCGACGCGATCCGCGTCGAGGTCACCAACGGCCGCATCGTCGGGCCGGCGACGAACGTGACGTTCGCCGCGATCTACGACCACGCGACGCAGTACGGCGGGATGACCGTGCACGATCTCTTCGAGGTCAACGGCACCGAGGGCGGCATCCCGATCTTCCGCCGCAACGACGCCACGATCAACGCCGTTCCCGAACCGTCCGAGGCATCGTGAGGCGCTCCCGGCTCGTCGCGCTCGCGGCCGTCCTCGTGACGGTCGCCGCCGGCTGCTCCTCCGGCCCCGCGAGCGTCGAGGGACGCACCACGGTCGTTGACGTCGAGCCGGGCGGCCGCGCGACGATCGCCCTTGCGGCGACGCCGTCGTTGGACCCCGCGGACGCCGTCCACCCGAGCACGGGGCTCCTCGTCGCCACGATGTGCGACAGCCTGCTCGGCGTGGACCCCGTGACCGGGGAGCTCGTCGGGGTGCTGGCCTCGTCGTGGACCGTCATCGACGGAGGGCTCGGCGTCACCGTCCAGCTGCGCCGCGACGCCACCTTCAGCGACGGCACCCCGGTCACGCCCGAGGACGTCGTGGCGAGCATGACCCGGCTGGCGCTCCCCGAGACCGCCGGCTCGGCCGCGGACCTCCTCCGTGAGGTGCAGGGCTACCGCCGGATCCGCGGCGAGATCGAGACCGAGTTCGACGATCCGGCTCGCAGCGAGCTCGTCGGGGTCGCACGGCTGACCGACAGGACCGTCTCGTTCGCGCTCGCGGCTGCCAACGCCGACTGGGCGGCGACGCTCGCGCACCCCGCGTTGGCGATCCTCTCCTCGACGGCGCTCGCAGCTGACCCCGACGGGCCACGACGAGCCCCGGTCTGCTCCGGTCCGTACCGCGTGTCCGAGCCGCGCGTCGACGACGACGACGTCACGTTGGTCCGGACCGATCTGCCCGGTCTGCATCCCGGCCTCACCAACGCGGGGGCCGGCTACCTCGACGAGATCGCCGTCACGTTCGTCGACGACGTCTTCGCTGCCCAGCGATCCGGCCCGGAGCCTGTCGCGGTGGAGCCGGACGCGCTCGTCACCCCCGACGAGCCTGCGCTCCCGGACGATGTGGCACCCGAGCCGGTCGTTGCACCGGCGGGTCCCGTGTTCGCGCCCGCCGACCTCCAGCGCGTGGCCGCAGGCTCCTGGCAGGCCGCCGCTGGCGAGCCGGCGCGTCGTCTCGAGCAGTTCGAGGCACCAGGCCTGGACGTCGTCGGGATCTCGATCTCCTCCGCCGACGCGGCGCAGAACCTCGCGCTCCGTGGCGCGCTCTCGTTGGCGCTCGACCGCGAGGCGATCGCCCGGGTGATGGACGATGCCCGCGTCCCCGCGACGACGTTCGTGCCCGGCTGGCTCGCGGAGCGCGAGGGCCTTGAGCCGTGCGCGACCTTGCCCCGTCGAGGTGACGTCGCGGAGGCCCGACGGGTGCTGGCCGACAGCGGTGCGCTGTCGGGCTCGACCCGGCTCGAGCTCGCGTTCAACGACGAGTTCCTGAACAAGCGGCTCGTCGACGAGGTCGCGCGTCAGTGGCAGGCCATCGGGATCACGATCGCTCCCGATCCCATTGGCTGGGACGAGCTGCGGTCGCGCGTCACCCGCGCCGAGGGGGTCGGCGGGCCGTTCCGGCAGTCGCTCCAGATCCCGCTCGCGAGCGTGCGCGCCTGGGTGCATCCGTTCGCCTCGACGTCCGAGAACGGACGCACGAACTGGTCACGGTTCTCCTCGCCGGAGATGGACGAGACCCTCGAGGACGCGAGCGAGGCGGCTGATGACGGTGACCGGGCGCTGCTCCTGGCCGACGCGCACCGGCTGGCGTGCGACGAGCTGCCGGTGATCCCGGTCGGCTTCGCCCGTCACGGCTGGCTCGTGGCTGACGGGCTCGTCTCGGCGACCGAGGCCTTCGCCGATCCTGCGACCGGCTGGCCGTTGGTGCGTGAGCTGTCGCGCTGACCTGATGGTCAGCGCGTCGCGAGCGTCGCGACGCCGACCAGCGCGGCGTCGTCGTGGAGCCGCGCCGCCGAGATCGTCGGCCGCAGCCCGTCCCACACGGCCGCGTGCACGCGTTCTTCGACGCCCTCGAGGAGGAACGACGGCTCGCCGTCGGATCGCTCGGCGCTGATGCCTCCACCAACGATGACCCGGTCCGGCGCGTGCGCCGTGACGAGGGTCGAGAGCGCTGCCACCAGCGCGTCACGGTGCTCGCTGGCTGCCGCCACGGCCTCGGGGACCCCGCGTGACACCGCGGCGAGGAGCGTCCGGCCGTCCTCGCGGTCGGAGGCCACGACGCCGTGGGCGCGAGCGCGTTGCAGCAAGGTCGCCGTCCGGACGAGCGCCTCGATGGTGGAGGTCCCGTCGGCGGTGTCCCGCGCGAGCGTCCACAACGGGTCGTCGCCGACCGTGCCGCACGGCAGGAAGCCGCCGAGGATCCCGGCACCCCATGGCCCGGCGGTGGCAGGGCGGCCGTCCTCGATGACGGCGACGCCCACGCCGGTTCCGATCGTCATGACCAGCACGCGTTCGCGGGAGGGCGGCGCAGCTTCGCCAAGGCCGTAGGCGACCGCGTCGTTGACGACCACGATCGCGGGACCGCCCGCGACGAGGCCGGCGAGGCGTGGGCCGAGCGGGAGCCCGACGATGCCGTCGAACTTCCCGGGCAGGCTCATGACGACGTCGCCGTCGACGACCCCGGGGACGGCGAGCCCGATGGCCTGCACGGACGCATCGAGGACCAGCGCGTCCGCCGCTTCCCGCAGCGCATCGAGCGCGCCGTCGAGATCCCGGCCGGCGGTGTCCACACGATGACGTCGCACGAACACGAACGAGCCATCAGCGCCGCGCGTGAGCAGCGCCGCCTTGAGCGCCGTGCCGCCGAGGTCGAACGCGAGGGCGGTGTCGGCCATCTCAGGCGTGCCCGCCGTCGGCGCTGAGGCCGAGGGTTGCGTGATGCCCGTCGCGGTCGGTGCGGACCGAGAAGTCGAAGACGACCCGGCTCGCGACGTAGTGCGCGACGAAGTGCTCGACCGGGACGCCGTCAGCGTCGTCGTTGCGCGCGGTCAGGACCAGCAGCGGGGCACCGGCCTTCACCTCGAGGAGCTCCGCGGTCACGGCGTCCGCGGCGCGCGCCTCGATGCGGCGTGGCCCGCCGACGGGGTGGACGTCGAAGTCCCGGGCGAGGACGTCGTAGAGGCTCGCGTGCTCGAGGTCCCGCTGGAGCAGCGTCGCGAACCGCGTGTGGGGGAGCGTCGTCACGGCGACGAGGACCGGTGTTCCCTCGAGGAGGCGGACGCGGTGCAGCCGGACGACCGGGTCGCCCGCGGACAGCCCGAGCGCTTCAGCGACGTCGGGGGCGGCCTCGACCTGCGCGAACTCCACGATCTTCGTCGCGACGGTCCGACCCTGTGAGGCCATCTCCTCGACGAAGCCTCGGACGTCCTGGATCACGATCTCCGCGATCCGGTTGCCGGTGACGAACGTGCCCCGTCCCTTCTCCTTGCGGACGAGGCCCTCGTCGGCGAGCAGGCGCAGCGCGTCGCGGACCGCGGTCCGCGAGATCCCATGGGTCTCGCACAGGGCGGCCTCCGACGGGAGGAGATCGCCGGCCACGTGCTCGCGCGCGATGCGGTCGCGCAGGATGTCGGCCAGCTGGATGTAGATCGGCAGGGGGCTGGAGCGCACGATCCGACTGGTCGTCATGTCCATGCTCCGCCGCCTCCGACCTGTCAGGACAGCCTATCGAGACGGGCAATCGACAGAACCTCAGGTGGTCCGGAGGTCAGTCGCCGGAGGTGAGGAAGTCAGCGAACTGGTCCATGATCTCCTGGCGATGCGGCGCTGCCGGTTCAGGGGTCGGCGGGGCGTCCATCGCGGCCGGCGGGGCGATGTCAGCGGCGCGAGCCGGGACGGGGGCCGCGACCGGGGCAGCGGGCATCGGGTCGTCGCCGCCGATCGTGAACGTCGGGACGTCGGGCTCGGAGTCGCTCGCGGTGAGGAACGAGGAGGAGCTCACGTCGTGCTCGTACGTCAGCGCGTCGACGGTCACGTCGTTGGCAGATGCCGGGACGGGCGGGGAGGAGAACGCGTCGAAGAGGTCAGCGGCATCCATGTCGTGGCCCGACGATGCGCCGAACGCCTCGTCGACGGCGACGGCGGTGGCAGCTGCTGCGGCGGCCTCGTCGGCCGTGGTCACGGCAGGCGCCGGAGCATCCGGCCCCCACTCGATGTCGTCCTGCTCTCCCTTGCGCTCGAGGTCCTCGAGCTGGAAGTCCTGCAGGGGCGGCAGCGCGGGCTCGACAGGCGCGGCGTCGGCGGAGGCCCGCATGGGCAGGACGGTGTCGGTCGGTGGGTGCTTCGCGGTGAAGAGGACGGTCCCCGTGAGGACGTCAGCCGGGACGGCTTCGGTCCTGGCCTTCGGGCGCAGGCGATCGAGGATCGACATGGAGGCTCCTTGCGAGACACGGCTCCTGTCTCTTCCATCGGCACGTTCGCCGGAACATGAAGCCTGGAAGCCGGGCGTGCTCAGCCGAGGATCTCGGCATCTGCCTCGAGCCACGCGGCGGAGTCCTCGAGGAGGTCGAGCGGGTCGCTCGCGAACCGAAGCGCCACGGCGACCCCGCGCTGGCTCCGGTCGGTGTCGAGGTCATGCTGTGCCTGCTGGGCGAGCAGCGCCGCCTGCAGGCACCGGCCGAGCGTCATCGCGAAGCGCCGCGCGCCC
>CBDTYW010000244.1:0-5390 GCA_965364735.1 uncultured Nitriliruptoria bacterium
CGGCGATGGCACGCCGCTCCGCGACCGGGTCGATCCCGTGGACGGGGGCCTTGGCGATCACGCAGGCGGCCGCGAGCGCGTGCAGCCCGACGGAGCCGAGGCCGACCACGATGACCTCGTCCTCGCGACGTCGCGCGGTGCGCAGGTGCGCCTCGAAGCCCGTCGGGAGGTTGTCGGCGAGCAGGACTCCTGCATCGTCGGACCACTCGGGGCCGAGCTGCGTGAGCGTGCCGTCGGCGTCCGGGATGCGGACGAGCTCCGCCTGGCCGCCGTGCAGCACAGGCGCCTGGAGATCGTTCGGATCGCCCCATCCGAAGAGCCGAGAGCGGACACACCTCGCGGTGACCCCGCGTTCGCACGGGGCGCAGCGCCCGCACGACGTCGTGAAGGCGCTGACGACCCGGTCGCCGACGTCGAAGGATGCGACGCCCTTGCCGATCGCCACCACCTCGCCGACGAGCTCGTGGCCCATGACGACGCCGGGACGGCAGCCCTCGGCGCCCCGGTACGGATGCAGGTCCGAGCCGCAGAGCCCCGCACGGCTGACCTGCACGATCGCGTCGCCTCGGTCCTCGATGGTCGGGTCGTCGACCTTGACGACCTCGACCTCGCCGGGGGCGACGAAGACGACGGCGCGCATCAGCCGTGGACCTCTTGGTGGACACGGCTGATCTCGTCGCGGCCGTACATCGCCGACAACGTGAGCAGTCCGGAGACGAGCGCCCCGCCGATACCGGCCGTGGCGATGTCCTGCCCGGTCATCCAGAGTCCCTCGATCGGTGTGTGCGGACGCAGCCACTCCTGGTCGAAGCGCTCCGGGTCGTGACCGATCCCGTAGATCTCACCGTGGGCGTAGTTGACGAAGTCGCGCGTGGAGAGCGGGGTCGACAGCTCGGCGTGGTCGACCTTGCCGCGCAGCTGCGGCTCGTAGCGGAACAACACCTCGAGGAGCCGGTCGGTGAGCGACTGCTTGAACGCGTCGTAGTCCTCGCCGCGGCGCTTCCACTTCGAGTCCGACCACTTCGCGAACCACTCCCACGGCGCGAGCGTGATCACGTCGATCGTCGAGCGGTCGGGGTGACGCTCGGACCAGGACGGATCCTTCGCGGCGGGGTAGCTGACGTAGACGAGGGGGAAGTCCGCTTCCGGGTCTGCGAGGAACGCCGCGATGTTCGCGTCGTGGTCGTACTTGCCGTCCGGGTAGATCCAGAGGTTCGGCTTCTTCATTCCCAGCGCTTCTGGGCCCTCAGCGAACCCGAGGTAGAGGCACAGGTGGGCGGCCGACGGCGCGACGGTCTCGAGGTGGGCCGTGTAGCCGTGGCGGTCACGAAGCTCGTCGCTGAGCATCTGCTCCCACGTGGTGAACACGCCTGCGCCGCTGACGATCGTCGGTGCCGAGAAGACGGTGCCGTCGTCGAGGCGGACGCCGGTGGCGCGGTCGGTGTCACCGTCGCGTACGACGACGATCTCCTCGACGTTCGCCTTGACAAGGATCTGCCCGCCGGCCTGGGCGATGACATCCGCGATCGTCTCGACGATGCGGCCCGAGCCGCCGACGGGATACGCGCCGCCGTGGAGGTAGTGGTTCACGACCATCGCGTGGATCGAGAACGACGACTGGCCCGGCGGCATGCCGTAGTCGCCGTACTGGGCAGCCAGCACGCCGATGAGACGCTGGTCATCGGTCAGCTCGGCGAGGACCTCGCCGGTGGTACGGCGCGAGTGGTGCAGGAACGGCGCGCGGAAGTCCCCGCCGCCAGCCGTTCCCGGCGGGAAGGCCTTCTCCGCGAAGAAGCCCAGGGTCGATCCGGCCGCGCCCTTCACGAGGTCGAGGTACTGGTCGATTGCGTCGGCCTCTTCCGGGAAGTATCCGACCATCTTGTCGCGCCAGGCATCCGGGCCCTTCACGAAGTCGAACGTCTCGTCGCCGAAGATGACGCGGTCGTAGACCTCGCCCATGTCGGCCCACTCGAGCGCGCCGTCGGTGATGTGCTGGAAGACCGTCGCGAGCATCGCCTTGGGATGGGTGACCCCGCCGACGTAGTGGACGCCGACGTCCCACTCGTAGCCCTTCCGGGTGAACACGTGCGTGTATCCGCCGGCCGTGTAGTGCTGCTCGAGCACGAGGACCCGCTTGCCGAGCTTCGACATCGTCGCCGCGGCGGTGAGCGAGGAGATGCCCGAGCCGACGAAGATCGCGTCGAAGTCGCCGGTCACCTCGACCTGACGGTGCGAGGCGATGGGCAGGATGGCGTCGGACATGCGGGGCTCCTCGGGTGCTCGGCTGAACATAGGCTCACCGGCGACGAGGAGATGCGAGATGACGTACCCGCACCCGCTGCACCGTGACGAGGGTGACGGTCCGGCCGTGATCCTGTTCCACGGGTTCCCGGACACCGCCGCGACCTGGGACGACATCGGCGACGCGCTCGTCGCTGCGGGCCACCGCGTCGTCGTCCCGCATCTGCGCGGCTACCACCCGGACACCGTCGACCCGTCGCGCGGCTACTCCGCGGGCGAGCTCGGCCAGGACCCGCTGCTGGTCATGGACGCGCTCGGGATCGACGAGGCGGTCCTCGTGGGCCATGACTGGGGCGCGACGCTCGTCTACGGGGCGCAGTCGCTCGCGCCCGAACGCATCCGAGGGATCGTGACCTCGGCCATCCCGCACCCGAGGTCGGTGAAGCCGACGCCCGACCTCGCGTGGAAGGCGCGTCATTTCGTGCAGTTCAAGCTCCCGTTCGCCGACAAGCTGTTCGCCCGCAACGACTTTGCCGGCGTCGACGATCTGTACGCACGCTGGGCACCCGGATGGTCGGGACCAGAGCGCGACGAGTGCGTGGCCAACGTGAAGGCCGCGTTCGCGGATCCCGTGGTCCTCGGCGCGGCGTTCGACTACTACCGGGCCCTGTCGCCCAAGCCCGACAGCGCCGTCAGCAAGCGGGTGGTCCCGCCGGCGCTCGTCGTGGGCGGCACGCGTGACCTGCTGCCGCCCGCGGCGTTCGAGGCGGCGAGGTCCTCGCACACCGGACCGGTCGACGTCCAGATCATCGACGGCGCAGGACACTGGCCCCACCGCGAGGGTGAGGCCAGGTTCACCGAGCTGCTGCTCGGGTTTCTTGCTGGGCTGGGCTGATCACTCGCTGGGCGGGTTCAGCTCGCCTGCGAAGTCCGGGACGGGACGTGGCTCGGCCTCTTCCTGCGTGGCCGCGACGCCGTTGCGGGAGATGTCGTCGATGAGCCACTGCATCTCCTTGATCTCCTTGCGCTGCGCCGTGATGATCGCGTCGGCCAGCTCGCGGACGCGGACGTCCTCGATCTCGGCGTTCTCGCTGGTCAGGATCGCGATGGAGTGGTGCGGGATCATCGCCTTCATCCAGGACTCGTCCTCCACGGTGTTCTGCGACCGGACGAGGAGGAGCGAAGCTGCCATCAGCGCGATCGCTCCGATGATGATCGCGGCGTTGGCGGCCTTGTTCGTGTACATCGAGAGCATGAACAGCAGCATGATGATGGCCATCGCGCCGCCCATGAACAGGGCCATGTACGCCCGCGTCTCGCTGAACTCCACGTGGCCGGCCGCGTAGGTGTTCGCGTAGGTCAACAGGAACATCGCCACCGTCGACGTGGCGATCATGGCCATGAACCGGCCGTACCTCGGGCCGCCGGATTCACCGTGTGTGTCGGTGCGATCGGGGGTCGTGCGCGCGTCGTGGACGACGATCGTCTCGCGCTCGCTCGTGTTGCTGGCCATGTCTGTTCCTTCTTGGTCGGCTTCGCGCTGGCGCCTCGGGGAGGCTCAGCCGACACGTGCCCGTGCGGAAGCCACCCGAGACGCTTGGACGCGAGGATGAGACAGGCATAGGCTTGGTGTCTCGCGCCCGTTCAGCCTCTCGCAGGAGCCTCACGTGACCACCGACGCACTCATCTTCGACGCGGTCCGTACGCCGCGCGGAACCGGCAAGGCCAAGGGATCGCTCCACGGCACCAAGCCCGTCGACCTCGTCTCGGGCCTGCTCCACGCGCTGACCGACCGCAACCCGGATCTCGACGCAGCCCAGGTCGACGACGTCGTCCTCGGGGTCGTCTCGCCGGTCGGAGAGCAGGGCGCCGACCTCGCCCGCACCGCGGTGATCGCCGCGGGCTGGCCGGAGCCGGTGGCCGGCGTCCAGCTCAACCGCTTCTGCGGCTCCGGGCTCGAGAGCGTCAACCTCGCCGCCATGAAGATCCGCTCCGGCTTCGAGGACCTCGTCCTCGGTGGCGGCTGCGAGTCGATGTCGCGCGTGCCGATGGGATCTGACGGCGGGGCGTGGGCGCAGGACCCGATGACGAACTGGGACTCCGGCTTCGTCCCGCAGGGGATCGGCGCCGACCTGATCGCGACGATCGAGGGCTTCTCGCGCGCCGATGTCGACGAGTTCGCCGTCCAGTCGCAGGAGCGTGCCGCCAAGGCTCGCGCCAACGGCTACTTCGAGCGCTCCGTGGTCCCGGTGAAGGACCGCAACGGGCTGGTCGTCCTCGCGGAGGACGAGTTCATCCGTCCCGGTACGACCGTCGAGTCGCTGTCGAACCTGAAGCCGGCCTTCGCCGGGATCGGTGAGATGGGCGGCTTCAACGACGTCGCGCTGCAGAAGTACGTCGAGGTCGAGAAGATCAACCACGTCCACACCGCCGGCAACTCCTCGGGCATCGTCGACGGGGCGTCGCTCGTGTTGATCGGCAACTCCGAGGCCGGCAAGCGCAACGGCCTGACGCCGCGCGCCCGCATCATCTCCACCGCCGTCGTCGGCTCCGAGCCGACCATCATGTTGACCGGCCCCGCGCCGGCTTCGCTGAAAGCGTTGAAGAAGGCCGGCATGACCGCCGCCGACCTCGACCTCGTCGAGATCAACGAGGCGTTCGCGTCCGTCGCGATGAAGCTCATCCGCGACCTCGGGATCGACCCCGAGATCACCAACGTCAACGGTGGCGCGATCGCCATGGGCCACCCGCTCGGCGCCACCGGCGCGATGCTGCTCGGCACGATCGTGGACGAGCTCGAGCGCCGCGACCTGCAGACCGGCCTCGTGACGCTCTGCATCGGCGGCGGCATGGGCATCGCGACCATCGTCGAGCGCGTCTGACCAGCAGCGAACCTCGCTCGCACCGCGCACCACAACAGCTTCCAGGAGTCACCCATGACCGAGACCACCAGCACCGTCGCCTACGAGCGCGCTGACGACGGCGTCGTCACGCTGACCATCAACGACCAGAGCCAGTCCGTCAACACGATGAACCAGGCGTTCGCCGACGGCTTCTCCGCGGCGCTCGATCGCCTCGAGACCGAGATCGACGACGTCACCGGCGTCGTCGTGACCTCGGGCAAGTCCACGTTCTTCGCCGGCGGTGAC
>CBDTYW010000245.1:0-5382 GCA_965364735.1 uncultured Nitriliruptoria bacterium
GGGATCGTCGTGGGCGCGCCCCGTCCGATGCCGACGGTCACGGCGCGTGCACGCTCGGCGGCGGGCGACCCGACGACGTGGGGGCCGGCGACCAGCGCCCGGACGATGATCTTGCCCTCGACCGTCGAGGTGACCGCGACGACCTGACGGCCGCGGGCCATCCGGATCTTGTCGGTGATGGCGCTTGCGTCGAGCCAGCCGGAGCCGAGCGCTCCGTCGAGTTCGATGACCATCTTGCCGGCCGCCTCCTGCACGACGCCGACGAGCATCGTCCGGGGGCGCTGGACCAGGGTCAGGGAGAGCGCGTTGATGCGCTCCATCTCGTCGATCTCGACCTCGACGTCGACAAGGTCGTCGGCGACGAAGCCACGGACCAGGTCCGGTTGCACGAACGCGGACTCCGCGTTGGCGGTTCGCCCGGTCGCGGTGAGGCGGACCTCGCGCTCGGTGGCGTTGTCGGTGCCCACGAACTGGGCGAAGCCGAAGCCTCTGGGATGCGGGCGGAATCGAGCGCGGACGATCACTTCAGGGCTCCGGTGAGCGGGGTGTTGCCGATGCCCGGCGGAGGGCATGGCACGCTGGCTGGGCCACGCCGAACGACGACGGGACAACGCGATGGTGCCGCACGGTACGACCAGCGTCGCCGTCGTGGATCTCGAGAACCTCGCCCGGCGTCAGCGCGGTGGCGTGGTCGACACCGCGGGCGGCGATCTGAGCGACCTGCTCGACGCCCATCTGCCTGCTGGCTGCGTGCGTGTCGGGGCAGCCGCGACACGCTCCGCTGACCGGTTCCGCGAGGTGACGCTGGACGATCTGCAGGTCACCGACGACGGCCCTGACGGTGCGGACCGACGTCTTCTCGCGATTCTGCGGGAGCTCCCGAGCACCGTCGACGATGTCTGGATCGTGTCCGGCGACGCCCGGTTCGCCCACCGAGCGCTGATGCTGAGCCGTCAGGGCGTCCGCGTGACCGTGCTCGCCAAGCCGGGCTCGCTTGCCCCACGCCTCGCCCGAGCCGCGACCCGAGTGATCGCTTGCTGAGCGGATGGCGTCGAGGATGACCGTCCGAGCGCCGCGTCGGGCACCCTGTCCCCACTTCTCCGGACACCGCTGACCGAGGTCCTGCCATCGCCCCCGCTGACGACCATGCTTCCGACCTGACGGCGCACGAGGACCGCCTCGACGTCGAAGGGCACCTCAACCGCGTCATCGACGAGGCGACCGTCTGGCAGCCGAGCGCCGTGCAGCTCCGCGCCGGTGTCGGCGCGGCGATTCTGCGCCTCGTGCTGCCGATCGCTGCGCTGGCCGCGATCGTCGCGCTCCAGGACGACCACCTTCCGTTCCTGACGCTGATCCGCCCGGGCAAGGAGTTCCTGCTGCTCGGGGGCGGCCGCTTCAAGACGTCTGGCGATCCGAACCTGCTGTGGCTGTTCCTCGCCTACATCCCGCTCGGGATCGGGTTGGCGTCCGCGCCGTTCTTCGTCATCGGCCGCGGGTACCGCGAGAAGATCGAGGACGGAGAGGGCCCGGAGTGGCTCGACAAGATGATCCCGCCGGACAAGCTCGTCGTGGCCCAGCGGATGATCGCCAAGCGCGGCCCGGTCCTGGCGATCCTCGGGCGCCTCGCGGCCCAGTCGCCGGCCTTGATCGGTGCCGCTGCCGGGACGTCGCGCACGCCCATGGCTCGCTTCCTCATCGCCGACGCGATCGGCGCCGTGCTGGCCTTCATCGCATTCGTCGCGATCGGCTACGCGCTCGGCGCGGCCTACGAGTCCGCCGGACCCTGGTTGACCGGCGGGGCCGTCGTGCTGCTGCTCATCATCATCATGCTCGTCTCGAACTGGTTCCAGCGCGAGGCAGCAGCCGAAGCGGCCCTCGACGAGAAGCCCACGACCGACTGAGTCGACGTCGTCACAGCGCCGGGCAGCCGCCCGTCTCCGCGGACTCCTGCAGTGACATCGGTCGTGTGTCGTAGGTCGCCCACGCCCCGGACTCGTGCTCGACGCACAACGTGAACTCGACCTGGTCGGCGTTGTATCGGTAGCCCGCGAGGCGGTTGCCCTCGGTGAGCTCGATCTCCGCCGGCTCGAGCGAGGCGATGACGTCGGCGAGGTCCCGCGGGTAGTCGCCACCGCGGTAGTACCGCTCGAGACCGGGAGCGACGCGGCGGACGTCGAGGCGCACGCCGTTCAACGCATCGCTCGGCTCGGCAGCCGTGGTCGCCTCGGCGTCGACGGACGGGAAGATCGACGTCGGGCTGGCCGTCGTCGCCTCGTCCGCAGGATCTGCGGTCTCGACGCCGCCGCCACAGGCCGCCACGGCCAGCACGAGCGCAAGCCCGGCGATCAGTCGGCTCGGCGTGGTCATGGTCGTGTTCATCGATACCTCGTGCGTCCGCCGCAGCATGCCGCGTCACGTGGCATGTGCCTCGGTTCTTGGGACGTTGGCTACCGTCGGATCCGTGCGTGGTGCCGGTTCGGTCACGCCCACGCGTCGGGAAGGGTGCAGGGTGGCACGCATTCGGACATTGGTGGTGCCGCTCGTGTTCACGTGCGTGGTGACGGCCTCCGGGACCTTCGCATCGGCTGCTGCTCCCACGCAGGATGACCCGCCGTACAGCGTCGACGAGGCGGATCTGGCGGCGGGGCTGGACTGCCCGGACACCTTCGGCCAGACGGGCCCGGACGACGAGGTGCTCCTGCTGGTCCACGGCACCTTCACCGCCGGCCACGAGCAGTACGACTGGAACTACGGCGTCTACCTGCCGGACCGCGGCATCGACTTCTGCATCGTGACGTACCCGGACCGCGGGTTCGGTGACATGCAGGAGAGCGCCGAGTACGTCGTGTGGGCGATCAACGAGATCCATGCCCGCTCCGGTCGACCGGTCGACGTCGTCGGGCACTCACAGGGCGGCTTGCTGCCGCGGTGGGCCGCCACGTTCTGGCCATCGGTGCGTGAGGCCACCGACGACATGATCCTCATCGCCGGCCCCCACCACGGCACGTCTGCCGGTGGCTTCGACGCGGACCAGAACCCTGCGGGGATGCCGCCGGTCTTCTGGCAGTTCAACGCCCAGTCGAACTTCTTCCGGGCGCTCAACGCGGGCGACGAGACCCCGGGCGACATCGACTGGACGCAGATCTACACCCTGCAGGACGAGCTCGTGCAGCCGTCTGCACCGGTCCCGACGGCCGCGCTCGACTTCGGTGTCGACAACGCGAAGGTGACGAACGTCCTCATCCAGGACGTGTGCCCCGCCCGCGTCGTCGACCACCTGACGATCGGCACGACCGACCTGCTGGCGTTCGACATGGTCGTCGCTGCGGCCACCAACGACGGTCCGCTCGACGTCGCCGCGATGGGCCTCGGACCCGGCTGCAACGTGGCGCTGAACCTCGTCGGCGATCCCGCGCAGCTTCCGGCGCAGTTCGCGGCATTCGAGACGGCGTTCGCGCAGAGCCAGCAGATCGGCTTCGGCACCCCCGGCCTCGTCGGCGAGGAACCGCCGCTCAAGGCCTACGCCGACCCGGACGCGCAGACCGAGCCTGATCCGGCACCCACCACCGAGTCGCCGGCCCCGAATCCCTCGTCATCGACACCCGACAGCACGGGCGACCCCTCTTCAGAGCTCCCGGCGACCGGCGGTGGACTCGCCGTCGCGGCGCTCGGCGTCCTCAGCGCAGGGGCGCTTCGTCGACGACGTTGACCGTCGCGTGCAGGGCCGAGTGTGCGATCAGCTGCGGGATCTCGGTGAGTGTGCGATGACCTGCCCTCATCGACGGTCCGCGCACAGTCGGCGGCGGGGCGCTGGTCAGCGCACAGTCGCGCGGAGATCAGAAGCCCATTGAGCGGCCGATGATCTCCTTCATGATCTCGTTCGTGCCGGCGTAGATCGACTGGACGCGGCTGTCGACGAAGGCGCGGGCGATCGGGTACTCGCGCATGAAGCCGTAGCCGCCGTGCAGCTGGACGCAGTTGTTGACGACGTCATTGAGCAGGTCCGTCGTCCAGTACTTCACCATCGCCGCTTCCTCGATCGTGAGCTCGCCGGCGATGTGCTTGGTGATGCAGTCGTCGACGAACAGGCGCGCCACCGTGATGGCGGTCTTCATCTCGGCGAGCTTGAAGCGGGAGTTCTGGAACTTGCCGATCGGGCGCCCGAAGGCCTCGCGCTCCTTGCAGTACGCGATCGTCATCTCGAGCGCGGCCTCGGCGCCGGCCATCGCCCCGACGCCGACCGACAGACGCTCCTGGGGGAGCGCCTCCATCAGGTAGATGAAGCCCATGCCCTCCTCGCCGAGCAGGTTCTCCGCCGGCACGTGGACGTCCGAGAAGTTCAGCTCGGCGGTGTCCTGTGCGAGCATCCCGATCTTCTCGAGCTTGCGGCCGCGGGTGAACCCGGCCATTCCTTCCTCGACGATCAGCAGCGACATCCCGCGGTGCGACTCGCCGGGGTCGGTCTTCGCGACGACGATCACGACGTCGGCGTGGATGCCGTTGGTGATGAAGGTCTTGGAGCCGTTGAGGATGTAGCTGCCGTCGTCCTTCTTGATCGCGGTCGTCGCGACGGCGCCGAGGTCAGATCCGGTGCCGGGCTCGGTCATGGCGATCGCGGTGACGAGATCGCCGGAGACCATGCCCGGGAAGAAACGCGCCTTCTGATCGTCGGAGGCGTACTTCTTGAAGTACGGCACGACGACGTCGTTGTGCAGGGCGAAGCCCACGCCGGAGGCTCCGGACGTCGCGGTCTCCTCGGTGATGATCGCGTTGAACCGGAAGTCGTCGATCCCGCCGCCGCCGTACTCCGCGGGCACGTCGGTGCACAGCAGGCCCTGGGCGCCGCCCTTGTTCCAGAGCTCACGCGGCACGATCCCGTCGCGCTCCCACTGCTCGTGGAACGGGACGACCTCGTTCGCGAAGAACCGCTTGACGGACTCGCGGAACGCGTCGTGTTCCTCGGTGAAGATCGTGCGGGCCATGTGAGTCTCCGGCGGGTGCGGTCGGGTCAGACATCGTGAGCCACCGACGCTAGCGCCCGAACGGAACGAATCGCCAACATTCGTTCCGGTGCGCTGTCGACGTCCGGTCTAGGCTCACGGCCCTGAACCCGACCAGGAGCACAGCGACGTGGCTGCCGACGGACCCGTGATCATCACCATCAACGGCAAGACGCCGGACATCTCCAAGGCGGGCTTCATCGCGCCCGGGGTCGTGCTCGCCGGCGACATCACGGTCGGCGAGGGCGCGAACATCTGGTTCGGCTGCTCGCTGCGCGCCGAGTACGACCCGATCACGATCGGGGCTCGGACCAACATCCAGGACCTGACGGTCGTGCACACCGACATCGGCTTCCCGACGGTCATCGGCTCCGACGTCACC
>CBDTYW010000246.1:0-5380 GCA_965364735.1 uncultured Nitriliruptoria bacterium
TTCAAGGTCAAGAACTCAGGGAACTGGTCGCTCAAGGCCACGGTCTCGAAGAGATGGCGGGCGTCCTCGAAGCGACCGCGGGAGAACAGATCCTCACCGTAGGCTTCCCGCATTTTCTCCATCTCTTCGACAACCAGTTCGTGCACCAGTTCCCGGGTCACCGGCCGCCCATCGGCCATCAGCGCGTCGTCGGTGAAGTAGTCGAGCGCACCGAGCCGGTCGAAGCCCAGGAAGCCCGGCACGAGGTAGACCTCGGCCGTCGGGCAGCCGGGGTCTGCCGCTTTCGCGGTGGCGGTGGCGACCTCGGGAAGCATCCTCAGAGCTCGATGGCGCGGGCCGCGGTGGCGCCGATCTCGGTCGCGATGGCGTCGAGGCGCTCACGGCTCACGGCCTCGTCGAGCGTGAGCGCCATCAGCGCCTCACCCTCGGAGAGGGGGCCCACCTGCGCGGAGACGATGTTGACCCCGGCGGTGCCGAAGGCCGTGCCGATCGCGCCCATGACCCCCGGACGGTCCGCGTACCGGAAGAACGCCATGTGGGAGGACGGCTCGAGGTCGACCTCGGCAGACCAGACCTCGACGAGGCGTTCGCGGGAGTTCGGTCCGAGGACCGTCCCGGCGACGCTGACCTTCTCCCCGGACTCCATCGTCCCGACGACGCGCAGCACGGAGACGTAGTCCGAGGAGTGCGTCGAGGAGACCTCCGTGAGCCGGATGCCGCGGTCCTCCGCGAGGAGCGGGGCGTTGACGAACGTCACGGGCTCGTGGACGACGGGGCCGAGCAGGCCCTTCAGCACGGACAACCCGACGACGCGGCAGTCGAAGCCGGCGATGTCGCCGGTGTACTCGACGGTGACCTCACCGACCGGAGCGACGGTCAGCGACGTGAGCAGACGACCGAGCTTCTCCCCGACCGACAGGTACGGCTTGACCTCGTCATCGACGGCTCCGCCCTGGACGTTGACCGCGGACGGGACGAACTCGCCGGCCAGAGCCAGACGGACTGCGTCAGCGACCTGCGTGCCCGCCTTGTCCTGCGCCTCCTCGGTCGAGGCCCCGAGATGCGGGGTCACCACGACGGTGCGCTGTGCAAAGAGCGGCGACTCGGTGGTCGGCTCGGAGTCGAAGACGTCGATCGCGGCACCCGCGATGACCCCGTCGGCGAGGGCCTGGGCGAGCTCCGCCTCGTTGACGATGCCCCCACGCGCGACGTTGATGATCCGCGCGGTCGGCTTCATCCGCGACAGACGATCCGCGTTGATGAGGTTGACGGTGTCCGCGTTGCGCGGCAGGTGGATCGTGACGAAGTCGGCCTGCTCGGTGACCTCGTCGACCGTCGCGGCGAGCGTCGCCCCGATGCGGTTGGCGCGCTCGTGCGTGATGTAGGGGTCGTAGGCGAGGATCGACATGCCGAAGGCAGCTGCGCGGGTGGCGACGAGCGTGCCGATCCGCCCGAGACCGAGCACGCCGAGCGTCTTGCCGGTGAGCTCCGTGCCCTTCCAGCTCGAGCGCTCCCATCGGCCCTCCATCAAGGCTGCATGCGCCTGCGGGATGTTCCGCGCGACCGCGAGCAGCATCCCCATGGTGTGCTCGGCGGCCGAGACGACGTTGGACTGCGGGGCGTTGCAGACGATCACGCCGGCGCGCGTGGCCGCGTCCACGTCGACGTTGTCGAGCCCGACGCCGGCGCGCGCGACGACCCGCAGGTCCGTCGCTGCGGCGATGATGTCAGCGTCGATGGTCGTCGCGGAGCGCACGACGATCGCGTGGTAGCCGGGCACGACCAGGAGCAGCTCAGCCTTGGACAGGCCGGTCTTGACGTCGACCTCATGGTGCTCGGACAGGGCTGCGACACCGGCTTCGGCGAGGGCATCGGCAACAAGGATCTTCACGACGGGACTTCCGGGAGGTGGGAGGACCCCAGCGTAGGTCCCGCTCCCGAGGCCACGAATTCATCGGTCAGAACGGTGTGATCTCAGGCGATCGGCAACGGCCCCTTCGGGTCGTCGTAGGTGTTGACCATCTGCGGCGCGAAGCCGATGGCGTAGTCCCGCAGCTCCTGCCCGGCGGCTTCGTCGAACTCCCCGGACGCCACGAGCTCATCGACGGCCGCCACCATGTGGGTGATCCAGCGCTGCGCCCCGTCCGGGGTGATGGCGAACGGGTTGTGGCGCA
Organism: uncultured Nitriliruptoria bacterium; assembly: GCA_965364735.1. Classification (GTDB taxonomy): domain Bacteria; phylum Actinomycetota; class Nitriliruptoria; order Nitriliruptorales; family Nitriliruptoraceae; genus CBDTYW01. Next base: position 2,175 of record CBDTYW010000246.1, read on the forward strand.
TCCGCAGCCGCGGATGCCCCTTCCGCTCGGAGTAGGTCGGCGGGCCCCCGAAGCGCTGCGACATGAACAGCGCGAAGTCCGTGGCGCCCGGCTCGAGGTTCTCCGGGTACAGCGACCGCAGCGGCGGGTCGTGCTCGACGCGCGCGTAGAACCGCTCGATCAGGAGCAGGAACGAGCTCTCGCCTCGGGAGCGGTCGTAGATGCTGGGGGCGGCTTCCTCTGGCTGACCGGTCATGGCACATCCTCCGGATGCAGCGAGCCGCCCCGAAGGGCGGCTCGTCGCAGAACGTTGAGCGAGACGCTCAGTCCTTGTCGTCGATCTTGTCGACGGCCTTCTTGACGGCGTCCGGGACCTTGCCACCGGAGAGCTCGTCAGCCTTGTCAACGGCCTTGTCGGCCAGATCCTCGGCCTTCGTGCGCGCGTCGGAGACGGCGTCCTTGGCCTTGCCTGTCAGCTTCTTGAAGTCCATGTCGTGTGCCCTTCGGCCTGGGAGATCGCACTTCCGGCTCCCGAAGTTACCCCCTCGCGAGGATCCCCCGCCACCGAGCGCGCCCCGCCCGGAGCTGGCCCTATCTTTTCGGCATGTCCGGCACGGCGCCGGGTCACGGCCCAGAGGCATACGCGTGCGCACCGATCGTCCTGCCGAAGTCCACGCCGACGTGGCGTCCGTCGTCGACCTGATCATCGAGCGCGTCGGGCCCGACATCCGGGTCGGCATGCCCCTCGGGCTCGGCAAGCCCGTCCAGCTCTGCAACGCCCTGTACGCCCGGGTGAAGCAGGACCCGACGCTCCGGCTCACCATCCTCACCGCGCTCAGCCTCGAGCGCCCCGAGCCGTCGAGCGACCTGGAAGCGCGGTTCCTCGGGCCGTTCCTTGACCGGATCCTCGGTGATGCCCCCGCGCTGGACTACCTCGTCGACGTCCACGACGACACGGTGCCGGCCAACATCGTGATCCGGGAGTTCTTCTACCGACCCGGCGGCTTCATGGGCAACCGGCTCGCGCAGCGCAACCACGTCTCGTCGAACTACACCCACGCCGCCCGCGACGTCTTCGACGCCGGCTGCAACGTGGCGATGCAGATGATGGCCTCGCGCGGCGACGGCGCTGACCGGATGCTGTCGATGTCCTGCAACCCGGACACCAGCCCCGAGCTGATCCGCATGCTCGAGGCGGCGGGCCGCGAGCACGTGGTGATCGCCCAGATCAACAACCGGCTGCCGTACATGGTGCACGACGCCGAGATCCCGGCGACCAGCGTCGACGTGATCCTCGAGCACGCCGACCTCGAGACCCAGCTGTTCAGCACGCCAGCCGCGCCCGTGGGCCCGATCGACCACGCGATCGGGATGCATGCCTCCGCGCTCATCCGCGACGGCGGCACGCTCCAGGTCGGGATCGGCGCGCTCGGGGACGCCGTGGTCCACGCGATGATCCGTCGCCACCAGCAGAACGCCAGCTGGCGGGTGGTGCTCGACGAGCTCGGCACGACCCGCAGCTCCCCCGATGCGATCGCGGCGTTCGGCGGCCTCGAGCCCTTCGCCGAGGGTCTCTACGGCTCGACGGAGATGTTCGTCGAAGGCTTCCTGCACCTGAAGACCGCCGGCATCCTGACGCGCAAGGTCTACGATCTCTGGGCTGTCCAGCAGCTCATCAACGAAGGCCGGCTCGACCCGTCGGCAGTGACGCCGGAGGTCCTCGACGACCTCGAGGCTCTGGGGGTCCGGGTCATCCGCACCAAGGACTTCGTGCGGCTCCAGCACCACGGCCTCTTCCGCGACGACTGCTCGTACGACCTCGGTCATGTGATCGCGCCAGATGGCACACGCATCATGGCGAACCTCGGTGACCCGCAGGCGCGCGAGGCCCTGAAGGCCTGCGTCGGCACCGTCCTGCGCAACGGCGTCGTGCTGCACGGCGGGTTCTTCCTCGGCTCGAACCGCTTCTACGAGAAGCTGCGCCAGATGTCCGAGGTCGAGCGTGCCGAGATCTTCATGACCGGCGTCGACAAGGTCAACCAGCTCGACCTGAACCCGCGGCTGCACATCGCGCAGCGCACGGAGGCGCGCTTCGTCAACACCGGCCTGCTGGTGTCGTTGTCCGGCGCCGTCACGTCCGACGGGCTCGAGAACCACCAGATCATCAGCGGTGTCGGCGGCCAGTACGACTTCGTCGCGATGGCCCACCAGCTGCACACCGGCCGCTCGATCCTGCTCATCCGCGCGACGCGCGAGTCCGATGGCGAGGTGAGGTCCAACGTCGTCTTCAGCTACGGCCACGTGACGATCCCTCGGCACCTCCGCGACATCGTCATCACCGAGTACGGGATCGCCGAGCTGCGCGGCAAGACGGACGAGGAGATCATCATCGCGCTGCTCGAGATCACCGACTCACGCTTCCAGGACGAGCTGCTCGAGCAGGCGAAGGACGTCGGCAAGATCTCGGCGGATCACGAGATCGCCCCGAAGCACCTGCAGAACTACCCCGAGCGGATCACGGCGGTGATCGGCCGGCACGCTGATGCGCACCCGGCCTTCCCGTTCGGGACGGAGCTGACCGAGCAGGAGCAGGTGCTCGGACGCGCGCTGAGGTCGCTCGCCGAACGGGTCGAGGAGCACGACCACAAGGTGGCCACGCTCCTCGATGCCGCGCGGTCAGGCCGACCGGAGAAGTCGGCGAAGCCCTACCTCGAGCGCATGGGCCTGGACCGTCCCCGGTCGGTTCAGGACCGGGTCGCAGCCCGGCTGCTCGCGAACGAGCTCGAGCTGCTCGGCGTCCTGTGACTCAGCGCTTGGGCTCGGGGCGGCCGACCTGGCCGTCGAAGCTGTGGCCCTGCTTGGGGATCAGCACCTTGCGGGTGAACTCGCAGACGATCGTGCCCTCCTGCGTGTATCCGATCGTGCGGACCGTGACGATGCCGCGGTCCGGCTTCGAGCGGGACTCACGCTTCTCGAGGACCTCGGTCTCCGAGTAGATGGTGTCGCCGTGGAACGTCGGGTTCGCGTGCTTGAGCGACTCGATCTCGAGGTTGGCGATCGCGCGACCGGAGACGTCCGGGACGGACTGACCGAGGACGATCGAGTAGACGAGGTTGCCGACGACCATCGCCTTGCCGTGCGTCGTCGCCGCGGCCGCGTAGTTGTCGTCCGCGTGCAGCGGGTGCTGGTTCATCGTGATCGAGCAGAAGAGGATGTCCTCGGCCTGC
>CBDTYW010000247.1:0-5356 GCA_965364735.1 uncultured Nitriliruptoria bacterium
CCCGATCCGCGGCACGCGCAGCTGTTCCCCGTCGCGCAGGACGCGGGCCAGGTTCACCTCCTCGAGCGCAGCGTCGGCCGTCGCGCCGCCGGCAGCCGCGATCGCGTCCGAGACGCGGCCTGCGTCGGTGAGCTCGACGACCCCGGGACGACGGACCGCCCCGGTGACGTGCACGAGCACGGGCGCGGAGACGGGCGCCAAGGGGTCGATCACAGCCGGCGCGGACACCGACGCGTCGACGTCAACGGACGGCTGGCCAGCCACGAGCAGCACGGTCGCCAGCACCGCACCCGACAACAGGGTCAGCGCCCCGAGGACATCGCTGAACGACGCCCCGTCGCGGGCGCGATCCCACCACGCTCGGAGGTCGTCCATCCCCCCAGTCTCGCGGCAGTCCGGCCCGCCGGACCCGGTCACCGCAGATCTGTGGACAACCCCTGATCGACCGGGCTCAGTCGGTGCGGGCGAGCACGGCGACGCCGAGCGCGCCCGGGCCCGCGTAGGTGCCGACGACGGGGCCGATGACGGCGTCGATGACGTCGCGGACGTCCATGCGCTCACGGCAGGCGGCGACGAGCTCGTCGCGACGTTGGTCGACCTTGTCGGCGCCCATCGTGTGGATGACGCTGAGGTCGACCGGCGCCCCGTCGGCGTGGGTGGCGACGGCGTCGACCATGTGCGAGATCGCGCGACGCCAGGTGCGGACGCGCTCGACGACCTCGACCTTGCCGCCGGCGAGCGTGATGATCGGCTTCACCCGCAGGGCCGTGCCGACGAGCGCCTGCGTGCCGGTGATCCGGCCGCCCTTGCGGAGGTACTCGAGGGTGTTGAGGGCGCAGACGACGTGGGCTGCGTCGCTCGCACGTCGGGCCTCGGCAGCCACCTCCGCGAGCGTTCCACCGGCCTCGGCGACCCGGTGCGCAGCGAGGACCGCGAGCCCCAAGGCGCCGCTGACCTGACGGGAGTCGACGACCTCGACCGGAAGGTCCGCGGTCGGGGCGACCAGCCGCGCACGGTCGAGGGTCCCGGAGAGCTCGCAGGACAGGTGGATCGAGACGATGCCCGTGTGTCCGTCGTCGGCGGCGTCGGCGTACGCCTCCTCGAACCAGGCGGCGACGGGCTGCGACGTGGTCGGCAGCTCGTCCGAGTCGGCAAGCCGCTCGAAGAACGCGGCGTCCGTGATGCTGATGCGCGAGATGAACGAGTCGTCGCCGAAGTGGACGGTCAGCGGGATGACTCGCAGGCCGAGCTGCTCGACGAGCTCGACCGGCAGGTCGGCGGTCGAGTCGGTCACGACGGCGATCGTCACAGGCGTCCTCGGGGCGAAGCCGCGAGTCTAGGACCGGGTGCGTCGCGAGGCCGTCAGGTCAGGAAGTCCGTCACCAGCTGCGACACCAGCACGGGCTGCTCGAGGTGCAGGAAGTGGCCGGCGTCAGCGATGACCGCGACGCGTGACGCATCCCCCAGCACGGCCCGCGTCCGCTCCGCCCACGACGCGGAGAAGCAGCCGTCGTCGGCGCCGTGCAGGTACAGCGTCGGCACGTCGGGAACCGCCGACGGAGGTCGGCGCGCGATGGCCTCGGGCACGACGCCCCGGTAGTACGACAGCGCGGCGCGCAAGGACGCAGGGTCCGAGAACATCGCGGCGATCCGGTCGACCTCCGCATCGACGTCGGCGACGTCCATGCCCGGCGACCAGCGGCGCCAGAGGGTCCGCAGCATCGCCCAGTCGCGTGCCCGGACGAGCCGCTCCGCACCCGGTGTCTGGAACACGACCTGATACCAGAGCCGCGCGAGCTGGCTGGGCGAGGTCAGCACGTCAGCCGTGACGACGTCGGGCGGGACGCCGATCGTGATCAGCCGACACCACCGCGACGGATCGGACGCGGCCGCACGCCACGCGGCGAACGCGCCCCAGTCGTGGCCGATCAACACGGCGCGTTCGTCAGCGCCGAGCGCCGCGTGCAGCGCGTTCAGGTCCGCGCCGAGATCGGACGGGTCGGTGGCCCAGACATCCGGGGCCGTCGACGTCCCGTACCCGCGCGACCATGGCCGTACCACGCGGAACCCGGCAGCGACGAGCGGGTCGACGAGGTGCCGCCACGTGTGCGCGTCGTCGGGGAAGCCGTGCATGAGCAGCGCGAGCGCCCCGTCGGCAGGGCCGTCCTCGAGGTACGCGAAGCGCACCCCGTTGGCGTCGACGTGCTCGACGTCGACGCTCAGCCCTTCACCACGAAGTTCACGAGGCGGCCCGGGACGACGATCGTCTTCACGACCGTCATGCCCTCGAGCTGGTCCGCGACCGCACCGGCGGCAACCTCGCCCAGCCCGTCGCGGTCGAGCCCTGCGTCGACGGAGACCTTCGCGCGGACCTTGCCGTTGACCTGCACGACGACCTCGATCGTGTCCTCGACGAGCAGCGACTCGTCGGCGACCGGCCAGGGCTGCAGGTGCACGGAGCCGTCGTTGCCGAGCCGACCCCAGAGCTCCTCGGTGATGAACGGGCAGATCGGGGCGAGGAGCAGCTGCAGCGTCGTCAGCGCCTCACGGACGGGCGCGCCCGCGACGCCGGCGCGGCCGGCGGCCATGACGTCGTTGGTGAGCGTCATCATCTTGGCGATGGCGACGTTGTACTTCTTGCCGTCGTAGTCGGCGCTCGCCTCGACGACGGCCTTGGCGACGTTCTTCTTCAGCTCCGCGACGGCAGCGTCGTCGCCGCCGTCGGGCTGCCCGATCGACTCGAGCGACAGGCGCCACACGCGCGAGAGCCACTTGTGCATGCCGGCGGGCGAGACGTCGGCCCAGTCGATGTCGTCTTCGGGCGGCGACGCGAACAGCATCGTCCCGCGCAGCGTGTCGGCGCCGTAGGTGTCGTAGACGGCGGACGGCTCGACGAGGTTGCCGCGCGACTTCGACATGCCGGAGCCGTTGAGGATGACCTGTCCCTGGTTGAGGAGTCGCTGGAACGGCTCGGACGCGGACAGGTGCCCGGCGTCGCGCATGACCTTCGTGACGAAGCGGGCGTAGAGCAGGTGCAGGATCGCGTGCTCGACGCCGCCGGTGTACTGGTCGACCGGCATCCACCGGTCGAGCTCCTCGCGCGACCACGCGGCCTCGGCGTCGTCGGGGCTCAGGTAGCGCAGGAAGTACCACGACGAGTCGACGAAGGTGTCCATCGTGTCGGTGTCACGACGGGCGTCGTCGGATCCGCAGTCCGGGCAGACGACCTGCGTCGAGAACGTCGGGTGCAGCGCGAGCGGTGAGCCCTCGACCTGGAAGTCGAGGTCGTCGGGCAGCCGGACCGGGAGGTCCTCGACGGGGACGGCGACCGGGCCGCAGGAGCTGCAGTGGATGACGGGGATCGGGGCGCCCCACGAACGCTGCCGCGAGATCAGCCAGTCACGCAGCCGAAAGTTGACCTGACCGCTGCCCAGGCCGTCGGCCTCGAGCTGCGCGATGATGGTGCGCTTGGCCTCGGGGACGTCGAGGCCGTCGAGCGCGCCGGAGTTCACGATCGCGCCGGGGCCCGTCCAGGCCTCGGCCATCGTCTCGCCGTCGAGCGGCTCCCCGTCCTCGGGCTGGATGATCACCCGGACCTCGAGGCCCTCCTGGCGGGCGAACTCGAAGTCGCGCTGGTCGCCGACGGGGACCGCCATGATCGCGCCGGTGCCGTAGTCCATCAGCACGTAGTCGGCGGCGTAGGCGGGGATCGTCTCGCCGTTGACCGGGTTGACCATGTCGAAGCTGAGCCGGATCCCGCGCTTGCCCTTGACGTCGTCCGACGTCGAAAGGCGGTCGATCTCGGACTTGCGGGCGACCTCGGCGAGGAACTCGCGGTACTCGGCGTCCTCGCCCATGCGCTCAGCGACCAGCGGGTGCTCGGGCGCGAACACGAAGTACGTCGCGCCGTAGAGCGTGTCGGGGCGGGTCGTGTAGACGTCCACCTCGGCGCCGTCGACGGTTCGGAACGTGACGTGGGCGCCCTCGGACCGGCCGATCCAGTTGCGCTGCATGTTCTTGACGCGGTCCGGCCACTCGACGGTGTCGAGGTCGTCGAGGAGCTCCTGGGCGTACTGCGTGATCTTCAGGAACCACTGGGTCAGCGGACGACGCTCGACCAGGTCGTCGGAGCGTTCGCAGCGTCCGTCGATGACCTGCTCGTTGGCGAGGACGGTCTGACAGCCGGGGCACCAGTTGACCAGCGCCTCACGGCGCTCGGCGAGCCCCATGCGGAGCATCTCGGTGAAGATCCACTGCGTCCACTTGTAGTACTCGGGGTCGCAGGTGTGCAGCCGGGCGGACCAGTCGAACGAGTTGCCGAGGCGCACGATCGAGGCGCGCTGCTCCTCGATGTTGGCGTAGGTCCACTTCGCCGGGTCGGCACCCTTCTTCTTGGCGGCGTTCTCGGCGGGGAGGCCGAACGCGTCCCAGCCGATCGGGTTGAAGACCGCGTCGCCGTTCATGCGGCGGTGGCGGACCAGCGTGTCGTGGATCGTGAAGATCTCGGCGTGGCCCATGTGCAGGTCGCCCGACGGGTACGGGAACATCGTGACGGCGTAGAACTTGTCCGCGTCCGCGGTGGCGGCACGGTCGAGCGTGTAGGTGCGCTCGTCGTACCACCGCTCCGCCATGGCAGCTTCGAACGCGAGCGGGTCGTAGCGCTCCGGCTCGTCGTGGGTGCTGGCGTCCATGGCGGGGTCCGTCGTCGATCTGGGTGGCGGGTTCGCGGCAGGCTAGCGACGCAGCCCCACCGTTCCCCTCGCCCGACGCCCACACCGCCGGGTGCGCGCCCTGCGTGACCGAATCGAACACCGAACGTGACCGACGTACGGTGATCGGGGGCCACTGACGGGGGTTGGGCATGGCACACCAGAGAAGCGTTGCGCGGATCCGCACCACCGCGGGAGCCACGGCTGCGCTGATCGCCGCGGCGCTCGTCCCCGCGACAGCCCACGCCGCCGAGCCAGCGGCAACCGCCAGCGGGACGACGCTGACGATCCAGATGTCGGGCGAAGCAGAGCTGAGCGTCGACTGCACCAAGGGCACGATGGCCGTGTACTCCGACGAGAACCTCGTGGCGGTCTCCGGGGACCCGGTCGCCTGCGACGCCCTCACCGCCCTGACCATCACGGGCGACGACGCGGCGAACCGCGTGAACCTGAGCGGAATGGGCCTCGGCGACTTCACCCGTCGCGACCTCCAGGTCCTCGTCGAGACCGGGGCCGGAAAGGACCACGTCGTCGGCGGTCCGTTGAGCGAGACCATCAACGGCGGCGCCGACGGGGACACGATCGACGGCGAGGGCGGCGACGACACCGTCAACGGCGGTGACGGGAGCGACGATCTGGCGGGCGGG
>CBDTYW010000248.1:0-5351 GCA_965364735.1 uncultured Nitriliruptoria bacterium
GTCCACGACGCCGTGGTCGCCGACCTCATGGCCGAGCGCGACACCCTGCGTCGCGAGCGTGACCTCGCCATCGAGCGCGCCGTCCTCACCGACCCGATCGCGATCGACGTCAGCCGCCCGCGCCGCGCCCCGAAGGGGCAGCCGTCGCTGCTCGGCTTCGATGAGGACCCCGTCCACGTCCTGCACTCCGTCACCGAGGCCGAGGACGACCTGAGCTTGCCGTTCACGACCGCGCCGGACGCGGAGCCCGACGACCTCACCCGCATCTCGGGCGTCGGCCCGGTCCTGCAGCGCACGCTGCAGCGTCAGGGCATCACGACGTTCGCCCAGATCGCGGCGCTCTCCGACGACGACGTCTTCCGACTCCAGGCCCGTCTCCCGGAGTTCCCCGGGCGCATCCAGCGTGACCGCTGGGTGCAGCAGGCCTCGAGCCTCTCGCGTCAGCTCACCACGACCTGAGCGCCACCTCAGGTCGCGGTCCCCTTGGCGAGATCCCAGTTGACCGAGACCGCCGCAGCGCCGTTGCTACGGGATCAGGACCGTGATCGCCGCGTTGTCGGTCAAGGTCCCGTTGTCGTAGGCCCGCACCTCGATCTCCGTGGCAAGGCATTCGGTGTTCCCGGCGTTCCACGCGGCGGTGAAGCCCGCCCCGATGCTGCCCACCCACTCGATGCCGACGTGCACGATCGCCGTGCTGACGTCGACCCCGGCGGACGGAGCGACCGCGAGGCAGTAGATCCCCACGGCCGGCGTGTCCACGGCGGTGAACCCGATGGTGCGGTCGGCGTCGAGCGCAGGCGTTGCGCCGCCGCCGATGATCGTCTGGGCACGCGGCTCGCGGAGCGCGTCCGCGTCCGTCGCATCCAGGTGCGATCCGCCGAGCTCGGCCTTCAGCGCCGCGATCGCCGCTGAGGTCTCGTGCCGTCCAGCGCCCTCCACACGTCGCGCTGTCAGCGGGATGGCCTCGACGTCGGCGAGGACCTGCGGCGACAACGCCGCCTCTCCCCCGGCGAGGACAACGAGGTCCGGCGCGAAGTCGATGAGCGCCTGCCGGGCCGACGCGTGCAGCCCCCACGACGGGGTGAGCACGACGATGCCGTTGAGCTGTGCCGCGACCGCCGAGGCCGACAGGGCATCGACGGGGTTGTCAGAACGTGCGAGGAAAGCGACGCGCGGCGCGTCGTCGCCGACCGCGGCGTTCACGCTGAGCGTGACGCCGACTGCCAGAGCAATCACGGTCAGCAGCGTTGCGACGGCCCGAAGGGGACGCGCCCACATCCGGGGGCCCCTCATCCGACAGTGCCCTTCTCCAGGTCCCATGTGACGCTGACATCGCCGAGGGCCTGTCCGGTCTGGGCGTCGAACTCGGTGTAGACGAACGTGATCTTCTGGAAGGCGATGGACACTTCCTCCGTCGGCGCGGACTGCACGTCACCGCTCACGTGGTAGCCGGTGATCGCGGCCTTCTCCATGGTGATCGCGAGGTACGGGGCCGAGGTTCCTTCCTCGACGAAGCGGGTGATCTCGAACTCGATCTGCTTGTTGATCGAGCCATTGGCCAACGACTGCACGAGCTTCGGAGACGACTTGTCCAGCTGCTTCATGAAGACAAAGTCCTCGGCGACCGCGACCGAGCGTCGACGCGTCTGACCGGTTGCGCCGCCGATGTCGTTGTTCGCGCCCCAGCTCCACGACAGGACGTCGATCCAGTCCTCGTGCCCAGCGTCCTTCGACTCACCGTCGATCCCGTCGATCTTCATGAACAGGCCTGCTCCGCCGCGATCGACCTGGGCGAGCGCCGCTGCGAGGACCATCTGCGGGCCCTGGTCGACGTCGACGTCCAGCAGCTCACCGAGACGCTCCGCATCGGACGCCGTGGCGGCCGGGTCCCCCGGCTGGCCTGCGACCATGAGGCCGATGACGAGCGCCAGCGTGGCGAGCCACACCATCGGCGAGAATCGATGTGCAGACTGTCTCATGCGGGCAGCTCCCCTGTCGTGGAGCCACCGGTCTACTCCCCGCGCTGCGCGCGCGACGCCCCCGTGCGGCCAGCGCGCCAAGGACGTCCGACCGGCCGGAATGGCCCCTGTGGCGGAGGGACGTCGCTCAGCTGATGGCGCGCATCCGCAGCTTGGATCCGTCAAGGATCGACTTCGAGCCTCGCGACAACGCGATGGTCCCGGTTCGTGCGATCTCGCGGAGCCCGAACGGCTCGAGGAGCTTCAGGAGCGAGTCGAGCTTGGCCGGTGACGACGACGCCTGGATGGTCAGCGTCTCGTGGTCGACGTCGACGATGCGGGCACGGAAGACGTCAACGAGCTCGATGATCTGCGAACGCTTCTCGACGGCCGCGGTGACCTTGACGAGCATCATCTCGCGCTCGACCGCGTCGTCGCGCTCGAGCTCCTGGATCTTGAGCACGTGGACGAGCTTGTTGAGCTGCTTGGTGATCTGCTCGAGCTGGACCGCCTCTGCGCCGACGACGATCGTCATGCGCGAGACGCGGGGGTCATCGGTGGTGCCGACGGCCAGCGAGTGGATGTTGTAGCCGCGACGGGAGAACATCCCGGCGACACGTGAGAGCACGCCTGGCTTGTTCTCGACGAGCACGCTGAGGGTCTGACGACCTTCGCGGGTCGGCGTGGGGGCGTTCTGGACGCCGCTTCCCTGCAGGATGCGCATGATCAGCCCTCGCTCTTCGCGGCGGTCTGCCGCGTGTTCCACTGCTCCACCGACTCGATGATCGCGTCGTTGGACTGGCCTGCCGGGATCATCGGGAAGACCATCTCTTCGGGGTCGACGCGGACGTCGATGAGGACGGCCCGGTCGGTGATCTGCGAGGCCTTGTCGAGGACGTTCTGCAGCTCCTCGATCGTCTCGGCGCGGAACCCGGGGATCCCGTAGGCGTCGGCGAGCTTGACGAGGTCCGGCAGGTCCTGCGGCAGCTCCACCGACGACAGCCGGTCGTTGTAGAACAGGTGCTGCCACTGGCGAACCATGCCGAGGTAGCCGTTGTTGATGATGCAGAACACGACCGGGATCTCGGAGTGCACCGCGGTGGCGAGCTCCTGCAGGGTCATCTGGAAGCAGCCGTCTCCGTCGATCGCGACGACGGGGCGGTCGGGAGCGCCGACCTTCGCGCCGAGCGCTGCGGGGACGGCGTAGCCCATCGTCCCGAGCCCGCCGGAGTTGATCCACTGCTGCGGACGCGAGTACGGGATGAGCTGCGCGGCCCACATCTGGTGCTGGCCGACGCCGGCGACGTAGATCGCCTCGTCACCCCAGGTCTCGTAGATCTTCGTGATCGCCGTCTGCGGCTTGATGACGCCGGTCTCGGGCTGGTCGCACATGAGCGGGTGATCAGCCTTGCGCGTCATGACCTCGTCGCGCCACGGGTCGATCTGCGGGATCGCCGCGTCGCCCTTGGCGCGACGCTGGTCGATCAGCTGCTGGATGACGATCTTCGCGTCGCCCACGATCGGAACGTCCGCCGCGCGGACCTTGCCGATCTCCGCCGGGTCGATGTCGACGTGGATGATCTTGGCGTGTGGGGCGAACGACGGGATGTGCCCGGTGACGCGGTCGTCGAATCGGGCCCCGAGCGTGATCAGCAGATCCGAGTCCTGCATCGCCGTGACGGCCGCGAAGTGGCCGTGCATGCCGGGCATGCCGACCCACAGCTCGTGGCGGTCCGGGAAGCAGCCGCGACCCATGATCGTGGTGACGACCGGGATGTTGAGCTCCGTCGCGAAGGTGAAGAGCTCTTCGTGGGCGAGCGCGCGGTTGATGCCGCCGCCGGCGTAGATGATCGGACGCTCGGACGCGGCGATCATCTCGATCGCGTCCTTGACCATCTTCCCGTGCCCCTTGACGTTCGGGCGGTAGCCGGGCAGCCACATCTCCGTCGGCCAGACGAAGTCGAACGTCGCGGCGAGCACGTCCTTCGGGATGTCGACGAGCACTGGGCCGGGGCGACCCGACTTCGCGATGTAGTAGGCCTCGTTGATCGCGCCGGCGATGCGCTCCGGGGAGACGACGAGCTCGTTGTGCTTGGTGCACGGCATCGTCATGCCGGTGACGTCGGCCTCCTGGAAGGCGTCGGTCCCGATCGATGCGCGGGCGACCTGGCCGGTGATCGCGAGCATCGGGATCGAGTCCGCGTAGGCGTCCATCAGGGGGGTGATGAGGTTCGTCGCGGCCGGGCCCGAGGTGACGATGCAGACGCCGACGCGGTTCGTCGCGTGGGCGTAGCCGGAGGCCATGTGCCCGGCGGCCTGCTCGTGACGGACCAGGATGTGGCGGATCGGCGAGTCGAGGATCGGGTCGTACGCCGGCAGGATCGCCCCACCCGGGTAGCCGAAGACGACGTCGACGCCGAGCTGCTCGAGGCTCGCCATGACGGCTTGTGCGCCGGTCATCTCCATCGCGGGGTCCTTCGTCTTTCCGGGGGAACAACAAACCCCCCGTGGTGTCGGAGGGTCGGCATGCGGTGCTGGGTTCGCGGGCGCACGCCTACGTAACGACCACCAGGTTGTGGTGGCCGCTCACGAGGAGGCACGGCGAGGTCAGCATTCCGCGGATGTTAGCCCCCCGCGGGCTCCGTCGTCATTTCGTCGTGAGCGGACACCACCATCCGACGGAGACAACGGGTTCGGGGGGTGTCATCCTCCGCCGTCGCCCCGCTCCTGCGTACCGCGCTGTGAGCACTCGCCGCGACCTGCCGAGGCGTCCACGCAGCGACTGCTCGTCCTTGCCCTCGTCGGGCTGGCGGCCCAGTTCGTCGACGGATCGCTCGGCATGGCCTACGGCGCCACGTCGTCGAGCATGCTCCTCTTCATCGGCCTGTCCCCCGTGACCGCGTCGGCCTCCGTCCACCTGGCCGAGGTCGGCACCACGCTTGCGTCCGGTGCGTCGCACTGGCGCTTCGGCAACGTCGACCGCTCCACCGTGCTGCGGCTCGGCGTCCCGGGGGCGATCGGCGCGTTCGTCGGCGCCAACGTGCTGGTCGGGCTCTCCACGGCGGCGGCCCGGCCGGTCGCGGCGACGATCCTCGTGCTGATCGGGCTCCACCTGCTGATCCGCTTCGCACGTCGTGACGCGCCGACCGGGGCGCGCAGCGGCCGGTTGAAGTCCCGACTGCTCGTCCCGCTGGGGCTCTTCGCGGGCCTGGTCGACGCCACGGGCGGTGGCGGCTGGGGACCGATCGCCACCCCGACGCTGCTGCTGTCGGACCGGATGCCCCCGAGCAAGGTGATCGGGACGGTCGACACGAGCGAGTTCCTCGTCGCGTCCGCGGCGAGCATCGGCTTCCTGCTGGCGCTCGGCACGAGCGTCGTCGATGCGGGCATCGT
>CBDTYW010000249.1:0-5345 GCA_965364735.1 uncultured Nitriliruptoria bacterium
AGGGCGCGGCCGCCGCCGGCGACTCACGGGAGACGCGCATGGCATCCAAGGACCGCAGGGCGATGCCGCCCGTCAGCCCGCCGGCGTCGTTGCTGCGCTCGGCGCAGGCCGTACGTCGCGTCATCGAGCGGGCCCATCGAGGGGCTGGCCTGCCGTTGCTGACGATCCTCGAGCAGACGATCAGCATGGTCGAGGTGCATGCCACCGCGGCCTTCGCCGAGCTGCGCATCCCCGAGGCGCTCGCCGACGCGCCGGCCACCTCAGCGGAGATCGCCGACCTCGTCAACGCCGACACGACCGGCATCGATCGGCTGCTGCGGTTCGTCGTGACCCGCGGGCTCGTGAAGCGGTCCGGCGACACCTGGAAGCTCACCGCGGCAGGTCACCTGCTGCGCGAAGACCACCCCGACTCGGTCCGCGCGTGGGTGCTCTTCGCCGGGTCCGGATGGCAGACCGCCGCGTGGGCCCACCTCGCCGATGGGATCCGCAACCCCGACACCACCCCGTACGCCATCGAGCACGGCGCCCCGTTCTTCGATGACCTCGCCACCAACCCCGACCGCGGCGCGCTGTTCGACGGCGCGATGGAGGCGACATCGCGGCTGCAGGGCGACCTGCTCAACCGGGCGCTCGACCTCGACGGTGTCAGCACGGTGTGCGATGTCGGCGGCGGCACCGGGTCGGTCCTCACCCGCCTGCTCGAGGCCCATCCGCAGCTGCGCGGACAGCTCGTCGAGCTGCCCGACGTGATCGAGCGTGCCCGCGATCTGGTCGACGAGGCCGGGCTCACCAGCCGGATCGAACTCACGCCCGGTGACATGTTCGCGGGCATCCCGGACGGCGCCGACCGCTACGTGCTCGCCGCCGTCGTCCACGACTGGGCTGACGACGACGCCGTGCGGATCCTCTCCAACGTCGGAGACGCGCTGAGCGCCCCGGGAGCCCGCGCGGTCGTGATCGAGCTCGAGCTGCCCGACCACGATGGTGCCAGCCTGGAACGTTCCTACGACCTGCTGATGCTGGTCCTCGGGGGCGGCCGAGAACGCACCCACGACGAGTTCGTTGCGCTGTATGACCGTGCGGGCCTCGCGATCGCCGACGACATCGTGCTCGGCAACGGCTGGCACGCGCACGAGCTCATCCGCAGCTGAGGGGCAACGGCGGGCAGTCCGGTCGGGGCGTCGGTCGCGGCGTGCGCTGTTCGATGGTGGCCGCACGTACAGGCTTGTCGACATGGTGTCGTTATCATGTCGACACCACGTCGCCAAGAGATCGAGGTTGTCATGTTCGTCGCGCTGCGGGACCTGTGGTTCGCCAGAGGGCGGTTCGCGCTCGTCGGTGTCGTGATCGGGCTGGTGGCGATGATGGCCACCCTGCTGTCGGGGCTGGCCAACGGGCTCGTCGACGACGGGATCTCGGGGCTGCGTCAGCTGCCGCTCACGCACCTCGCCTTCCAGCCCGGCGCCACGTCGACCTTCAGCCGCTCGAACCTGACCGAGGCCAACCTCGCCGCGTGGGAAGGCCACGACGGCATCGAGGCATCGCCGGTCGGAGCCTCCTTCTTCAACGCGAGGCGGGCGGACGGATCGACCATCGATCTGGCGCTGTTCGGCGTCACTGCCGACAGCTTCCTCGTGCCGCCCGGCGAGGCGCGCACCTCGCTCGAGGGACCTCCCGGGCTGATCCTCAGCCACCGGTTCCAGGAGCAGGGGCTGCAGGTCGGTGATGAGCTGACGGTCGTCGGGATCGAGCAGACCCTCCCGGTGCTCGGGTTCACGTTCACGGGGTCCTACGGCCACGTCAACATCGCCTTCTCGTCGCTCGAGACGTGGCAGGGGCTGCTCTACGGCGACAACGCGGGGGACCGGTTCTCGGCGATCGCCATCCGCGCGGACAACACCGCGGACTTCGCGGCGATCGACGCAGCCGCCGGCACCCAGGTCGAGACGAAGGCCGCCGCCTACGCGGGGTCGCCCGGGTTCTCCGGTGAAACCCAGACGATGAGCCTCATCAGGAGCTTCCTGCTCATGATCTCGGCCCTGATCGTCGGCGCGTTCTTCACGGTCTGGACGGTGCAGCGCGCAGGCGAGATCGGCCAGCTGAAGGCACTCGGCGCGTCGTCGGGCTACGTCGCTCGCGATGCGCTCGGGCAGATGGCGATCGTGCTGGTGGCCGCGACGGTCGGTGGCGCGGCGATCGCGGTCGGCCTCGGGCAGCTGGTCGGCTCCTCGACGGTCCCGTTCCGACTCGAGACCGCCCCGATCCTGACGTCGGTCGGGTTGTTGGTCGCGTTCGGGCTCGTGGGCTGCCTGATCGCGGTGCGTCGCATCACAGCGGTCGACCCAATCGTTGCCCTCCGTTCGCGCGCCTGAACAACCTCCTGCAGCTGACCACGAAGGAAGTCCCATCATGAGCCTGACCTTGGACCGCGTGACCGTGACCGTCCCTGACGGCACCGATGTGCTCACCATCCTCGACAACGCCTCGCTGCAGGTCGACCCGGGCGACGTCATCGCGCTGACCGGCGCCTCCGGGTCCGGCAAGTCGACCCTGATCGCGGTCGCGGCGCTGCTGCTGCGTCCGCAGTCCGGCACCGTCAGCATCCAAGGAATGGATGCGACCAACGCCACCAGGGCGGAGCAGACCCGGCTCCGTCGCGACCACATCGGCGTCGTCTACCAGTCACCGAACCTGTTCCCGTCGCTGACGGCCCGCGAGCAGGTCGAGCTCGTCGCGCACATCAACGGCAGGCTCGACGCCGCTGCTCGCAAGCGTGCGGAGGCCCTGTTGGTCACCATGGGGCTGGGATCGAGGCTCGGCGCCCGCCCGGCCGAGATGTCGGGAGGAGAACGTCAGCGCGTCGGGATTGCCCGCGCGCTGATGAACAACCCCGAGGTGCTGCTCGCAGACGAGCCCACCGCCGCGCTGGACGCCGAACGAGGAGCGCAGATCATGGAGCTCCTCGTCGAGCAGGCGACCACGGCCGGCACCGCCACCCTGATCGTCACCCACCTGCCGGAGCAGGTCGCCGCGACGCGTCGCGTCACCATCTCCGACGGCCGGCTCACCGAACACCACCTGACCCCCACATCGACCCCGACACGAAGCTGAGCATGCCGAAGATCAGCGGAGAGAACATCGCCGAGCACGTTGCTGCCCAGGGGCAGGCCGTGTTCGACACGGCCATCCGCCTCTTCGGCGAGCGCGGGGTCGCGAACGTCACCACCGGAGACATCGCGAGCGAGGTGGGGCTCGCCCGCACGTCGATCTACCGGTACTTCCCGACCAAGGCCTCCATCGTCCACCGCTGGTTCGAGGAGGCGATGCCGCCTCTCGTCGCAGCGGCAACAGCCATCGCAGACGCACCGTTGCCCCGGGCAGAGCAGCTGCAGCGATGGGTCGACCTGCAGCTCGACTTCCTCGTCGACGACAACAACCACGCCATGATCCAAGCGTCGCGCGACACCGGCGACATGCCCGACGACATCCTCACCGCGATCGGGCGACGCCACCGCGACCTCTACGCGTCTCTGCACCGCATCGTGGCCGACGAGGACACGCCGGAGCCGGCGACCGCGACCCGGGTACTCCTCATCGCGATGTTGCTCCGCGACCTCGTCGACCTCACGACCAAGGGCATCCCGATCGCCGTGGCCCGAGCCGAGCTCCAGCGGGCGACCGCGTTGATCGCCGGCACCTTCGGGTGAGCAGTGACGCGGTGGATGCGCGCTCGACCCCCGAGGGTCACGTGAACGCTGACCTCGCTGAGGACCTTCACCCGGGCCGAGCACGGCCGGGTCGTCGCCGCACGCGGTCGCGGTGAGCGCGAGGCCGAGCGCAAGGCTCGCCCCGATCAGTCGACGTCGGACGGGGCGGTGGTCAGTCGCATCACGGCGACCCGGGGCCGGCGGCTCGCCGAGCAGGAGCAACGCGACCGTGACCGGGGAGCCGTGGTCGTGGATGATCGGCGCCGGGTGGCCGCCCCGCAGCATCTCGCGGTACATCCGATCGACGCCGATTGCCTGGCGTTCTGCAAGGCGCAGCTTGCTGGGCAGGTCGGTCTCCCGGGCGAGGTGCTGGCGGTGAACCGACGTAACCTCACGCCGGTGATCGAGGAGATCTTCGTGGATGCGTTGGACCAGGCAGGCGACGAGCGCGTGATGGAGCTGCCCGAGCGTCTGCCCTATCGGCTGTTGACCGGCACCGACACGCGCGAGTTCTGCGAGAAGGTTTCGACGGCGCTGCTCGACGGATACGTCCTGCACGGCGGGCCAGCAGTGACGTTCGACGGCGAGAAGATGCTGACCGCCCAGGCGGTTGTCCTCCCGTGATGAACCCTGAGCAGCACCCCGACACCCGCGCTGTCCGCGCGGGGACGCAGCGCAGCCAGTTCTCCGAGACGTCCGAGGCCATGTTCCTCAACTCGGGATACGTCTACGAGACGGCCGCTGAGGCCGCAGCAGCGTTCGCCGGCGAGATCGTGCGCCACCGCTACTCGCGGGTGTCGAACCCGACGACGTCGATGCTGCAGGAGCGGATGGCCGCGTTGGAAGGCGCCGAGGCGGGCTGGGCGACGGCCTCCGGGATGTCCGCGGTGTTCAACGCGCTGCTCGCCTGCACCAAGCAGGGCAGCCGGATCGTCGCGGCGCGCGCGATGTTCGGCTCCTGCCACACCGTGTTGACCGAGATCCTCCCGCGCTACGGCGTCACCTGCGAGCTCGTCGACGGGACCGACCTCGACGCGTGGGCCGCGGCGCTGGCCACGCCGGCCGACGCGGTCTTCTTCGAGTCGCCGTCCAACCCCATGCAGGAGCTCGTCGACATCGCCGCGGTCAGCGAGGTCGCCCACGCGGCGGGCGCGACGGTCGTCGTCGACAACGCCTTCCTCGCCCCGACCGTCCAGTACCCGCTGCAGCTCGGCGCCGACGTCGTCACCTACTCGACGACCAAGCACGCCGACGGGCAGGGCCGCACCCTCGGCGGGATGGTGCTCGGAACCGCGAAGTTCATCAGCGAGGACTTCATGCCCTTCATGCGCCACACCGGCCCGATCATGAGCCCGTTCAACGCCTGGGTGGTGCTGAAGGGCCTCGAGACGCTCCCGCTGCGACGCGATCGGATGTCGTCGAGCGCGCTCGAGCTGGCCGCGTTCCTCGAGCAGCGCCCCGAGGTGGCCGGAGTTCGGTACCCGTTCCTCGCCTCGCACCCGCAGCACGAGCTTGCCAAGCGCCAGATGTCGTCGGGCGGCAGCGTCATCACCTTCGACGTCGTCGGCGCGCAGCCCGAGGCCTTCGCGTTCCTCGACGCGATGCAGCTGATCGACATCTCGAACAACTTCGCCGACG
>CBDTYW010000250.1:0-5343 GCA_965364735.1 uncultured Nitriliruptoria bacterium
CACCTCGGGCCCGAAGCGCGTCCGGTCAAGGACAAGCTGCGCGACCTGCTGGCCGCCCACGACGTCGCGTTGCCGGACGGCTCGATCCAGCTGCACACGAACCTGCGCGTTCTCGGCCACACCTTCAACCCGGTCAGCTGGTTCTTCTGCCACGACGCGGACGACGACCTCGCGCTGATCGTCGCCGAGGTGAACAACACCTTCGGCGACACCTGGTGCTACGTCCTCGACGACCTTGAGCTGATGACGTCGGGGGCGGTACGTGCCCGACGCAGCAAGCGGCTGCACGTCTCGCCGTTCCTCGAGATCGACGGGTTCTCCTACACGTTCGTCTTCCATCCGCCGGCTGCGACGCTCGCCGAGGGGCGACGCGCGTCGGTGCACATGGACGTCTTCGACGGTGTCGAGGATCGACCGAAGCTCGACGTCACCCAGGTCGAGCACGAGCGCGAGCTCACCGACCGTTCGCTCGTCCGACTGCTGGTACGGCACCCGCTCATGCCGTTGACGACGGTCTTCCTCATCCACCTCCAGGCGGTCTTCCTGTTCGCCAAGAAGGTCGGCTTCTTCCGTCGCCCCGAGCCGCCACGCAATCACCTTCCCGGGACAACCGGATCGACCACCGCTCCGAACAACCGTCAGACCACCCCGTCAGCCATCACGCCAGCCACCACGCCCTCCGATGAACCCGTCAGGACCTCCGCATGACCGCCTCCACGACCTCCGCGCCGACCAAGGCGGAGCAGCGCGACTTCGCCACGGTGAGCCAGCTGTTCAACAACATCACCGAGGGCGCGATCACGATCAAGCTGCCGGACGGACGCACCCGCGTCTACGGCGGAGGCAGCGTCGAGGACGGCATGTCCGCCACGATGACGATCAACCGCTGGAGCTTCTTCTCCCAGCTGATCTCAGGTGGATCCATCGGCGTCGGCGAGTCGTACATGGATGGTTCGTGGGACGCCGACGACCTCGTCGCGGTCATCCGCATCGTCATCGCAAACCGCGACCAGCTCGCGAAGTTCAACCTCTCGACGCTCGTCAACGTGATCGGCGCGAAGCTCTACCACGCGTCGCGATCCAACACGCTCATGGGGTCGAAGCAGAACATCCGTGAGCACTACGACCTCTCCAACGACCTCTACAAGCTCTTCCTCGACGAGACCATGACGTACTCGTCCGCGCTCTTCACCCACCCCGAGCAGACGCTCGCTGACGCGCAGACCGCGAAGTACGCCGCGCTGGCCCACAAGGCCAGGATCACGAAGGACTGCCACGTCCTCGAGGTCGGCTGCGGCTGGGGCGGGTTCGCCGAGTACGCCGCGAGCACGATCGGCTGCAAGGTCACCGGGATCACGCTCTCGCTCGAGCAGGCGTCCTACGCCCGCCAGCGAATGATCGACGCCGGCCTCGACGACAAGGTGGACATCCAGGTCATCGACTACCGCGAGGTCACCGGCACCTTCGACCGCATCGTGTCGATCGAGATGCTCGAGGCCGTCGGCCACAAGTTCCTCCCGGTCTACTTCCAGAAGCTCGAGGAGCTTCTCGCGTCCGACGGGCTCGCCGCGATCCAGGTGATCACGCTGCCCGAGCAGCGCTACGGCAAGTACCTGCGTCGTCCGGACTTCATCCAGAAGCACATCTTCCCCGGCGGCCAC
This sequence comes from uncultured Nitriliruptoria bacterium, assembly GCA_965364735.1. GTDB lineage: Bacteria > Actinomycetota > Nitriliruptoria > Nitriliruptorales > Nitriliruptoraceae > CBDTYW01. Next base: position 1,662 of record CBDTYW010000250.1, read on the forward strand.
CTCCCGTCGCTCGAGGTCATGTGCGAGACGATGGGCAAGGAGTCCGACCTCTACGTCGAGCACGTCGAGAACCTCAACATGTCCTACGCCGAGACGCTGCGCCGATGGCGCCTTCGCTTCCTCGCAAACGTCGACGAGGTCCGCGACCTCGGCTTCGACGACACGTTCATCCGCATGTGGGAGTTCTACCTCGCGTACTGCGAGGGAGCATTCCGCGCCCGCTACATCAACGACCTCCAGCTCGTCTTCACCCGTCCGATGAACCCGACCCTCGGCGCGGACCCGTACGGCGCGCTTGCCGAGGCCGACATCATCCAGCTGCCCGTCGCACCCACACACCAGGAGCCGGTGAAGACGGTTGCGTGAGCGCCCTCGAGTCGCAGGCTCCCTGAAGAGGCGACCAGCGGTCGTCCAGAGAGCGGGGCCGTGGCGGCTGTACACTCGATGAGATTGACTCATGGCAGCGCGACGAGAACGGTGATGGAGTGCGGGAGGATGTTGACCCGCTCCTCGCGGAGCTGCGTCGGGCGATGGAAGGTCCTGTCGACGCGCTCGCTCGCGGGCTGGACGTGCTCGACAAGGAGTCCCAGGACTTCTCGGAGATCCAGCGGCAGCTGATCCACAACCTTCAACGGTCCGTCGCTTCGCTCCGGGCAACGGTCGACGGCCTCGACGAGGTGGTCGGCATCGTCGCGCACGGCGTCGAGGAGCCGCGCGCCGAGCAGGTGGATCCCGGTGCGGTGCTCCGCAACCAGGTCCAGCTCAGGGGCGAGCGGGCGCTCGCGCAGGGCACGACGATCACCACCGAGGTCTCGCCGACCGTCCCGAGGATGGCCGACGTCGACTCGGAGGCTGTGTCGCGCGTCATCGGCTCGTTGCTCGACCACGCGCTGATCCGCGCCGCCGACGGATCCGTCCGGGCCGACATGGACTTCGCCCCGAGCCCTGAGCCCGGCGTCCTGCTGCTGCGCTTCGTGTGGGAGTCGCGGCCCGCAGCGCCGGGCGAGGACCTGCCGGCGCCGCATGCGCTCGGCCTCGCCGTCTCCGGCCGTCAGATCGCACGTCTGCACGGAGCGATGGGGGAGACGTCGGATCCGGATGGCATGTGGGTCAAGCTGCCGTTGATGACGCCCCCGCGCCCGACGGAGCCGGGCCCTCGCGCCCCCCAGCCGCTGGCCGTGCTGATCGTCGAGGATGATCCGTTCAGCCGGATGATGGCGGAGCTGCAGGTCGAGCTCGCAGGGCACCGGCCGGTCCCCGCCGTCAACGTCGACGAAGCCCGCGCGGCGCTGCCCAACGTCGACCTGGTCCTGATGGACCGCAACCTCGGCCCCCATGACGCCACCGACTTCGTCCGCGAGATCCGGACCGCCGGCGTCGCCTGGTCCCGTGTCCCGATCGTCGGCGTGTCCGCGTCAGGGCTGGACCGGGACCGTCGAGAGTGCCTCGCTTCGGGGATGGACGAGTACGTGGTCAAGCCGGTCGGCGCCGAGCTGCTCCGCGCCACCGTCGCGCGGCTGATCGACAGCGGGCGGCTGCCGGACCGGCGGCTGCTCGAGGACGTCGACGGGGCACCGCGGCGAGCGGGTCGACCCGTGACCGGGGTCGCGACCCAGCCGATCGCGCTGATCGTGGATCACCTGCACCGCCTGGGACGCGAGCTCGGGAGTCGCGAGACGGTCGAGCAGATCGCGGAGAAGTTCCTTCTGGAGCTGCCGAACCGGCTCGGGACGCTCGCGGTCGCTGCCCTGCAGCGCGATCGCCGAGGCTTCCGTCACGTGGCGCACCGGTTCCGCGGGGCAGCGGCCGTGATCGGCGCGCAAGGGCTCGTGGCTGTGCTCGACGCAGCCGCCGAGGCGACGGATGCCGACGATCTGCCGCGCGTCGCGGAGGCGGTTCGTCAGGAGGCCATGCTGGTCCGCCTGGCGGTCCGGCGATTCCTCGACGAGGGCAGCCCGACCGTCTGACCCGTCAGCGCGTCGCGTGGTCGGAGGCCACGTCCTCCCCGTCGCCGAGGCGGTAGCCGACACCGCGGACCGTCACGACGTAGTCGGGGGCGCGGGCATCGTCGCCGAGCTTCCGGCGCAGCTTCGAGACGTGGACGTCGAGCAGGTGGTCATCGCCGACCCATGCAGAGCCCCAGACCTGGCGGATGAGCTGCTCGCGGGTGAGCACGCGCCGGCCAGCGGTCACGAGCGCTTCGAGGAGGTCGAACTCGATGCGGGTGAGCTCGACGACCGCGTTCCCACGCATGACCTCGCGAGCGGCCCGGTCGACCGAGAGCCGCCCGACCTCCACGATGTCGCGGCTCTGGGACGGCGATGCGTTGCCGATGGCGCGGGGGCGTCGGAGCATCGCACGGACCCGTGCGATGAGCTCCCGCGGTGAGAACGGCTTCGTCATGTAGTCGTCAGCGCCGAGCGACAGGCCGATCACCCGGTCGAACTCGTCGCCCTTCGAGGTCAGCATGACCACGTAGGCGTCGCTGATCGCGCGGAGACGGCGGCAGGTCTCCAGCCCGTCGATGCCCGGCAGCATGAGGTCCAGGAGGATGAGGTCCGGCGCGTAGTCGCCGACACGCTCCAAGCCATCCTCGCCGCTGCCGGCGATCTCGACCTGGAACCCCTCCTGAGTCAGCGTCGCCTCGAGCAACATCTGCGTCTCGGGGGTGTCCTCGATCACGAGGACCCGGGTCTTGGCGTCATCAGCCATGCTGGTAGTCACTCTCGGTGGTTGAGCCGCCACAAAGCGTAGGTCTCCACGCGGTGCATCGCGAGTCCGATGTTCCATGTTGAGCGCATCGCTGAGTCAAGCAGACGTCACGCTTCCGTCAGCGTGTCTCGAGGCACGGATCGTGGCGACCGCTCCCGACGTCGCACGAAGACCACGGTGGCCGTCCACATGATGAGCAGGAACGCGTACCACTGGATGGCGTAGGAGATGTTCTGCCCGGTGTCGATCTCGGGGCGTGGCGCGGGCACGGGAAGCGCGCCGCCCGCGGGCGTCTGCTCGTGGAGCATGATCCAGGAGGTGGCCAGGGCGCCATCGATCTGGGCGTCGAGGCGCGGAAGATCGATGTTGAAGACCCGCGCGAGCGGACCGTCAGCAGCGTCCGTCGGCCCGAACCCGGGCTGCACGCCGGACGATCGGAGGTGTCCGACCACGCTCACGCGCCCGTCCGGCGGCGCGGCCCGTGTGACGGGCGGCTCGTCCATGCTCGCCGGGACCCAGCCACGGTTGACCAGCACGACGTCGAAGCCCATGACGGGGGCGTCGAGCTGCAGCGGCGTGAGGACGTGGAACCCGGCGACGCCGTTGTTCGCCCGGTTGCGCCACAGGATCTCCTGGGCCGGCACCCACGTTCCGTTCACCTGGACGCGGGTGTACTCGGCGTCGAGGTCGTCGACGTCAGCCAGCGCGATCGGCGTGGCGTCGACGCGGGCATCGACCTCGGCGGCCTGCGCCTTCGCGTCGTCCCAGCGACGCAGCTGCCAAGCGCCGAGCGACAGGAACAGCCCCGTGAGCAGCGCGACGATCACGAAGAGGACGAGCCAGCCCGGTCGGAGGAGGTCGCGCATCACGAGACGACGCGGAGCCCGTCGGGCGGCTCGGGCAGCGGGTCGCCCTCGGCGCGTCGGACGTCGGGCGCACCCATGCGGGCTGCGTCGGCCGTGTGGTCGTC
>CBDTYW010000251.1:0-5327 GCA_965364735.1 uncultured Nitriliruptoria bacterium
TTCGCCATGGTCTCGAGCGCCATCATCTGGATCTGCTCGGCCGTGAGCTTCGTGGCCCCGTCCTCGACCGTGATGGCCGCAGCGACCTCGTCCGCCGGCACGCCCGGACCCTTGGTCCAGTCGTAGATCGACGCGACGCCGCTGTCGGCGATCGCCTGGAAGTTCGGATCCATCGGGAAACGATCCGGGAAGGCTTCGGCCAGCGTCTCGGCGGTGTGCAATGCGCCCGGGCTTGACTCAAGTCTCGCAAGCGAGCAGCCGATGAGGTTCTTGTGAGTTCATCCATCCGAAAGAGCACCGTTGACACACACACACACGCTGAACGATGGAAGCGGCCCGCCCGCGTTGCGCTGACCGCGGTCATCGCCTCCGCGGCCTTCATGGCCCCCAGCGCCGCCCACGCTGCCTGTGGCGGTCAGCCGAACCTCAACACGAGGTTCTACGACGGGACGCACTGCGGCGGGGCCAGCCACTCAGCCTTCGCAAACGACTTCGTCGCGAACCTCGCCACGTGGGGCTTCAACGACAAGGCGTCCTCGCTGTCCGTTGATGGCGCCGTGAACAAGGTCCGGACCTGGTCAGACTCCAACTGTTCAGGCCTCACGGCGTCGTACCACGGGCTGGGAGTTGATACGAAGTGGGACACGCTCGTGTACTCGAACTCGACATCCTCATACAAGACCTTCACGAGCAATGGGGACCCGTGGCCTGGGTCGCCGGCCGCCTGCGTGAACGCGACATGAGGATCCTCACCATGCCCAAGAACACCTTCCGCACCTCGGCCATCCTTGCCCTGTCTGCGAGCGCAGTGATCGGCGTCTCCAGCCTCGGTTCAGCGTCGGGAACTCCCCCAGAGTTGTTGGACGACCCCCTCGCCCCGACCACCGTCGTCATCATCAACGGCGTCGCATCTGTCGACGCTGGCGCGATCTCCTGGGTCCAGGTGAACGGTGAGATGCTCGAACGGGCCGTCGCAGTTCAGGCGTATCCGAACGGACTGCACTACGCCGTGTACTCGGGTGCTGCTCAGCGCGGATACATGTACGGGTTCGAGACCAGCGAACAGCTCGAGGCCTTCGAGTCCCAGGTCCGAGACCGGCACGCTGCAGCGACGGCGCAGGCTTCGAAGTAGCCACGGCCAGCAATCCAAACGCGGCTGATCGACGCCCCGCTGAGATCTCGGCGGGGCGTCGCACGTCAAGAGGATTCAGGCGAAGGCGCCGTCGGTGTCCGTGATGAGCTTCCCGCCGGTGAACTTCTCCGACAGGCCCGACTGGTCGAGGTACATGCAGATCCCGCCAAGGAAGAACGGGAAGCCCGCCCCGAAGATCATCGACGTGTCAACGTCACGCGCGTCGGCGACCACGCCCTCGTCGAGCATGATCCGGATCTCCTTCGCCATGGTCTCGAGCGCCATCATCTGGATCTGCTCGGCCGTGAGCTTCGTGGCCCCGTCCTCGACCGTGATGGCCGCAGCGACCTCGTCCGCCGGCACGCCCGGACCCTTGGTCCAGTCGTAGATCGACGCGACGCCGCTGTCGGCGATCGCCTGGAAGTTCGGGTCCATCGGGAAGCGCTCCGGGAAGGCCCCCGCCAGCGTCTCCGCGGTGTGGAACGCGACCTGGATCCCGACGAGCCCGAACAGCTCGAACGGCCCCATCGGCAGGCCGAGCGCCTTGATCGCGTCGTCGATCTCGACGAAGGAGTTGCCCTTCGCCAGCGCCTTGGTGGCCGACGAGTTGAACGCGATCAGCAGGCGGTTGACGATGAACGCCGGGGCGTCCGCGCACTGGACCGCGCTCTTGCGGATGCGCTTCGCGATCGAGTACGCGGTGGCCAAGGCCTCGTCGGAGACGACGTCGGTCTTGATGATCTCGACGAGCGGCAGGACGGCCACGGGGTTGAAGAAGTGGAAGCCCACGACCCGCTCCGGATGCGCGAGCTCGTTGCCCATCTCCTTGACCGACAGCGAGGACGTGTTGGTCAGCAGGATCGCTTCGGGGTCGAGGACCTTCTCGAGGTCGGCGAAGATGATCTTCTTGAGCTTCATCGTCTCGAGCACGGCCTCGATGACCATGTCCGAGCCGGCGACGTCGTCGTATGAGGTCGAGTAGGTCACGAGCGACTTGAGGAACACCGCACGGCCCTCCGACACCCGGCCACGCTGGACCATCTTGTCGATCTCACCGTCGATGTAGGCCTTGGACGTGACGAGGACATCCGCGTTGATGTCCTTCATCACGAGCGGCGACTCGTAGCGCTGCAGGAACAGTGTCCCGAGCTGCGAGCCCATGAGGCCAGCGCCGATCACCGAGATCTTCTGGATCTTGCGCGGCTTCGCGGCGGGACGCCACGGCTGCTTCTTGACGCGCGACTGCGTGAGGTCGAACGCGTAGATCGAGGCCTGCGCCTGGTTCGACGGGAGCAGCTCGGCGAGCGCGTCGATCTCCATCTGACGTCCCGCGGCGAGGTCTCCCCCGCGCGCGGCGTGCTCGATGCAGTCGATGGCGCGGGTCGGGGCGAGCGTGGCGCCCTTGACCTTGGCCTCGGCGAGCGCGCGAGCGTTCGAGATGGCCTCGTCGACGTCATCGGACGGCGCCTCACGCTCGATGACGACCTCACCGGAGATGAGGTCGATCAGGAGCTTCGTGGCATCGGCGTGGAAGTTCGCGGAGTCGATGAGCCGGTCCGCGAGGCCCATCTCGAAGGCCTGCGCGGGCTTCAGCATCTTGTTGTTGTTCATCGGGTTCTCGACGATGACCTTGACGGCCTTCGCCGCACCGATGAGGCGCGTCGCGAGCTGCGTGCCGCCCCATGCCGGGAGGATCCCCAGGAAGACCTCGGGGAACGCGACCATCATCGCGCCCGTCGACAGGGCCCGGTAGTCGCAGTGCAGCGCGATCTCGAGGCCACCGCCGAGCGCGACGCCACCGATGGCGGCGAGCGTCGGGAACGGCAGCGCGGAGATGCGCGAGAACGCGGCGTGGCCAGCCTCGCCGCCCTGCTTCGCGAACGCAGCGTCGACGCCAGCGAACGACGTGATGTCCGCACCGGCGGCGAACATGAACGGGTGGCCGGTCAGGAGCAGGCCCTTGACGTCGTCCTGCTTCTCGAGGTCGTCAAGAGCGGTGTTGAGCGACGCGAGCGCCTCAGCGCCGAAGGCGTTCGGCTTGACGTCGGGGACGCGTGAGCCGTTGTCCATCGTCAGGACAGCGATGCGGCCGACCGGCGACGGGTTGGTGGTGAGCTTGAACTGGGTGAAGTTCTCGGACATGTCTGGTCCTTCAGGTGGTGTCTGGTGAAGCGTGTTCGGGACGACGTCAGTCGTCGCAGCGCTCCCAGAGGACGGAGGCACCCATGCCGAGGCCGACGCACATCGTCGAGATGCCGTAGCGGGCGTCGGGGTGACGGTCGAAGTAGGACGCGACCTGCATCGCGAGCCGGGCTCCGGACATCGCGAGCGGGTGGCCGAGGGCGATCGCGCCGCCGTAGGGGTTGACGTGCGCGGCGTCCATCGCGAGGCCGTAGTGGTCGAGGAACGCGATCACCTGGACGGCGAACGCCTCGTTGATCTCGATGACGTCGATGTCAGAGATGTCGAGGCCGTTGCGCTGGAGCAGGTCGTCGGTGGCGGGCACCGGCCCCCAGCCCATCGTCTCGGCCTTGACGCCGGCGAAGGTGTAGTCGACGAACCTCATCCGACCCTTCAGCCCCATCTCGGCAGCAGCCTCAGCGGATGCGAGCAGCACGCCGCCGGCACCGTCGTTGAGCCCGGCCGCGTTGCCCGCGGTGACCGAGCCAGCGGGACGGAACGGCGACTTCAGCTGACCGAGGCCCTCGACGGTGGCGCCGGGACGCGGGTGCTCGTCGACCGACACGATCCGGTAGCCGTCCTCGGTGAAGACGGTGGCGGGGATGACGTGGTCGTCGAAGACGCCGTTGGCCAGCGCCTTGGCGGTGCGCTCCTGCGACTGCACGCCGAACGCGTCGGTGCGATCACGCTGGATCTCGGGGTGCTCGTCGTGGAGGTTCTCGGCGGTGTTGCCCATGACGAGCGCGGACGGGTCGACGAGCTTGTCGACGAGGAAGCGCGGGTTCGGGTCGACCTCGGCCCCCATCGGGTGGTGGCCCATGTGCTCGCATCCGCCTGCGATGGCCGCATCCGAGCCGCCGACGCGGATCGCGTTGGCGGAGTTGACGATCGCGGTCAGCGCGCCGGCGCACATGCGGTCGAGCGCGTAGCCCGGCACCGACGTGGGGAGCCCGGCCAGCACCGCGAGCGAACGGCCGAGCGTGAGGCCCTGGTCGCCGACCTGCGCGGTCGCGGCCCACGCGACGTCACCGATGCGCGCGGTGTCAAGCCCGGGGTTGCGATCGACCAGCGAACGGATGACCGAGACCGACATGTCGTCTGCGCGGGTGTTCGCGTAGTAGCCGGTGTTCTTGGCGCGGCCGATGGGGAGGCGGACCCCGTCGATGTAGAGCGCATCGCGCAGGTTGGTCACGAGGGGGCCTTTCGGAGAGGTCCGTCGGGGACCATGCGGGCCCGACGTGACCCAATCGTGGTCGAACCATGCCCGGGATGCCAACCCTGCGGCAGAACGGACGACGCCCGCCCCTGTGACGGGGGCGGGCGTCGGTGTCCCGTCAGCCCCGTGTGGGAGGGCTGACGATGTGAGATCAGAAGGCGAAGTCGCCATCGAGCTCACGCTTGACGAAGCCCCAGGTGGCCAGCGACGCGGCGACGAGCGCGAGCGTGACCATGCGGAGCAACAGGTTGAAGGCCTTGGCGGCCGTGCCGTCGAGCGCGCCGACAGCCTGGGTGAACTCGGTGCCGTCCGCGACGAACGGCGCGGCGACGAGCGGGGCGTCCACGATGTGCTCGGCGAGGTTGACGCGCGCCTGCGACTTCGCCGACGCGGCGGGGCGTGCGGGGGCGGCGTCCGCAGCAGTGAACGCGTCCTCGGTCACGTCAGGTGCACTCGTCGTGACGCGGGCGGCCGGGGCGGGGCGGGTGGGTCGAGCGGTGGCGGCCTTCGGGGAACCCGAGGTCGGCACGGTCGGCTGGACGGTGTCCGGCGCAGGACGGACGGGCACGCCGGCGTCATCCGCAGCGTCGAGGATCGGGGTCACGACGGCGTCGACCACCGGGGCTGCGACGGGCACGACGCTCTCGGCGACGGCTTCGACGATGGGTGCGACCGCCTCGGCGACCGCCTCGACGACGGGAACGACAGCGGCGACGACGGGCTCCACCGCGGCCGCGGCCGGGGCAACGGCCTCAGCGACCGGCGCAGCAGCCTCGACGACCGGCGCGACGACCGGCG
>CBDTYW010000252.1:0-5308 GCA_965364735.1 uncultured Nitriliruptoria bacterium
TGCTGCGGTTCTGGCGTGGACACGTCGCCGACCTCGACGGGGAACTGGTCGGCCTCATCACCTGCCACGGCGACGAACCGCTCGACATCCCGTACGGCCGCCGGATCGCCGGATCGATGCTCGCCAACCACCTCTCGTCGCTGCTCGAGCGCGCCGACGCACAGCACTCGGCCGAGGTCGACTCGACGCGTCGCGCGGCGCAGCTGGACGTGCTGCGCGACGCGATCGCGCGACGCGGCACGCCGGAGGCGCTCCAGGCGATGGCAGGCCGCCTGCGCTTGCTCGTCGAGGCCGACATGTTCGTGGCGGTCGACGGACACAACGAGGTCCTCGACGTCGGTCCGGACGTCGAGGTCGAGCCCGACCTCGAGGACATCGTCGAGTGCGCGCGTGAGCTGCTCGGTGACGACGAGCTGTTGGTCATGAGCGACCGGGTCTCGCAGATCACCGGCGCGCTCGACGGGGGCATCCTCGCGCTCCGCGCTGCGGACGACGTCCTGTACGTCTGGTGGCGACGTCCACGCGCACGGACGATCACGTGGGGCGGCAACCCTGCGGGGCACGTTCCCGATGACGACGGGCTGATCCATCCACGCTCGTCCTTCGCGAGATGGACGGAGACGTTGGCGGACGCGAGCGAGCCCTGGGAGGGCTCCGACGGTGACCTCGTCCGGTCCGTCGTCAGCGGGTTGACCGGTGTGTTCGACGATCATGGCGGGATCGACGGGAGCTTCGAGCACGTCCTGACCGCCATCACGGCGCAGAACCGTGAGCTCATGGCGAAGGAACGCGCGACGGCCCAGCAGCGGTCCGACTTCGAGGACTTCACCGCGCTGATGGTCCATGACCTCCGGGGGATGCTGACGTCGATGCGCGGCCACGCCAACGTCGTCCAGCTGATGCTCGAGGACACGGGCCAGCCGGTGCCCTCGAAGATCAAGCGCTCGCTCGACATCGTCGACCGAAGCGCGGATCACATGAACGTCGTGCTGGCCGATCTCCACCACTGGGCCCGCGCAGGGCGGAGATTCACGGAGGAGACGGTCGACATGAACCTGGTGGCCCGGGCTGCCGTCAACGCGCTCGAGGCGCGCATCGTCGAGGTCGGCGCGGCCGTGACCATCGGCGAGCTGCCGACGGTCACCGGCGACGTCACGTTGCTGCGCGAAGGCATCCAGAACCTGGTCGAGAACGCCCTGAAGTACGCCAGCCCTGATCGCCAGTCGGTGATCCGTGTCGAAGAGGTCACCCCGCGACCCGTCGGCGTGGCCGTGATCTGCGTCCGCGACAACGGCATCGGGATCGCCGAGGCGGACCTTGCCCGCGTCATGGACGCGTTCCAGCAGATCAACACCGCGTCGGAGGGCTCCGGCCTCGGGTTGTCGTTGGTCGCCAAGATCGCGGACCGTCATGGCGGCCACTTCTGGCTCGAGAGCGTCGAGGGTGAGGGGACGCGCGCGTTCCTCCGCCTCCCGACGCCGTCGATCGACATCGTCCCACCGGTTCGGCGGCTTGTGTGAACAGCCGGGGGCTTCGTGAGCGCTACGGATCGCTCGGCGTCGTCGCCGGTGCCGGCGTCGGCATCGGCGCGGCCTACGCGCGACTGCTCGCGCGCGAAGGGCTCAACCTCGTCCTCGTGTCGCTTCCGACGGAGCCGCTCGACGACCTCGCCGTGGAGCTGCGCCGTCGCCACGACGTCACCGTCGAGATCGTCCACGGCGACGTGACCGAGGAGGCCACGCTCGAGGTCATGGGCATGGCCATCGCGGGCCGCCCCGTCGGCGTGCTCGTCTGCAACGCGGCGCTCAGCCGCATCGGCGCGTTCGTCGAGCAGGACGAGGAAGTGCTCGTCGCCCAGATACGGATCAACGCCGAGGCGCCCGTCCGCATGATCCGACGGACGCTCCCCCGGATGCTCAACGCCGGCCGCGGGGCGATCGTGCTGATGAGCTCGATGTCCGCGCTGCAGGGCACCCCGCTGATCGCGACGTACGCAGCGACGAAGGCCTTCAACCTCGAGCTCGGCCTCTCCCTCTGGGGCGAGCTGGGCCAGCACGGCATCGACGTGCTGACCTGCATCCCCGGAGCCGTCGACACGCCGGGGTTCCGGGCGTCCGCGCCCCGGGGTGGCGCGAAGCCGATGTCTGCCACCGCGGTCGCGAGCGCGGCCCTCGACGCCCTCGGCACCACCCCGACCGTCGTACCCGGCCGGCTCAACAAGGGCGTCAGCGCGGTGTTCTCCAACCTCATGTCTCGCCGCCGCGCCACGAAGGTCATGGGCCAGCTGACGAGCAAGATGTACGGCGGGAAGCCCAGCTCGATCAGCTGACGAGCGCGGCGGCCAGCAGGTCCTGGAGCTCGTGGGTGGTACGGCCATCGGCGAGCAGGACGTGGGCGCGCTTGTGCAGGAGGTGGACGTCGACCTCCCACGTGAAGCCCATTCCGCCGTGGACCTGAATCGCGGACTTGCCGTTCTCGACGGCGGCGTCGCCGGCGCGCAGGACCGCGCTGGCGATCTCGCGGCCACGGCCGGGCAGGCTCGCGTCGTCGAGGTGGACGGCCGCGGAGTAGAGCTGGGCACGGGCGATCTCGGTGCGGGCGAGCATGTCCGCGCAGAGGTGCTTCACGGCCTGGAACGCACCGATCACGGTGCCGAACTGCTCACGTTCCTTGGCGTACTTCACAGCCATCGTGGTGGCGCGCTCGGAGAGCCCGACGAGCAGCGCCGCGCGGAGGACGTCGTGCCGGTCGCGCCATTCGGCGGCAGCGTCCGCGGCGGCGATCTGGGTGCCCTGCGGGAGATCGGCGACATGCCAGACCGGGGTGGCCGGGTCCAGCGGGCGCTCGGCGCCGACGCCGGTGAGCGTCGACGGGTCGAGCTGCCAGATCCCGGCGTCGTCGACGACCAGCAGGACGTCGAGCCCGGGGAGGTTCGCGACGACGCCGCGGCAGCGGTCGCGGTCGACCGCGCCCACGACGGTCGTGCCCTCGGCAGCTCCGTCGACCAGCCCTGCCGCGAGGTGCTGGGCGATCAGCGGTCCCGGCGTGGCCGCGACGCCGAGCTGCTCGAACACGACGGCAGCATGGGTGAAGCCGAGGTCGAGCCCGCCCTCGCCCTCGGCGAGGCGCAGCGCGAACACGCCGGACTCGGCGAGCTCGGAGATGCCGGCCCGGTCGACGCCGGCGGTGTCCGCGGCAGCGCGGACACGGTCGAGGTCGAAGCGGGCGTCGAGCAGCTCACGGATGCCCTGCTGGAGGGCCTGCTCGTCGGCGTCGAGGTCGAGATGCATGTCGTCTCCGGATCGTTGGTCGCGGGGTTTCAGGCGCGGCGTGTCAGGCGCGGGGTGTCAGGCGCGGGGTGTCAGGCGCGAGCGCCGTCCTTGGGCAGGCCGAGCACGCGCTCGCCGAGGATGTTGCGCTGGATCTGGGTCGTGCCCGCGGCGATCGCGATCGAGATCCCGTGGAAGAGGCTGCGGACGTGCTTGCCGCCCTGTTGTCCGGCGAAGTCGTCGAGGCTGAGCGCGGCAGGTCCGAGGACGTCGAGCGCGAGCTCGCCCATCTTCTTGCGGGTCTCCGGGTAGACGAGCTTGAAGACGCTGCCGCCGTAGCCGGGGACGCCGCTCGCGGCGGCCTGCGAGATGTTGCGCCGCGTCAACGCCCAGAGCGCGGTGAAGTCGGCGTTGAGCTGGCCGAACTTCCGGCGGACGTCCGTGTCGTCCCACACGATCTCGCCGTGCACGCGGGTGGTCTTCGCGACGTTCGCGAGCTGCTCCAGCAGGAGCCGACACTCGAGCAGCTCGGAGACGAACGCCGTCCCGCGCTCGAACGAGAACGTGACCATCGCGACGCGCCAGCCGTCGTTCTCCTCGCCGACGCGGTTGGCGACCGGGATGCGCACGTCGTCGAGGAAGACCTCGCTGAACTCCTCGGACCCGACGATCGTGCGCATCGGTCGGACCTCGACGCCGGGCGTCTTCATGTCCAGCGTCAGCCACGTGATGCCGCGGTGCTTGCGGGCGTCCGGGTCGGTCCGGACCAGCAGCTCGCACCAGTCGGCGACCTGCGCGTGCGACGTCCAGATCTTCGAGCCGTTGACGACGTAGTGATCGCCGTCGAGCACTGCCTTGGTCTGCAGCGAGGCGAGGTCGGAACCGGCGTCGGGCTCGCTGAAGCCCTGGCACCACACCTCGGATCCGTCGAGGATCTTCGGGAGGTAACGGGCCCGCTGCTCGTCCGTTCCGCAGGCATTGATCGTCGGGCCAGCGTGCAGGAGCCCGACGAAGTTCGTGCCGATGTACGGCGCGCCCGCGGCCTCGGTCTCCTCGAGGTAGATCAGGTGCTCGGTCGGCGTGGCGCCGCGTCCGCCCGCCTCGGTCGGCCAGTCGATGCCCGCGTACCCGGCGGCGTGCAGGGTCTGCTGCCAGAGCTGCCCGTACTCGCGTCGACCGGGCCAGTCGTTGGCGTCGGGTGCTTCGGGCAGCGTCGGCAGGGTCGCGGACAGCCACTCGCGCAGGTCCTTGCGGAACTGGATCTCGGCGTCGGTGTTCTTCAGATCCATGTCACCAGAGCCTGTCGACGTGGGTGTCGGTGCCGGGCACCGTGCGATGGAAGGGCGATGAGAACTGGATCTCGCCGAGCCCGGTGGCGGCGAACGTCTCGGCGTGCCCGAGCAGCGTCTGCCCCCACGCGACGACCGGGTCGACATCGCAGAAGTAGAGATGGATGAACCTGCCGGCGCCGTCGTCGGATGCGTCGACGCCGGGCGCGCTTCCCGGCATCGGCAGCAACGACATCTTCACAACCTGCGACACGCGGGTGCCCGCGATCGTCGCCGGGAGATGCTCGTCGCGGTACCACGTGTCGACGTCGGCCGGATCGACGCCGTCGGCGGTCTGGCCGACCACCATGGCGATCCCGGCATACGGGTGGTCGAGCGCCAGCGCGGTCGGCACGCCGTCGACGTCACGGTGCACGGTCCAGTCGTGCTGCCAGAGCTTCGTCATGACGTGCTCGCGCTCGTCGAACATCCGGCCAGCGGCGTGAAGCTCGTGGACGGTCGTGCCGGCCCAGCGCATCCAGGCCTCGTGCTGGCCGTCCTGGATCCAGTAGAGCGACACGAAGCTGCCGCGGTCGGCGGGTCCGGTGAGCTGGGACTCGGCGGGCGCGCGCAGCTGCTTCAGGTCGCGGGTGGCGACGAAACGTCCACCGGAGAAGCAGTCGGCGCCGATCAGGCAGCCACCGTAGAAGTGGTCGCGCTCGTACCAGCGGTTGTAGTCGACCTCATGGACACGGTGCGGCTCGACCAGGG
>CBDTYW010000253.1:0-5266 GCA_965364735.1 uncultured Nitriliruptoria bacterium
TCGCGATCTCGGCCCAGCTGACGCTGGCCGGGATCGGGAGGGTCTGGTTGGTGCAGCTGGTGCCGCCGGTGAAGACGTTGACCGCTTGCCCGCGCTCGACGCTGTAGCTGGCAGCGTCGGCCTCGGGGGCCGGGATCCAGGTGATCTGGAGGCCGTCACCGACGTTCTGGGCGCCCGGGGCACCCGCCGGAGCAGCCGGGACCTCGTCGACGAGCGCGTTGCTCGCGGCGACGTCGGACGGGTCGGAGCGGTTGCCTGCCTTGTCCTCGGCGCGGACCGCGACCTCGTAGGCCTCGCCGGCGGTGAGGCCGGACAGACGGAACGAGGTGGCGTTGGTGGTCCGCTTCTGCGCGGTCGCCGGGTCGAACGGGTCGTCCCCGTCGATCGCGAAGAGGATCGTGTAGGTGACGTCGCCGCCACGGTCGTCGGCCACCGCGTCGAACGCGACGTCGAGCTGCGTGCCGTCGTCCTGATCAACGTCGGCGAGCGCGAGGCCCGTCGGGACCGGCGGCGGCGTCACGTCGGCGACGAGGCCGCCGGAGGTCCCGGCCGTCTCGAAGACGTCGTCGGAGATCGCGGCCTTCGAGCCCACGGCGTAGAGGAACGAGATCGGGTCGGTGCCCGTCTCCAGGTAGCAGAGCGTTGCCTCGGCGCGCTCGTCGAGATCGCCGTCGCAGTCGGTCGGCCGGTCGTCGCCGACCATCAGGATGGGCGAGTCGTTGTCGCCAGCGAACGGTGCGGCGGCCAGCCCGTACCAGAACTCACCGTTGTAGCCCGGGACGAGCACGTAGCTGTGGTTGTCGCGCGTGGGGTGGCCCCACAGGCGCTCGGCAACATCGACGGCAGTCGCGGCGCGGTCGGCCCCGAAGTACCGGGAGACCTTCGCGACGAGCGTGGACGCCTCAGTCGCGTGGCTCTCGGGGACGGCGGCACGGCCGCCACAGATGATGACCTCGGAGTCCGGGTAGTTCTTCAGCAGCGACGCGGTCGCGGCGGACAGGTTGTCGCGACGGTCGTTGGTGAGCAGGACCGGGATGCGCTTCGCGGCCGCGTACGCACCGCACGAGATGGCGTCGACCCATCCGGAGGACTGCTCGTCACCAACGCCGCCGAAGGCGCGCGCGACGATGAACTTCGAACCGTCTGCCTTCGTGTCGGCGAGCATGCGCAGCGCGATCAGGGCAGCCGTGTTGTCCCTGCTGGCGCCGGAGAACCGATCGACGTCGTAGCCGAGCGACTCGATCTCGGTCTTCACGGCGTCGGAGATCGCGGCCGGGCCACCGGCGATGAACACCTTCTTGGTGTTGCCCGTCCCGAGCGCGCGCTGGAGCTCGACTCGCGTCGCGTCGTCGAGCTCAGCTGTCGCGGTGAACAGGATCGGGGCGTCGTAGGCAGACGCCAGCGCGGAGGCTGCCAGCCCGTCCGGGAAGTTGTCGGCGCGGGCGATGATCGCAGCGTCCGCGGTGCCGGCGGGGTACATCAGCTGGGAGATCGTGATCCCTGCGTCCACGGCACCCGTGGCGTCGATGCGTGCGACGTCACCGAGGTCCTCGGGCGCGGCGCCGGCAAGCGGCGCGGACACGATCGTCGTCGCGGCGACGATCCCGGCAGCGAGCAGGCTGCCCAGACGTCGTCCGGCATGCTTCGGGGAGTTCCCCACGTCATTTCTCCGTGTCGCGGGCTGCTGCGCAGCCCATGAGCTTTGTCTTCGCCGTCGACCCGGCGGTGTCCTGCGCCCCGTTCGCACGGCAACGCTTCGTCACCGGCTGTCGCGCAGCGTAGCGGCCACCTGGTCGTTGAACGGACGGGGTCATGCGGTCCGTTCCCCGTCCTCGTCGACCGCGCGGAGCGGTTCAGAACGGACTTCGACGTCCGTGAACGCATCCATCCTGAGCGCGGGCCCGTCGGTCACGGAGAGCCGCGCAGCGAGGTCGACCAGACCGACGCGTCCGGGTGCAGGGTCGATCCGCAGGCGCAGCGGCTCGGCGAGCACGTCATACCGCGTCCGTGCGCGGGCATCCGTGACAACCGGCGTGATCTGGTAGTGCCCGGCGAGCAGGCTCGCGGTGAACTCGATCGAGACGGTGGCCCGCTGACCGGGAGCGATCGGGCCGATCCCGAGCCCCTGCCACGTCGTGTGGACCTCGAAGAGCGAGCGACCGTCCGGTGACGTGACGAGGACACCGACCGAGCAGGCCTCCGTCATCGCGCGGGCCTCGACCGTGACGGTCAGGCGCAGCTGGCTGGACGGGGCGGCGGAGACGATCGCGCGTCCGGTGAGGTCACGCAGCTCCGCACCGGCGATGATGACCTGGCCGGTGCCGCCGTGCTCCTGCGAGGGGCGGGCACGCTCCTGGGCCATCCCCATGAGCTCCTGGTAGCGCGCGATGCCGTCGGGGGCTGCGCCGTCGAAGACGAGCTTGCCCTGGTCCAGCACGATGATGCGGTCGCAGAGGTCTTCCATGGCCGACATGTCGTGGCTGACGATCACGACGGTCTTGCCGCGCTGCGTGAACTGGCGCATCCGGTCCAGCGAGCGCTTCTGGAACTCGGCGTCGCCGACGGAGAGGACCTCATCGACGAGGAGGACGTCCGGGTCGACGCTGACCGCGATCGCGAAGCCGAGCCGGACGTACATGCCGGAGGAGTAGTTGCGCACGGCCGTGTCGAGGAACGGGCGGATGCCGGCGAACTCGACGATGCCCTCGAAGCGATCGTCGATCTCGGACTCGGTCAGCCCGAGGATCGCGCCGTTCAGGTAGATGTTCTCACGGCCCGAGAGGTCGCCGTGCATGCCCGCGCCGAGCTCGAGCAGCGTCGCGAGCCGCCCGTTGATGCGGACGCGGCCCTCGTCGGTCGGGAGGATCCGCGCGAGCACCTTCAGCAGGGTCGACTTCCCGGAGCCGTTGTGCCCGATGATCCCCACGGACTCACCGTGGTTGATCGTGAAGGAGACGTCCTCGAGCGCCTTGAAGTCCGTGTAGCTGGACTTGCGGAACTTGTAGAGCCGCTCCTTGAGCGATGCCCGGGACTCGTGGTAGAGCCGGAAGGTCTCCGTCAGACCCTCGACGGCGATCGCGGGCAGGTCAGGGTCGGGCCCCACCAGCTCTCGGATCGAGTCGAAGACCACGGGTTGCTGCCTCGGCCGGGGACGGGCCCGTGTTGGCCCGACCGCAAGCCGGATCGTACGCAAGAGCGAAGCCGGTGTGGCGGCATCGGTGCGTCCGGACGGACGGCGACTAGCCTCCCCTGCCCACAGCACAGGGAACACCGATGGGATCGTCAGCTCACATCCGCGGGCGCGTCCGGCGAGCGGCCGGCAACCTCGCGCGCTCGGCACCGGCCCAACGGGTGGCGCGCCGCATCGTCGCAGCATCCGAGCCGCCATCCGCCCCGGGGAGCGTCGACGAGGGACCCGGCGCACCGACCGCCGACCGCGCCGGAGCCCTCAGCGACGACCGTTACACGGACGAAGCCCCAGACATCCAGGCCACCCTCGACCTGTTCGCGGGCGAGTGGTCCACGTCGGTGCCGACCGACACCCCGACCGTCTCCGGACCCGCCCCGCTGGCCGATGACCCGCGCGTGCACTGGTTCATCGACGTCCTCGGCCCGATCGACGGCTGGTCGGTGCTCGAGCTCGGACCGCTCGAAGGGGGACACACGGCGATGCTCGAGGCTGCCGGGGCGTCGGTGACAGCCGTCGAGGCCAACCACCGGGCGTTCCTGCGGTGCCTGCTCGTCAAGAACCTCCTCGATCTCCGCGCGACGTTCCTGTTCGGCGAGGCGCTGGGGCACATGGACAACGACATCGCCGCCGGCACACGTCACGACGCCATCGTGGCTTCCGGGATCCTCTACCACCTGGTCGATCCGGTCGCGGCGGTCACACGTATGGCGGCCCTCACCGACCGGATCGCGATCTGGACTCACGTCCACGACGCCGAAACGATCGCTCGGCGGCGCGACCTCGACGGCCAGTTCGCCGAGGCGACGACGCTCACCGGCGCAGGCCGCAGCTACGGCGGCCGCGTTCACCTCTACGCCGACGCGCCGGCCGCCTCGAGCTTCTGCGGTGGTGGACGGCCGCACTCGGTCTGGATCGACCGTGACGCCTTGTTCACCCTGCTGGCCGACCTCGGCTACGACGACGTGCAGGTCGCCTTTGACGAGCCGGACCACCAGATGGGTCCGGCCCTGGCGCTGACCGCCGTTCGGAGCGGCATCTGACGAGGGGTCAGCCTCGGAGCTTGTTCGCGAGATTGCGGATCTTCGGGTTGGTGAGGGTCAGGCTGACGGCCTCCTTGAGGCCCTCCTCCTGGGTCACCTCGACGAAGCGCTTGGCCAGACGACGCGGGGAGCCCGCAACCTTGGCCATCCCGCCCATCGGGTACTGCTTGCGGCCTTCGAGGTCCGCGGCGCGACGCGGCATCCGGCAGAACGCGAGGAGCGGCTCGAGCGCACGCTCCCACGTCATGGTCGGCGCGAGCTCCTCGACGCGGGCGCGGCACTCGGCGCGACGCTTGTCGTCCGCGAGCGCGAGGATGGCGCGGGCGATGTCGTGGGCGTTCTCGGCCTTGACGACCTCGCCGAGATCGTTGAGCGTGACCATGTTCGACAGCGAGTCGCCCTCGGTGGCAAGGATCGGCAGCCCCGCCCAGAGGTAGTCGAGGATCCGCGTGCGGAACGACAGCTCCGTCTCGATGTGCAGGAAGTGCGTCGAGACCCCGATGTCGGCGTCACAGAGGTAGTTGTGACGGTCGTCGTAGTCGACCCAGCCCTCGTTGAAGAAGACGTGTGTGTCGCGGATGCCGAGGTCCTCGGCGGTCCGGATCGCCTCGCGCGCACGCGCCATCATCGGGATCGCCGGGTTCGGGTGCTTGATGCCGAGGAAGAACAGCTTGACCTTCGGGTTCTCCTTCGCGGCGAGCGCGACGCCGCGGATCAACGTCGACGGGTCGAACCAGTCGTAGACGCCGCCGCCCCAGATCAGGACGAGGTCGTCGTGGTCGATCCCGTCGATCTCGTCGCGGATCGCGTGACGGGTCTGCACCGGAGGCTCCGGCGGCAGGCCGAACGGCGCGATCTCGAGCAGGCCCTCGAGGCCCGGGTGCTGGTCGTAGGTGGCCGGGTTGATGCGACCGAGCGCGGCGAGCTGGCCGAGCCAGAAGTCGCGCTGCTTGGGCGACGCGCACAGCATGAGGTCGGCGCGGACGAGCTGGTCGTTGATGATCTGGGTGTCGAACATGTTCGTCATCCAGCGCTC
>CBDTYW010000254.1:0-5257 GCA_965364735.1 uncultured Nitriliruptoria bacterium
CGCCGCGCTGGCGGCCGCCTGCGTCGTCGGCGTCGAGCTCGGCGCCGCCGCTGCCGCGCTGTCGACGGCCGAGATCTCGGCCTGGCGCTCGTCGGTTTCCGAGCATGCGGGCGTGCGGATCCTCAACGATGCCTACAACGCCTCGCCGACCTCGGTCGCCGCAGCCCTGACGACGCTCGAGCAGCTCGCACCCGACGGCCGCCGCTGGGCGGTCCTCGGGGTCATGGCCGAGATCGGCGACACCCACGACGCCGCGCACCACGACGTCGGCATGCTGGCCGCGGCGAGCGCACACGACGTCGTGGTCGTCGGTGACGCCGCCGCCGGGATCGCCGTGGGCGCCACCGAGGCCGGTGGTGCAGTCGTCCACCGCGTCGCGGATGCCGACGCTGCCACCACCCTCCTGAGCTCCGACCTCCGGCGCGGTGACGCCGTGCTCGTCAAGGCGTCGCGCGTCGCTGGCCTCGAGCGCGTCGCCGTCGCCCTCGCCGCACACCTCGATGGGACGACCGCATGATCGCGATCCTCGTCGCCGCGACCGTCGCCACCCTCGTGTCGCTGCTCGGCACGCCGCTGGTGATCCGCTACTTCCGCAACCGAGGGTTCGGTCAGCAGATCCGCGACGTGGGTCCAGAGTCCCACCTGAGCAAGGCGGGCACGCCCACGATGGGTGGCACGGCGATCGTCCTCGCTGCGGTCATCGGCTGGCTGGTCGCCCACCTCGCCGGGGTCCGCATGACGCCGGCCGGGCTGCTCGCGGTGGCGACCCTGGTCGGCATGGGCGCGGTCGGGTTCGCGGACGACTTCATCAAGGTCCGGATGCAGCGCAACCTCGGCCTCAGCAAGACCGCGAAGTTCGGTGGCCAGGCCCTGATCGCCGTCGCCTTCGCGATCATCGGGCCGACCGTCGCGGACTTCCCGCAGAACATCTCGGTCGTCGGCATCGCCGGGATCGATCTGTCCACGGTCGCCTACCTGTTCTGGATCTTCTTCCTCCTCTCCGGATGGTCGAACGCCGTCAACCTCACCGACGGGCTCGACGGGCTGGCAGCGGGCTCGAGCGTGCTCGTCTTCATGGCCTACCTGATCATCACGTTCTGGCAGTTCCGCCACCCCGGCGACTACCTGCTGGACGCCGGGTCCGCGCAGGACCTGGCGGTCCTCACGGCGGCCGTCATGGCTGCGTGCGCAGGCTTCCTCTGGCACAACGCGCCACCTGCCTCGATCTTCATGGGGGACACCGGCTCGCTGGCGCTCGGCGGGCTGATGGCCGCGCTGTCGGTGCTGACGAACACCCAGATCCTGCTCGTCGTCATCGGTGGTCTCTACGTCGCGACGACCTTGTCGGTCGTGATCCAGGTGTTCTCGTTCCGGGTCTTCGGGCGCCGCGTCTTCCGCATGGCACCGCTGCACCATCACTTCGAGCTGCTCGGCTGGGCCGAGACGACGATCATCGTCCGGTTCTGGCTGCTGGCCGGCATCGGGGTCGGGCTCGGCATCGGCCTCTTCTACGCGGAGTTCCTGCAGCGGGTGGGCACCAGTGGCTGACCCGGAGACCGCGACCCGTCCGACGCTGCCCGCGGCGTGGCGACGCCTGCTCGTCATCGGTCTCGGGACGTCAGGACAAGCCGTCATCGCCGCGCTTGCCAGCGAAGCGCCGTACATCGACGTCGTGGTCGTCGACGAGCGGGACGACGCCGTCGAGGCCGCTGCCCGCGCGCGCGCCCTGGGGGCAGAGGTCCACCTCGGTGAAGATCCGCTCGGCTGGATCGACGACGTCGACGTGGTCGTGCCGTCTCCCGGGGTCAGCGAGCACGCGCCGAGCCTCCGGGCCGCCATGGAGCGGGGGATCCCGATCGTCTCGGAGCCGGAGCTCGGCATCCGGCTCGCCCCGCGGCGGCTCGTCGTGATCTCCGGCACGAACGGCAAGACCTCGGTGACGGAGCTCGTGACCGCGATGCTCGTCGAGGCCGGCCAGACCGCGCATGCCTGCGGCAACATCGGCGAGCCGGTCACGACCGTCGCGCTCGCCAGCGCCCCGGACGACGTGCTCGTCGCGGAGCTGTCGAGCTTCCAGCTCAGGTTCTGCCAGACGTTGCGTCCTGAGGTCGGCGTGCTGCTCAACCTCGCCGACGACCACCTCGACTGGCACGGCAGCATCGCGGCCTACGGGCACGCCAAGTCCCTCATGTGGCAGGCCCAGGGCCAGGACGACTGGGCCGTCGTCAACGCTGACGACGCGGCGGTCCGCGGCCTCGCGACCGTGGCGCACTCGTCGGTCGCGACGTTCACGCTCACGGACCGGCGGCCAGACGGGGTGGGCGCCCACGTGGTCGACGGACAGCTGCTGATCCGGCTCGAGGACGGCACGGACCAGCCGCTGCTGGACATCGCGGAGCTGCCCTCGGCCGCACCGCATCTGGTCGCGAACGTCGCTGCTGCCGCGCTGGCAGCGATCCTGATCGGCGCCGATCTCGAGGCCGCCGCGCGTGCAGCCCTCGCGTTCCGTCCCGGTCGGCACCGGCTCGAGGTGGTCGCCGAGGTCGACGGGATCACGTTCGTCGACGACTCCAAGGCGACCAACCCCCATGCGTGCGCCGCGGCCCTCGGGTCCTTCTCCAGCGTGGTCTGGATCGCCGGTGGCATCGCCAAGGGCGTCGACCTCAACGTGCTCGCGCCGCATCTGGGCAACGTCCGCGCTGCCTTCCTCATCGGGACCTCGGCTGCGGAGCTGTCCGCCGTCTGCGCGCGCGCCGGCGTGGAGGGGACCGATGTCGGCGACCTCGCTGCAGCCGTCAGCAGAGCTGCCGCCGTCGCCCAGCCGGGCGACGCCGTCCTGCTCGCCCCCGCGTGCTCGTCCTTCGACCAGTTCCGTGACTACCGCGATCGCGGCGACCAGTTCGCCGCGCACGCTCGATCCGTCGTCGCCGCCAGGAGTTCGTCATGACCGCCACCTCGGCCACCACCCGGTCCCGTCTGATCGACAGCGCGGTCGCGCGGTTCGCGCGGATCCGTCAGTACGGCTGGTCGAGCGAGTCGACGGCGATCCTCGTGATCGTCGTGGCGCTGACGACGATCGGCCTGGTCATGTCGTTCTCGGCGTCGTTCGTCGACGCGGCGCGCGAGGGAGACGCGTTCGGCGTGGCTCGACGCCAGCTGTTCTGGGCGGGAATCGGCCTCCCCGGCTACCTGCTGGCCGCGAACATCACGCCAGCCACGTGGCGGAAGGTCTCGTGGTGGTTGATGGGCGGCGTCCTGATCGGGCTGATCCTCGTCCTGATCCCGTCCGTCGGGATCGAGCGCAGCGGCTCCTCCCGGTGGCTCGGCATCGGCCCGATGGTCGTGCAGCCGTCAGAGATCGCGAAGATCGCGACGTTGCTGTGGCTGGCTGACGTGATGGTGCGCAAGCGTCCGAAGGACGGCAGCCCGCACCAGATCAAGCACCTGCTGGTCCCGGCGCTCCCGCTCCTCGGTGTCCAGGCCATCTTGCTGCTGCTCGAGCCCGACCTCGGGACCACGATGCTGATCGGCCTGATCGTCCTGCTGGTGCTCTTCGTCGAAGGGCTCCCGTGGCGGCACCTCGCGGCCTTCGCCGGGGTCGCAGCGGTGCTGGCCGGCGCGGCAGCGGTGGCAGCTCCGTACCGGTTCGCTCGCATCACCGGGTGGCTCGACCCGGAGGCTGACCCGCTGAACACTGGGTTCCAGCTGCTCCAGTCCCGCTTCTCGATGGCCTCCGGCGGCTGGCTCGGCCTCGGGCTCGGCTCGTCGCGGGGCAAGTGGAACTTCATCCCGAACCCCGAGACGGACTTCATCTACGCGATCATCGGCGAGGAGCTCGGGCTCGTCGGCGCGGTCGGCGTGCTCAGCCTCTTCATGGCGCTGCTCGTCGTCGGCCTGCGCGTCGCTCGTCGCACGCAGGACCCGTACGGCCAGGTCGTGGCGTTCGTGATCACGGCGTGGATCGTCGGTCAGGCCCTGCTCAACGTCTCGACCGTGATGGGCCTGCTGCCGATCACCGGGGTCACGCTCCCGCTGGTGTCGGTCGGTGGATCCTCCCTCGTGTCGATGCTGTTCGCGCTCGGCATCCTGACGGCCATCGGGCGGACCGTGCCCGAGGAAGGCCTCACGATCGACCTGCGCGACCACGTCGCCGAGAAGGTGAACGCGTGACCAAGCGTCGGATCCTCGTCGCGGGCGGCGGCACCGCCGGGCACGTCTTCCCGGCGATCGCGGTTGCCCGTGAGCTCCAGCGCGTCGACCCGGACATCGAGCCCGTGTTCGTCGGCACGGCCGATCGGCTGGAGGACCGGCTCGTCCCCGAAGCCGGGTTCCGTCTGCACCACATCGAGGCCATGTCGCTGCCGCGCAAGATCTCGCCGCGCTTCCTGCGGCTGCCGACCGCGATGCGCAACGTGGTCAAGCGGTGCGAGGAGATCATCGCCGAAGAGGAGGCCGTCGCCGCCGTGACGTTCGGCGGCTACGTCAGCTTCCCGCTGGACTGGGCGGCCGGGCGGACCGGGCTGCCGCTGGTGATCCACGAGCAGAACGCGATCCCCGGGATCGCGAACAAGGTCGCCGCGCGGTGGGCCAGCAAGGTGGCGGTCACCTTCCCGGGGTCGGCGGACGAGTTCCCCCGCCCCGAGGACACCGTCGTGACGGGCAACCCCGTGCGCGGCGAGATCCTCGACCTGGACGTCGACGCCGCCAGGGCTCGGGCACGGGAGACGTGGAAGCTCGCGCCGCACATGCGCACCATCCTCGTGTTCGGTGGGAGCCAGGGTGCGCGCGCGATCAACCAGGCGATCGTCGCGAGCCATGGGATCTGGCGTGACCCGCAGCGGCTCCAGATCATCCACGGTGCCGGGACCAAGCTCCACGACGAGACGATGCTGGGCTGGGAGCAGGAACGGCAGGGTGGTTCCGGGCCGATCGTGCGGTGCGTCGACTTCATCACGGACATGTCGGCGGCGCTGGCCGTGGCCGACGTCGTCGTGTGTCGGGCCGGGGCGACCTCCATCGCGGAGCTGACGGCGCTCGGCATCCCCGCGCTGCTGGTCCCGTACCCCCATGCGACCGCAGACCATCAGACCGCGAACGGCCGCGCGCTCGAACGCGCCGGCGGCGCGGTCGTCATCGTCGACAAGGAGCTGAGCGGCGAGGGCATCGTCGCCGCCATCGAGCCCTGGCTCGACGACGACGACGCGAGACAGCGCGTGAGCGCGGCCAGCCGGGCCTTCGGCCGGCGGGACGCCGCGGC
>CBDTYW010000255.1:0-5225 GCA_965364735.1 uncultured Nitriliruptoria bacterium
GCCACCGGTGGCCGGAAGCTGCTCGGGGGCCGGGGTCGGCTCGGACGTCGCCTCCGGTGAGGCGGTCTGGGTCGGCTCGGGCTCGGGTGCCGCGGCGTCGACGGCGCGGAGGGGGAGCAGGATCGTCGACGAGGCGTCGGCCGTGGTCGTGACCGTGTACTGGTCGGGAACCCGGCGGTTGCCGTAGGCGAGGTCCGTCGAGGCAAGCACGACGCGCAGCGTGTGACCGGTGTCGAAGCGGTGCACGTAGCCGGGCAACGTCAACGTGACCGGACCGGGCAGCGACGTCGTCCACGTCGGAGCGACCAGACGCCGCAGCAGGTCGAGGTCGCCGTTCGGAGCCACGTCGTAGATCTTCGCGTGGAACGACGCCTCGCCGGTGACCGACGACATCTGCAAGGTCAGCTCAGGGAGCCCGACGAGCTCATGCGGCTCCGCGAAGGGCTCGGACTCCCACGCGAGGTGGAGCCCGTCGATGTCGAACGGGTCCTGCCCGACGCTGCCCTGGACCGCCGAGGTCTCGGAGTACGCGCCGGGGACACCGAGCGGCGGAGCGAAGAAGCTGCGCGCCCCGTCGACCGCGGGAGCGGTCGGCGGAACGAGCGTCCCGTCGCCGTTCAGGCGCCATGGATCGCCCGCGATCGCGGGGTAGCGGTCGGCCGAGGCGTAGGCCGGGGAGGCGTTGCCGTCGTAGCCGACCCAGTCACGGAAGTACTCGAACCCGGGGCCGGGATCAGCGGAGGTGTCCCCGCGCAGGTACCGGTCGAACCAGGCGAACAGGCGGGAGTTGATGACGTCGTCGGGGACGCTCACGTTCTCGATCTCGCCCGGCGCGTAGGAGCCGGAGTGGCCGCCGTTGAACCACAGCATCTTCACGTCCGCGCCGTTGTCGCGCACGGCGGTGTAGTTGCGGACCGCGTCGCGCAGGTTGAACAGGGTGTCGCTCTGGCCCTGGATGACGAACGTCGGGATGTCGATCGTGTCGTACGAGACGTCCGGGGAGGACTCCTTGAGCAGGTCGACCGCGGCCTGGTCGCCGCGGCCGGTTGCCGCGATCCGCAGGTAGGTCTCGCAGAGGCCCGCCACGAAGCCCGGGCACTCCGACGTCGGCGGGATGACCGGGATCCCGTTCGGGGAGAGGACCGGCTGGGCGGTTCCGACGGAGAAGAAGACCGTCGTCCACTGGGTCTTGAAGTTGCCGAACGGCTGGTCGTACGGCGAGGCGGTCGCCACGCCGAGGTTGTTCGGCGCCAGGGCGTAGACGAGCGAGGACCACGTGATGCGCGGAACGATGGTGTCGACGCGGTCGTCGTGGGCCGCGATCTGCAGCGCGATCCCGCCGCCGTAGGAATCTCCGTGCCACGCGACGCGCGGGTCGCCGGGGGCGTCGAGGAGGACGTCGGGACGCTCGGCCAGAGCGTCCATCAGCTGCTGTGCGTCCTTCACGTCGTAGTGGATCGAGTCGAGGCCGATCTCGTGTGACGAGTCGCCGAACCCCCGGGCTGAGTACGAGACGGCGACGTAGCCGCGCTCGGCCAGCGCGTTGGCGAGGCTCGCGTACCCGGTCTTCGACCCGCCGAACCCATGGGCGAGGATCACCGCCGGGGCCGGTGTCGAGGCCGTCGCGGTCGAGGGGACGTACACGTCGACGTCGATCTCGACGTCCGTGTGCTGGTCGAGCGGGCCGTCGGTGACCGTGAGGGCGAACGACTCGACGGTGACGGTGGCCGGCGTGAAGGAGGTCTGCCCAGCGGCGACGCCCGACGTCAGCGACGCGGCCAGCGCTGCGACGACAGCGGCCACGCTGATCTTGACCCTGAGCAACGACGTCTCCCTCATCCGGACTCCGAGGGTACGGAGGGAGCGGCGGGCAGCAGCCACGTCCGGACCGGTCGCTAGCGTGCCAGCGCACCCGACCCGGAGCAGCACCGTGGCTGAGACCTTCCCGCCGCTCGGCATGACCGGCGACGACTTCCGTCGCTTCGGACACGAGCTCATCGACTGGGTCGCGGATCTCCACGAGCGGATCCCGGACCTGCCCGTGACGCCGGACGTCGAGCCCGGCGAGCTGCGCGCGCTGCTGCCCGCCTCGGCGCCGGAGGACCCGGAGCCGTTCGCGGACGTGATCGCTGACCTCGACCGGGTTGTCGTCCCCGGGATGGTGCAGTGGCAGTCGCCCGGCTTCTTCGCCTGGTTCCCGTCCAACACCAGCTTCCCGTCGATCCTCGCAGAGCTGGTCGCGGCGGGCCTCGGACAGCAGGGGATGATCTGGGCTTCATCACCGATCACGACCGAGCTCGAGCTGCACGTCCTGGACTGGCTCGTCGAGCTGCTCGGCCTGCCGGACACCTTCCGCAGCGACGGCGCGGGCGGCGGCGTCATCCAGATGAGCGCCTCGGACTCGACCCACACGGCGCTCGTCGTCGCGCGGGAACGTGCCGGTGTCGAGCCGGGGCGCTGCGTCGCCTACACCTCTGCGCAGGCGCACAGCTCGATCGAGAAGGGCGCCCGCGTCGCCGGGTACGGACATCTGCGTCTGATCGACGTCGACGAGCGCTTCGCGATGCGTTCCGACGCGCTGGCCGACGCCATCACGGCAGACCGCGAAGCAGGGCTCGTGCCGACGTTCGTCTGCGCATCGGTGGGCACCACCGGCACCACGGCGATCGACCCGGTCCGAGCGATCGGCGAAGTCGCCCGCGAGGCCGGTGCCTGGCTCCACGTCGACGCCGCCTACTCCGGGTCCGCGATGATCTGCCCGGAGTTCCGGCTGCTCCAGGACGGGCTCGACCTCGCGGACTCGTACACGTGGAACCCGCACAAGTGGCTGGGCGTGGGCTTCGACTGCTCGGTCTTCCACGTCGCCGACCGCGAGCCGTTGATCGCGGCCATGCAGATCGTGCCGGCGTACCTGCGCAACGCAGCGACGGACAGCGGGGCGACGGACCTGCGCGACTGGCACGTTCCGCTCGGTCGACGGATCCGCGCCCTGAAGCTCTGGTTCGTGCTGCGGGCCTACGGGGCTGCTGAGCTGAGGAAGCTGATCCGCGGACACGTCGCTCTCGCGCGTGAGCTGACCGAGCGCGTCGTCGACCACCCGTCGCTCGCGCTCGTCGCGCCCACCACGCTCGGGCTCGTGTCGTTCCGCCACGTCGACGGCGACGAGGCGACCCGCGCGATCGCGGAGGCGGTCAACGCGACACGTCGACTGCTGGTCACCCCGTCGATCGTCACGGGCCCGTCGACGGGGGGCGAGCCGGTCGCGTTCGTGCGGGTGTCGATCGGTCACCAGACGGTCACCCGGGAACATCTCGACGACCTGTGGTCGGTCATCGCCTCAGGGGTGTGAGCGCAGCTGGCTCCGCGTGAGCCGCGAGGCGCGTCGCAGCGGGCTTCCCGTGGACGTCGTGATCGTGAGATCCAGCTCCGGGAACAGCTCGCCGATCGGGGCAGGGTGCGCGTAGAGGTATCCCTGCGCCATGTCGACCCCGAGCTCCGCCAGTCCCTGCCGCTCCTCGTCGGTCTCGACGCCCTCAGCGATGACGCTGAGCCCGAACGCGCTGGCCATCCCGAGCATCGCCCGGACGATCTCGCGGTTCTCCGACCGGCCGGCACCGATGCCGCTCACGAACGAACGGTCGATCTTCAGCGCGTCGGCCCGGAACCGGTGCAGGTAGCTCAGCGAGGAGTAGCCCGTCCCGAAGTCATCGATGAGGATCCGCAGCCCGAGGTCGCGGAGTCGCTCGAGGGGTTCGGCGGCGCCCAGCATGACGGACTCGGTGACCTCGATCGCGAGGAGCGAGGGCTCGACCCCGACCCGCTTCATGATCGCCGCCACGTCGTCGACGAAGTGCGCGACGGCGAGCTGACGCGGCGACACGTTGACGGTGATCGGGAGCGGACGTCCGCGTTCTTCGAGCGCCTTCGCGGTGTGGCAGGCCTGGTCGAAGACCTGCAGCCCGAGGGTGCCGATGAGGCCGGTCTCCTCGCAGATCGGGATGAACTCCATGGGAGGGACGTTCCCACGGTCGGGGTGCTCCCACCGCGCCAAGGCCTCGAGCGACACGATCTCGCCGGTCTCGAGGTCGACGATCGGCTGGTAGTGGCTGGTGAACTGGCCGAGGCCCAGACCACGTCGCACGTCCGTCGACAGCTCGAGGTGACGGGCTGCCGCACGCTGGTGCTGCTCGTCCGAGACCGCGATCCCGCCACCGTCGCGCTTCGCGGCGTACATGGCGGCGTCCGCGTCCCGGAGGATGTCGCCGGCCGCGTCGCCCGGTCGGCTGAGACGAACCCCGATGCTGGCACGAACGTGCAGCTCCCGGTCGTCGATGTTGATCGCCGACGCGCCGATCGCGTCGACGTAGCGGCGGGCCAGCGCCGCGACGTCCTCGTCGCTCTTCAGCCCCTCGCTGAGCACGACGAACTCGTCGCCGCCGAGGCGGACGGCCGTGTCGCCCTCGCGGACCACGGACTCGAGGCGACGCGCGGCGGCGATGAGCAGCCGGTCGCCGACCTCGTGGCCGTAGGCGTCGTTGACGAGCTTGAACCCGTCGAGGTCCATCATGAACACCGCGACCGTGGTGCCGTCACGACGGGCGCGGCCGAGCGACACGCTGAGCCGGTCGAGCAGGAGCGTGCGGTTCGGCAGCCCGGTCAGCGCGTCGTGCAGAGCTTGGTGGCGCAGCGACTCCTCGGCTGCGTGACGGCTGGAGACGTCGCGCGCGTTGCAGACGATCCCCTGCACGGCGGGGTCGTGCTGGAGGTCGCGGATGACCGCCTCGATGAGGTGCTCGCCGTCTGCCGTCGGGACGTGGAACTCGATGCTGACGGGGCGTCCGGGATGGGCGGCCGCTCGTTGAAGACCGCGCTGCACCGTGGTCTGGTCCGCGGGCCGGACGAAGCTCAGCAGGCGTGCCGCGAAGAGGTCCTCCGGGGAGCGTCCGAGCACCGGCATCGCTGCGGGCGACGCGTAGGCGATCAGACCGTCCCGATCGAGCAGCATCACGAGATCCGGGGCCTGGTCGATGAGCGCCGCGAAGCACTCCGCGTTGGCGCGCATCCGATCCACGGTCGCCGCGCTGGTCCGAGCGACCGCGCTGCGGTAGCGCTGCATCGCCTCGCCGAGGCGGGCGAGCTCGGTGGAACGCGGGATCCTGATGACGACGGGTTCGACGGCGCCGTCGCCGTCTGGATCGCGCGCAGCGCGGTCCGCCGCCAGCTCC
>CBDTYW010000256.1:0-5210 GCA_965364735.1 uncultured Nitriliruptoria bacterium
TGCGCGACGTCGGCGCGACCAGCGCGGAGCCCGCGCCCGGCAGGCCGCCGTCGAGGGCGACATCGGGGTGAGGGATCGTGGCGGTGCGCATGGGCTGGGCTCCTCAGAAGACTACGTGCAGTCAGCATGCCCGCACGGAGAGCGCATATACGTGAACCTCAACCGACTTGTGTCCCCTGAAGTTTCCGTCTGCGGAGCCGAACGGCCACTGTCCGCACCCGGCCCCGGGGCTCAGACCCTCAGCGGCGACGCGCCAGGACCAGCAGCTCAGGGTCGTCGAGCGCGAGCGATGTCGCGTCGTAGCGCCCCGGCTCCGCACCGACGACGCGCTCCACGTCCGCCCCCGCCCAGTCAGCGAGTCGACGGATCTCCCCGACGGTGTAGGCCGTCGTCCACATGTCGAAGCGTCGCACCTCGCCGTCCGGTCCATGCACGTCCGGACGATGGTGCATCACCCCGAGGACCGGATCGAAGTGGTCTCCGGGAGCGAGATGACGAGCGGCGAACAGCGCATGGAAGGCCGTGAAGACCACCGGAGCACCGGGCCGGACCGCATCGACCAGCCCCCGCAGGACCTCCGGGTCACCCGCCGGCGACGTACCGAACGCTCCCTGGCAGAGCGTCCACGCGACGTCGAACAGCCCGTGCTCGGCCGCGACCGCCGCGAGGTCGCGGCGCGCGTCTGCGACGAGGAACTGGGTGGTCGCGTCGCCGTCATCGGCCTCGTGGGCTGCGGTGGCGGCCGCGATCAGGCCCGGCGAGACGTCGACTCCCACGCCACCGATGCCCTGCGCCGCGAGCGCCCGGAGGTGCCGGCCGTCCCCGCATCCGACGTCCAGGACGCGGTCGCCTGGCGTCAGCCCCGTCAGCGCGACCAGCGCCGCGACCTCGCCCGTGGTCCCCAGCGCGAAGGCGTTGCGGCGGTAGTCAGCGCCCTGGAAGTCGCCGATCTCGACGTAGTACGCGGTGGCGTCCTCGGACGGGATCGGCGGGGCGTCGACCGCCCGGTCCTCGTGGTCACGCCACGACGACCCGAGCTTGCCGTTCCCGGAGGCCATCAGCCCGCCGCGGCCCGGCGGCGGTCGAGCCACCAGACCGTCACGGCGTCCTCCGCCTCGGAGACGCTCATGGCGCCGCGCTGAAGCCGCATGTCGGTCAGGTGCGCGATCGCCTCGCCGATCTGTGGCCCCGGCGGGATGCCGAGCAGGCGCATGACCGCGCCACCGTCGAGCGGCGGCGACAGGTCGTCGAGCTCGCCCGCGTCGGCGAGGTAGCGGCGCAGGTCCTCGTGGACGCCGAGGTGCAGCTCGGCGGTCTCACCGGCCGCCTCGAGGACCGCCAGGACCGCGAGGACGTCCGCCTCCCGCTCACCAGCGTCGTGGGTCAGCTTGCGGACCCGTCCCGGGTTCCACGGCTCCTCCAACGTCAGCTCGCTGAGGACACCGCGGACGATCTGCGCGGTCGTCGCGACCGCCCGGATGGTCGCGTTGGAGCAGGTCAGGGCGCGTAGACGCTCCTGAACCGCTGCGTCATCGTTGCTGGTCGGATCATCGACGGCCAGGAGCGTCCACGCCACGATCGCCGGGTCCTGGGCCCCGGCGGCGGTCCGCAGCAGCGGAGCGACGCTGACGCGTCGGCGGATGCGACGGATCCGGTCCGCCGACTCCGCGGAGTCGGCCGCAAGCGCCCCGAAGCCGGGGAGGTGCCCGATCAGGCCGGTCTCGACGAGGACGCGGAACCCGTCGGCCGGGTGGGTGCCGACCAGGAGCTTCTCGAGCTCGACGCGGATCCGCTCGGCGCTGATGTGCTCGAGCTGGTCGGCCATCTCGGTCGCGGCAGCGCGGGTCGCGTCCTCGGGCGTGAAGCCGAGCGTCGAGGCGAACCGGGCGAGGCGCAGCATCCGCAGCGGGTCGTCGCCGAAGGACTGCTCGGGCGCGACGGGGGTACGCAGGACGCGGCGCTCGAGGTCCGCCGCACCGTCGAACCGGTCGACGAGCTCCCCGGTGCTGGCGTCCATGGCGAGCGCGTTCACGGTGAAGTCCCGGCGCGAGAGGTCCTGCTCCAGGCTCTCGCCCCACGCGACCTCGGGATGCCGCGAACCCGTCGTGTAGACGTCGCTGCGGTAGGTCGTGATCTCGATCTGCACACCATGACGCTCGGCCGAGACGGTCCCGAACGCGGCCCCCGTGAGCCAGATCACGCCGGCCCAGCCACCCAGCAGCTCCTCCGTGCGCTCCGGCGTCGCAGAGGTCGCGAAGTCGAGGTCGACGTCGACGTCGCGGCCGAGCATGCGGTCACGGACGGCGCCTCCGACGAGGAAGAGCTCCGCGCCAGCGTCGGCGAAACGCGCCCCGAGCTCCCGGATCATCGGGTGGTCCGCGCACAGCGACGCGAGCTTCGCGTCCACGCCCTCACCGTCCACCCCGACCATCCTTCACACCCGCACCGCGTCAGCCTGTGACGAACCGTACTCAGGCAACGTCGACGGAGCGGCTTCCGCCCACCCCGAGCGCCACATGACGGGGGCGGCTCACCCGTGCGTCGAGCCGGGTGGACTCACGCGGTGCGGGTCGCGAGGTCTTCCAGGATCAGGTCGGCTTTGGTCCCGTCGGCGTCGAGCGCCTCGAACAGGGTGGCGAGGTCGACCTCGGTGGGGTCGAGGATCATGCGGGATCCACGGTCGTAGGTGAGGTGGTTCCAGCCCCAGTTCACCAGCGTCGAAGCGCGGTTGCGCCAGCCGACGAGGAACACGATGTGCACGCCCAGCCAGGCGGTCCAGGCGGGGAAGCCCGACAGGTGGATGCCGCCGGGGAGCTCCGCGACGGCGTCGTTGCGCCCGATCGTGGCCATGATCCCCTTGTCGATGTAGCGGAACGGACCGGGGCCGGCGGAGTCGGTGGCGTCGGCGACGATGACCTCGGCGACGTGACGGCCCTGCTGCATCGCGACGGGGCTGAGCTGCGGGAGCAGGTTGCCGTCGTTGCCCGCGGCTGCGGCGAGGTCCCCGACGACGAAGACGTCGTGTGCCCCGTCGACGTCGGCGCTGACCCGCAGGTCGGAGCCGACCGGGATGCGGCCACCGGCGTCACCGGCGAGCCCGATGGCATCGGCGAGCGGGTTGGCGCGGACACCGGCTGCCCAGACGACGGTCCGGGTCGGGATGCGAGCGCCGTCCTCGAGGGTCACCGCGTCCGGCTCGACCTCTCGGACGCCGACGCCGAGGCGAAGCTCCACGCCCCGCTCCTCGAGCGCCTTCACGGTGGCCCGCTGGGAGTCCTTGGAGTACGCGGACAGGAGGTTGTCGGAGGGGTCGGCGAGGATGACGCGGACGGGGGCCTCCTCCAGCGACGGGTGGTCGCGGCGCAGCACCATCGAGGTCAGCTCGGCGATCGCTCCGGCCATCTCGACGCCGGTCGGGCCGCCACCGGCCACGACGAAGGTGAGCCCGCCGCCGAAGCGCAGGTCGTCGTCACGCTCGACGCGCTCGAACAGGGTCAGGATGTGGTTGCGCATCGTGACAGCGTCGGAGAGCGACTTCAGGGGGAACGCGTGCTCCGCGACCCCGGTGATGCCGAAGTCGGCGCTGATCGCCCCGGCGGCCAGAACGAGCCGGTCGTAGGCGAGCACGCTGCCGTCCTCGAGCGTGAGGGTGTGCGCGGCGAGGTCGGCGTCGACGACGGTGCCGAGGCGGAAGGTCACGTCCGGGTTGGCACGCACGACGTTGCGGATGCTGTGGCCGATGTCCTGCGGGTCAAGGCCCGCGGTGGCCACCTGGTAGAGCAGCGGCTGGAAGAGGTGGTAGTTGTGCCGGTCGAGCAGCGTCACCCGGACGTTGGCGTGGTCGGCGTGGTTGGCGAGCACCTGTGCGACCTGGAGCCCTGCGAACCCCGCCCCGACGACCACGACGTGGATCTCCGTCGACGGGTCACGGTCGACCATCTGGCGGGTGAGCTTGCGGACGAGCTGCTCGGCGCTGGGCACGTCGAGCGCGGTGGCCGGGCTCATGAAGGCGTTGACGATCGACGCCCCGAGGCCGAGGGCAGCCATCGGGGGGCGCAGCGGGAGGGCGGCAAGACGTTGGAGCGAGATCACGGAGCAGTTCCTGGCAGGGAGGTCTGCAGGGCGCAACGCCCTGACGGGTTGGAGCATGCCCGCGCGTGCGGGTGGCGAACCGCCCCGGCACGAGGTTCGGCGTCAGGTTCGGCGTCAGAACAGCGATTGCGCGGTGCCTGCGGTGGCGCGCTCGTGGTCGAGCAGCCAGCGCTTGGCGTCCAACCCTGCTGCGAAGCCGGTGAGCTCGCCGGTCGCGCCGATCACCCGGTGGCACGGGACGATCACCGAGATCGGGTTGCGCCCGTTCGCCGCCCCGATCGCACGGACGGCGGTGGGGCGGCCGATGCGGGCTGCCTGCTCGCCGTAGGTCGCCGTCTCGCCGTACGGGATCGTGCGCAGCGCTGTCCACGCGTCCTGCTGGAACTCGGTGCCGACCGGGTCGAGCGGGACGTCGAAGTCTCGGCGGTCCCCCGCGAAGTACTCGTCGAGCTGGGCCCGCGCCGCGGCGAGGACCGGGTGGTCGGCGCCGTCGACGGTGTCGTCGGTGAACGCGACGTTCGCGCGCTTCGGGTCGTCGCGCGGCCACAAGACCGCGCGCAGCCCGTCGTCGGACGCAACGAGCGTCAGCTCACCGACCGGCGAGTCCATGACCGTGCGATACAGGATCGTCGTCATGACTCCCCCTCCCTGTCTTCGCCGAGCGACGTCGAAACCTGCGTGGTGCAGGTTTGGGCATCGCTCGCGGTGGTTTCGAGGGCGGCGGCCCACAGGTGGTGGGTGGCGTAGCTGCGCCAGGGTGACCACGACGCGGCGTGGGCGGCGAGGGCCTTGGGCGTGTCGGGCAGGCCGAGGATCGCGGCGCCCCGCAGCGCGATGAGGTCCGTGCCGAGGAGGACATCAGGATCGCCGAGGGAGCGCATCAACGCCCCGTCGGCCGTCCACGGCCCGATGCCGCGGATCGCGAGGAGCGCCTCGCCGGTGGCGGCGCGGTCGGCACCGGCGTCGAGGTCGACCTCCTCGGCGACGATCGCCGCGCACATCGCGCTGAGGGCCGCGCCCCGCGTCTTCGGCATGCCGAGGTCGGACGGATCGTGGCCGACGAGGTCGGCAGCAGCGAGCGGGACTGTAGCGACGGCTCGCGTCCGCCGCGAATCAGC
>CBDTYW010000257.1:0-5188 GCA_965364735.1 uncultured Nitriliruptoria bacterium
CCCCGCCGCAGGCCTTCCACGACGCGCTCGCCGCGCGCCTGCCCCGCGACCTGCACCGCTACCCGGACCGCCCCGCCACCGCGCTGCGCGCGGCGCTGGGGGACTGGCACGACCTTGACCCGACGAGGATCTGGGCGGCCAACGGCTCCAACGAGGTGCTGCTGCAGCTCTTCCAGGCCTACGGCGGACCCGGACGCAAGCTGTTGCTGTCGAGCCCCGGTTACAGCGCGCACCCGCTCATCGCGAAGGTCGCGAACACCGAGGTCGTGACCTTCGACCTCGCCGAGGACTTCACGCTCGACGTCGAGCGCGCTGTGGTCGCCGTGCGCGCCCACGGGCCGACGCTCATCTGTCTCGCCAACCCGAACAACCCGGTCGGCACGCCGCTGGAGCACGACGCGATCCGCGCCCTGCACGCCGCAGCTCCGGAGGCGCTCATCATCGCCGACGAGGCCTACGTCGAGTTCGGCGGCACGTCGGCTCGGGCACTGCTCGACGAGCTCGACCGCCTCGTCGTCACCCGCACGTTCTCCAAGGCGTTCCGGCTCGCGGGCCTGCGGCTCGGCTACCTGCTCGCCCACGACTGGGTGAT
Organism: uncultured Nitriliruptoria bacterium; assembly: GCA_965364735.1. Classification (GTDB taxonomy): domain Bacteria; phylum Actinomycetota; class Nitriliruptoria; order Nitriliruptorales; family Nitriliruptoraceae; genus CBDTYW01. The sequence goes on from CBDTYW010000257.1 coordinate 593, forward strand.
CGACGACATCCGTCGCGTCCGGCTCCCGTACCACCTCGATGCGCTCACCCAGACAGCTGGCTTGGTCGCGCTGGAGCAGCGCGACGAGATGCTCGCGCACATCGACGACGTCATCTCGGAGCGCGAGCGCATCCGCGCCGGGCTCACGGTCATGGCCGGCGTCGACGCCGTGTGGCCGTCGACCGGCAACTTCCTGCTCTTCCGCGTCGCCGACGGCGCCGCGACGTTCCAGGCGCTGCTCGACGGCGGCGTCCTCGTCCGTGACTTCTCGACGCTCCCGCGCCTCGCAGGCTGCTTGCGCGTGACCGTCGGCACCGCGGGTGAGAACACGACCTTCCTGAACACCCTGAGCTCCGTCCTCGACACCCAGGCCCTGACATGACCAACCCCCGCTCCGCCACCGTCGTGCGCGGCACCAAGGAGACCAAGATCGAGGTCACCGTCGACCTCGACGGCACCGGTGTCTGCAACATCGACACGGGCATCCCGTTCTTCGACCACATGCTCGACCAGCTCGGCCGCCACGGGCGGATCGACCTGACGATCCAGTGCGACGGCGACCTCGAGATCGACGGACACCACACCGTCGAGGACACCGGCATCGCGCTCGGCCAGGCGTTGGCCGAGGCATGGGGCGACCGCACCGGCGTCGAGCGCTTCGGTGACGCGACCGTCCCGATCGACGAGGCCTGCACGTGGGTGGCGCTTGACCTCAGCGGCCGGCCGTACCTCGTGTGGGAGGTCGAGACGGCCGTCGAGCTCGTCAACGGCACGTTCGAGACCAGCCTCGTGAAGCACTTCTGGGAGTCGGTCATCGCCAACGCCCGGATCACCCTGCAGGTCCGCAACCTCTCCGGGGACAACACCCACCACATCTTCGAGAGCGTCTTCAAGTCGATCGCGGTGGCGCTGCGCCGCGCGATCGCGGTGACCGGCACCAACCTGCCGAGCACCAAGGGCGTCCTGCAGTGACGACGCACCTGTGAGCGCGCTCGCCGTCGCTGTCCTCGACTACGAGGCCGGCAACGTCCGCTCCGCCCAGCGCGCCCTGCTGGCCGCGGGCGCTGACGCGCGCATCACCCAGGTCCCACAGGAGGCCGCCGCCGCCGATGCGATCGTGATCCCCGGGGTCGGCAACTTCGCGACCTGCCTTGCCCGGCTGCGTGACCACGGCCTCGAAGATCTCGTCCGCGACTGGATCGCCCGCGACCAGCACCTCTTCGGCATCTGCGTCGGCATGCAGCTGCTCTACGACGGCTCGGACGAAGGTGACGTGCCCGGCATGGGCCTGCTCCCCGGCCGTGTCCGCCGGCTCCCTGCGAGCGCGACGGTCCCGCACATGGGCTGGGATCTCGTCACCGCCGCAGCGGGCCACGACCACGGCAGTGACCCGCTGCTGGACGGGGTCGCCGGCGAACGCGTCTACTTCGTGCACTCGTACTACGCCGAGCCGTCCGAGCCCGACCACGTCGTCGCCACGACGACCTACGGTGGCCAGACGTTCCCCTGCATCGCCCGGCACGGCAACGTCGTCGGCACCCAGTTCCACCCCGAGAAGTCCGGCGTCGTCGGGGCGCGGCTGATGTCGAACTGGGTCGACGCGCTGCGTGACTGACGAAGCGCTCCGAGCCGCCCGCGCCGAAGCGCTGAACGCATCCGCGCTGGCCGAGGCCGTCGCCGAGGCCGTGTCCGGCGCCACGATCAACCAGGCGACCGTGCTGACGGGCGGCATCGGATCGCTGCTCGACCGCATCGACCTGGCACCGCCCCATCCGCCGCTCGTGCTGCGCCGTCTGCTTCCGGAGTTCGGGGAACGCGCGTCGTCGCTGCGCGATCAAGTGCTGACCCACGCCGCGCTCAGCGGTGGCGGGCTCCCGGTCCCGCTGGTGCGCTGGTCAGACCCCGAGGGCCACGTGCTGGGCCGTCCGGCGCTGCTGATGGATCTTGCTGCCGGCGTGCCGATCGTGGGGCACCTCGACGACCCCGCCGCCCGTCGCGCGCTCGCTGATGTCGCATCGGCCCTGCACGCGCTGGACCCCGCGGTCGTCGCGCACCTGCCGACGCGCACGACCGCGCAGGCCGTCGCGAACATCGACCGGCAGGGCCCGCTGGCCGACTCGATCGATGACGTCGCGCTCGCGCCCAACGAGGATCTCGTGATCGTCCACGGCGACCTCCACGGCGGCAACGCGATGTGGGACGGCGCGACGATCACCGCGCTCCTCGACTGGGCCGACCCGGGCATCGCGAACCGTTGGTCGGACATCGCCTACCTCTGGATGGACACCGCGCTGGTCTGGGGCGTCGATGCAGCCGACGACCTCGTGCAGGCCTACGAGGCGGCCGCTGGCGTCATGCGCAGCCCGGACACGTGGCATGCATGGTGCGCGGTGGCGCTGGTCCGGGCCTTGCCATCACCCGTCAAGTGGCTCGACGGCTTCCTCGGAGCGGGCCTGACCCACGTCGACGAGCAGATGCTCGACCTCCGCTTCCGCGCGATGGTCGACACCCATCTGGGTGCTGGCTGACCGTTGCGCGGAGGTCAGCTCCGGGATTTCTCGCCGGGCCGGCCCGGTCTGAGTGTGAGCTGAAGTTCGGCGGGGTCGGTCCCGCCTCGGCTGGTCACCTCGACGACAGCCGCGGTCCCGGTCTCGTCGCCGAGGTCGCGGAGCCCGTTGACGTCGATCGATTCGCTCGTGGCGCCATCGGAGACCTGGATGAACCTGGCCTGCAGCGGTCCGTCGTTGGGCACGTGGAACACCCCGAAGGTGTCGCCGGCACTGATGGCGATCGAAGCGACGACCGCGAAGTCGGGTTGGAAGATCTCGAGGACGACCAGATCCTGCTCGCGGACGGTCTCGCCCTCTTGTGTCCGCAGCGCGTCGGGCAGGTCGAACGAGAGCGTGGTCGCCGTGGTCAACTCGTCGAGGACGGACCGGGGGCGGTCGAGACGTCCAGTTGTCTCAGGTTCCACGGCAGGGAATACCAGGAGTCGACCTCGTTGGAGGAGGCAGGTCGTCCGTAGTCCGGGTTGTCCTCGGTGCCGATGAGCACGTTGGTGAGCACATCGTCGCGTGAGCCGCTCTCGACGAAGTCGGCGAGTTGGTCGAACGAGTCCTGCCAGGTGTCCGGTTCCAGCCGCAGACCGTCGTCCACCCATGCGATGAAGCCGAACTCGCGGAAGACTTCCTCAGTGGCAGCCAGTGCCACACCGGCCCGTCGTGACAGGATCAGCTCGAGGTCGGGATGGCCCGGCGAGATCGACATGACGGTGGCGGTGCGCACGAGTTCGGGATGTTCGCCGCGGACGTGGATCAGGCGGTCGATGGTGACCGTCCTCGACTCAGCGTCGATCGTCACCTCGGCGGCAAACGGCGTTTCCTTGGACGCCAGCAGGTCCGCGAAGCTCATGTATTCGGTCGCCCGTACGTCCGTCGGCTCGTCAGGGGCGTTGGCAACAGGCCGGCGATCCTGGGTGCTCGCGCAGCCCGCTGCCAAGATGCCGACCAAGAGCACGGCTGTGCACAGCGGGCGCAGCCCGGCGCGGCGAACGATCATGGTTCATCTCCTTGGGCCTGATCACTCGTTGCCGAGGGCCACCCGGACATCGTCGGCCTGGACGGTGTGGCTCCGTGCGGTGTTGAACTGCGCCCGCATGTCGACCGCGTACTCGTTCTGTGGATACACGCCGTCGTGGTCGTAGTTGCCGGTCGCGCACCCCGTCCACTGCGTCGTCGAGGTGGGTGGACAGGAGACCGTGGTGATGATGGTCCACGGCGTGGCGTGAGAGGCGCCGTTGTCGTTGCGATTCGGGCTTGGGTACTCGTTGCAGCCGGTCAAGGCCGGGGTGCCCACGATGCGACGAATCAACGAGATCGATACCGCGCCGGTTGCCGATGCGTTCGTGTCTCGGGAAGCTGCCTGCGCGTGGAACGGTTCGTTGTCCTCGTAGTCGAACACGCGGGTGTCGCTGTAGATCGATCCGGAGGCGGCCGTCTTGGTGAGGTTCGCGTACCGGGGCCCGTTCGAACCGCCGCCGGAGGACGAGGTCGTGAACACGGTGTTGATCTTGTCCCACCACAGGGTTGAGTTCTCGAACGACGCGTTCGCGGTGACGGGGTTACGGACGTCGATGTCGTAGACCCATGCAGCCCAGGCGTAGTCATCGCGGGACAGTCCGCCGTTCGCGGGAAGTGATCCGGTCGGGAGCGGGCATCCGCTGGCGCCTCCGCCGGTGGGACGCGGTCGACCGCTGGCGTGACGATGGCGTGCACACGTTCGTGCGTCTGCTTGGTGGGCTTGGCCAGCTGAGCGGCGACTGCGGTCGCCTCCTCGACGCGAAGGACCTGGAACTCGTCGAGTGCTGCCCGGGTGTCCCAGAGCAGGTTCGGGTCCCTGGGTGGGGCGACGGTCTGCGTGAACCACGGCGAGAAGGCCTCGCGGATCGCCTCGGCGTCGTTGCGGAAGTCCAGCACGAATGTGCCGTCCTTGCCGGCCATGGTCCGGTTGAGCCGCGACAGGGTCTGCACAGCTGCAAGGCCGGTCAGCGTCTTGTCGACGTACATCGCGTAGAGCTTGGGCTGGTCGAACCCGGTC
>CBDTYW010000258.1:0-5151 GCA_965364735.1 uncultured Nitriliruptoria bacterium
GATCGGCGACGGCTGGATCAGCCACGAGCTGACCTCGCCGAAGTTCCTCGCGGAGCGCGCGACCCCGTGGCTGCACGAGGGCCTCGACCGCGGCGGCCGCGACCGCAACCAGATCGAGCTCGTCGCGTCGCAGTGCTGCGTGATCGACGCCGACGGCGCAGCAGCGCGTCGCAGCGCGGCGCACACCGTGGCGTTCTACGCGAGCGTGAAGAGCTACGACGACTTCTTCGCCTTCCACGGGTTCGGAGAGGAAGCAGCCTCCGTCCGCACCGCGTTCGCCGCCGGCGACACGACCGCGATGGTCGACGCCGTCACCGACGAGATGGTCCGCGCGTTCACGCTCGCCGGGACAGCCGACGACGTGCGTGGCAGGCTCGCGGAGCTGGGCGAGCACGTCGACACCGTCAAGGTGTCCCCGCCGACCTACTTCCAGGACGCCGAGGCCACGCGCGCAGCGCAGGCCGCGATCCTCGAGCACCTGTCCGCCTGAGCCGCCGCAACGCAGAGACGAGCAACGACGATGACGATCTTCCGGGGCGGCGCGCCGCTGAACATGGCCAACGGGGTCCGCGAGTTCGCGGTCGCCCAGCCGGGCTCCGTCGCGGTCATCGACGGGGACCGATCGCTCACCTGTGCTGAGCTGGACGCGCGTTCCTCCCAGCTCGCCAACGCGCTCGTCTCCGGCGGACTCTCCTCCGGCGATCGCGTCGCCGTTCTGCTCGGCAACCGGCTCGAGTACTGCGAGATCGCCGCGGCCGTCGCGAAGGCCGGTCTCGTCATGGTCCCGGTGAACCCGCGGCTCACCGCGCCGGAGGCGACGTTCGTGCTGGGTCACTCCGGCGCGTCGGCGCTGATCTCCGACGCCGCCCTGCTCGAGATCGCCGAGCCCGGGATCGCGGAGCACGCCGTTGCCCGCGTGATCACGATCGACGGTGACTACGAGGACGTGCTCACCGCTGCCGACGCCACAGACCCTGCCGTGATGGTCGACGAGGACGACCCGTTCTGCATCGCCTACACGTCCGGCACGACCGGCCGCCCGAAGGGCGTGCTGATCAGCCATCGCTCGCGCGTCCTGACGATGGTCGCCACGGCGCTCGAGTGGAACCTCGGACCCGGCAGCACGACGATCGCGGTCGCCCCGATGTACCACGGTGCCGGGTTCGCCTTCGCCTACGCCGCCGTCCACACCGGCGGCACCGTGGCGATGCTGCGTAGGTGGGATCCGGCCGCGCTGCTCGCGATGGTCGCCGACGTCCGGCCGAACTCGGTCTTCCTCGTCCCGGCGCACGCCCAGATGCTCCGTGCGCTCGGCGACGACGCGATCTCCGCGGCGGACACCTCATCGCTCGACACCGTCTACTTCAACGCGGCACCGCTGCCCCAGGAGCTGAAGCTCTGGTTCATGGACGCATTCCCGCACGTCGCGTGCCATGAGCTCTACGGCTCGACGGAGGCCGGCATCGTCGCGAACCTGCGCCCCGCAGACATGCGTCGCAAGGACGCGTGCGTCGGGCCGCCCTGGTTCATGACCGAGGTGAAGCTCATCGACGAGGACGGCGACGTCGTCGGCGGCGCCGGTCGCGGCGAGCTGTTCAGCCGCTCGCCGTACCTGATGAACGGCTATCTCGACGACGACGCGGCCACCGAGGCCTGCACGGACGCGGACGGCTTCCTCAGCTCCGGCGACATCGTGGTGCGCGACGAGGAGGGCTACCTCCACATCGTGGACCGCACCAAGGATCTCGTGATCTCCGGCGGCGTGAACGTCTACCCGCGCGAGGTCGAGGAGGTCCTCGCCACGCACCCGCAGGTCCGGGAGGTCGCCGTGATCGGGACGAAGGACGAGAAGTGGGGCGAGGCGGTCTGCGCGATCGTCGTCCCGGCGAGCGATGACCTCGACGTCGCCGCCATCGAGGCGTTCGCTCGTGACGGGCTCGCGGGATTCAAGGTCCCCCGACGCTGGGAGACGGTCGACGTGCTCCCCCGCAACGCTGCCGGGAAGGTCCTCAAGACCGACCTCCGCGCACGCTTCTCCTGACCACACAAGGCAACCGACGATGACCGTGCACCAAGGGCTCCTGCTCGCCCACCTCCTCCTCTTCGGGGTGTGGCTCGGCAGCGACGCTGCGACCTTCCTGTCATCGCGCTTCGTGATGAAGGAGGAGCTGCCGATCCCGACGCGGATCACGATCGCGAAGCTGATGCTGCTGTTCGACCTCGGCCCGCGCATCGCGCTCGTGCTGATGCTGCCGCTCGGCCTGAGCCTGTCGGACAGCTCCGGGCTCGTGTCGATCCCCACCGCCGGCATCGCGGCGGTCTGGGTCCTGTCCCTCGCGTGGCTCGCGTCGGTCCTGACGATCCACTTTCGCGAGGGCACGCCGCTCGCCGAGCGGCTTCGCACGATCGATCTCGGCCTCCGCGGCGCGATCGTGATCACGCTGGTCGCGTCCGGGGCTGTCTCGCTCGGCGGTGACGGGCCGTTCCGTGGTGACTGGCTGGCGATCAAGGTCCTGCTCTTCGGGCTGATCATCGCCTGCGGGATCGCGATCCGGTTCGCTCTGCGGCCGTTCTCGGAGAGCTTCGGCGACCTCGTCGCGAACGGCTCGACGCCAGCACGAGAGCTGCAGCTCCGCACCGACCTGATCCGCACCTACCCGTGGGTGTTCGCGATCTGGACGATGGTGCTGGTGATCGGTGGTCTGGCCGTCGTGAAGCCGTGACATCCAGAGCCTCCGCACGTCCGAACCGCAGGTGTCCATCGAGAACCTGAGGTCCCGTCGTGCTCCGCCATCCCCGCCCCGATCCCGTGGGTCCCGGTCAGGAGTCGGTGTGGGACTACCCACGTCCGCCGGCGCTCGACGAGGTCGATCAGCACATCATGGTGTTCACCGGGGACATCATCGTGGCGCAGACCCACACGGCCTTCCGGGTCCTCGAGACGAGCCACCCACCGACCTACTACCTCCCGCGGGTCGCGTTCGCCCCGGGCGTGCTCGTCGCCAGCAGCCGGACAAGCTTCTGCGAGTTCAAGGGCGTGGCCAGCTGGTTCGACCTCGTCGTCGGCGACCGCGTCGAGCGTGACGCAGCGTGGACCTACCGGGACCCGAGCCCGGCGTTCACCCGGCTCGCCGGAGCGATCTCGCTCTACCCGCAGCGCGTGAGCCGCATCACCGTCGACGGCGAGGTGGTCCGCGCCGTCCAGGGTGACTTCTACGGCGGCTGGGCGACGTCGAAGATCGTCGGACCGTTCAAGGGCCAGGTCGCCGGCTCCGCGTCGTGGTGAGATGAGCTGGTGAGATCGGCTGCTGACCGTCAGCCGCGGAACAACGCGCGGTTCCCGGGCTCGGCACCGAACACCAGCCCGACGATGCCCGGCGTCAACGGGTCGACGGGCGCAGCGGCTCCCGGCAGCCCCGGGAAGTCCATCAGCTCGACGCGGATCGGTGACTGCTCGTCGTCGGCGAGCAGGTTCATGCGCAGGCCAATGTCTTCCGAGGGCAGCCCCATGACCCGGCAGACCGCGGGCAGCGCGATCGGGAAGAGGTGGTGCTGCGCGAGCCCCTGGGCTTCCCAGCCGGGCGTCGCATCCTCGATCTTCTCGACCCCCCAGATCACCGAGTGAACCTCTGAGTGCTGGGCCTTCTGGTCGTGGTCGAGCAGCGACGGACGACGGCGATCGGACTCGACGAACACGAGCGACCAGCCGTCCGGCGCCGTGATGTGGAGCTGACGCATGCTGATCGGCCCCATCTCGATGAGCTCGACCTCGCGGCAGTCCTGGCCGGCAGCCACCGCGCGGGCACGCGTGGCGTCGGCGTCGCGCGTGTAGACATCGACCGCGATGCCGCCGTGGTCGAAGTGACCGCGGCGGTGCACGGGACGGTCGGAGTCCATGATCAGGAATCCACCGATCGCGGTTCCGGGCTGACGCATCGTGACCGAGCCGACGGTGCCGGATCGCCCGAAGACGCCGCCGGGGACGTCGTCGCGCGCGACCTCGACGAAGCCGTGCACGTTGAGGAACGCGATCGTGGCGGCGACATCCGTCGCGGCGATCATGACCTCGGTCGGGGCGTTCCCCACGGCTGCACCTCTCGCTACCTTCAACTGGAACGACGTTCCGGAAATCGAAGGTAGCCGCCCCGGCCACCCCAGCCGGCGCCGTGTCCAAGGATCGCCGATGACGACCGTCCGTGCCCTCTTCACCGCGGCGGCCTGCCCGACCGCGACCGCCCCGTTCGACACGCTCGCGATCAAGATCGCCTACCCGGCCGCTCCGACGGGCTCCGACGTCGAGCGGCTCTCCGGGGTCGTCCCCGTCGACGCGGCTGCGGGCCAGCTCCCCCTCGTCGTCATCGCCAACGGCATCAACGTCTCCCCCGAGGCCTACACCTGGCTCGCGACCCGCATCGCCAGCGCAGGCTTCGCCGTCGCGACGTACACCTGGGTCGGCGAGCTCTTCGCCGGCCAGTACGGCCTCACGCCGGGAGTGGACCTCACCGCCGTCACGCCGGACGCCTTCGGCTCGAAGCCGAGCTGGAACGGGCTGCAGGTCGTCCTGGACGCCATCGCTGCGCTGCCGGAGACGCAGCCGCTGCACGGCAAGGTCGACCTCGACCGCATCGCGGTGGTCGGGCACTCCGCCGGTGGCACCATGTGCTTCCAGTCCGCACGGACGTCGTGGTTCCCGGGGCTGCGCGCCGCGGTCACCTTCGCCGCGCACAACGGGGGCGCGACCGCGCTCGGCTGGCCGGAGGGCACGATCCTCGACGTCGAGCCGGACGTGCCGTTCCTCGTGATGGGCGGCGCGCACGACGGCGTCATCCAGCGCAGCGCCGACCGCTACGGCCCCGAAGGTCACGCACGCGACCCGATCACCCGGACCTTCCACGAGCACATGTCGCGCGACCAGGGCGACACGCACCTCGCGATCCTCCGCGACGCGAACCACTTCTCCGTCGGCTGGCCCGAGGACCCGACGGTCGCGCGCGGATTCCTCGACGGGGCCGCGACGAACGACGAGGAGAACCGCGCGCTCATCGGCGACCTGATCAGCGCGTTCCTGCGCCGCGAGGTCCGCGGCGAGATCGACGCGGCCGCCGACGTCACGCGGCTGCTCGCCAGCGAGCGGATCGCGACGACCGCGAC
>CBDTYW010000259.1:0-5127 GCA_965364735.1 uncultured Nitriliruptoria bacterium
CCGCGCGGGCGCCGCCGCCGACCCCGACGGGAGGAGCTGACCATGCCGTCCGCGCTGATCCTCCTCGCCGCTGCGCTCGGCCTGCCGCTCGCGATCGCAGGCGGGATCGTCCTGCTCGAACAGCTGACGAAGCGCCCCGAGTGGGGTGCCGGCATGGTGATGGCCCTCGTCGTGATCGTCGCCGGCCTGGGCAACGTGATCCCGCCGATCGACACCGGCAGCGTCGTCATCATCTACTCCGACATCACCTCGGTGCTTCTGATCGGGGCGGCGACGATGCGGCTGCTTCGCCGTGGGCACCACTCGACGCCGTCGCGGCTCGCCGTCCCGTTCATGCTCCTCGTCGTCTACGCGATCTACCGCGGGGCCGGCGTCGGCGTGATCAACGAGGCGTTCCGCGAGTCGCGCAACTTCCTCGCCTACGGCGGGGCGATCCTCTACTTCTCGACCTTCCGGCTCACCGCCGAGCAGCGCGAGGCCATCGGCCGCGTCTGGCTGTTCGGGGCGATCGGCCTGATCACGATCACCTTCATCCGGTGGGGTGGGCTCGTGGTCGGCGTCCCGCAGACCGGGATCTGGGCGCGACCGCAGGAACCGGGCTCGATCCGCGTGATCGACGGCCGCAACGCGCTCGTCATCCTCCAGGCCCTGCTGATCATCGCGCCGGTCTGGATCGACCGCCGGGCGAAGTCGTGGGAGAAGACGACGGCCGTGCTCTGCCTGCTCGTCGTCCTGCTCATGCAGCACCGGACGGTGTGGATCACCTTGCTCGTCGCGGGCCTGGTCGCTGCCGCACGCGACCCGAGGCTCGGTCGTCCCCTGGTCGCGGGCTTCGCGATCCTGGTGCTCGTCGGCAGCTTCTCGCTCGTCCAGCTCGACAACTCGTCGCTCGACGAGACGGTTGCCGAGGACGGCACCTCGGCGTTCGTGCCGCGCTCGCCCGCCGACTCGGGCTCCTTCGAATGGCGCGCTCAGGGCTGGTTCTACCTGATGACGCACAACCAGCCGCCGCCGGCTCACGAGCTCCTGTACGGCCGTCCGTTCGGCGAGGGCTACACCCGCCAGCTCAGCAACGGGAACTTCGTGGACACGGTCCCGCACAACTTCTACATCGAGACCTACCTGCGGGTGGGGGTGCTCGGCGTGGGGCTGCTCTTCCTGCTGATCTTCGGGACCCTGTTCCGTCTCTCACGTCGCGGTCGCTACGACCGCGACGGTCGGCTCCTGACCTCCGAGACGCTCTACGTCCTGATGCTGACCCACGTCGTGCACTCGATGGCGTGGTCGCCGGACCTCGAGCAGGGCGTCCTCGTCGGCATCGCGGCGAGCGTCGCCTTCGCGTCACGTCAGCCGGGGCTGCGGGCGGCACGTGGGTCGATTCCGCCGGGTCCGCGCGCAGCGGTCGCGCCGCGGCCGCGGCAGAACGTCGGTCAGCGCTCGTAGCCGAGCCGTTCGAGGACCGGGCCGAGCAGCTCCGCCGCCTGGGCGCGCAGCTCGTCGTCCCACGTCGTGCGCCAGCCGCCGATGCGGCCGCTGCGGAACGTCGACGTCCCGCCGAACAGCCCGTCCGCGGTGGCGATGACGTCGTCCTCGGCGAGCGTGATGCCGACGTGCGTCGCGAGGCTGCGGACGGAGGAGCGTTGGGCGTCGTCGTCCCCACCGCCCTGCGAGCCCACGAGATCCTCGAACCGGATGACCATCGCGAGGTCCTCGCGGTCCCAGGCCAGGACGCGCTCGTAGCGCGTGGCGAGGTCGTCGAGCGCGGGAGCGCCGGCGGCGGCGGCGAGGCCCTCGAGCGCAGCGACGATGCGGGCGCGCTCGTCGAGGTCGGAGAAGCGCGCGTGGAGGAAGTGCTGAGGCTGCTTCGCGACGTACGGGCCGAGGCTCGCGGCGACGTCGCGAGGGTCGCGAACGATGACGGCCATGCGTGCGTCGAGGGAGCTCAGGATCTCGGCGAGGGCGGTGCTGTGCCCGGCGTGGGCGAGCATGATCGAGCCGCCGGGCTGCTGGCCGAGCAGGCGTCGCACGGCGTCGGGCTTCACCCAGACCGGGGCGTCGACGCCGAGCGGGAGGCCCGTGCCCGCGGGCTGCTCGGGGAAGGTGCGGCCGAAGAGGCCGGGCTCCGTCGGGCGGGTCCCCGGCATCGCCGCGAGCGCCTTCATCAGCAGCGTCGTGCCGGACTTCGGCAGGCTGTTGACCACGATGACGTGGTCCAGGCGCTCCGAGCGGGGCGTGCGCACGTGGTCGAGCCACGCACGGGTGGTGCCGACGCCGCGGCGCAGGGCGGTGTCGAGCGGGGCGCGCCGAGCGGACAGTGGAAGCTCCCGGGCAGGTGGGCCGAGGGAGCGGAGTCTACACTGGGTGGTTGCGCGGCCCCTCTGGGCGGCACGCGCCCACGCTTCACCGCCTGCTCCCGAGGAACCTCCGATGACGTCTCTCCCGACCGTCGTGGTCAGCTCCGTGGTCCGCTCCACCAACCAGGGCGACAGCCACGGTGGGGTCTATCTCGTCGACCTCGAGTCCGGGGTGACGAAGCAGGTCATCGACTGGGACGACGCCGGCATCTCGTGGGAGGGTCGGGGCGCTGACCGCGGGCTGCGCGGGATCGCCTTTCACGGCGACCACGTCTGGCTGGCCGCGAGCGACGAGGTGTTCGCGTTCAACCGGGACTGGGAGCGGGTCGGCTCGATCCGCAACCGCTACCTGAAGCACTGCCACGAGATCGACGTCGACGACGAGGGGGTCCTCTGGCTCTCCTCGACGGGCTACAACTCCGTCCTCGGCTACGACCTCGCCGCCAAGCAGATGACCCACGGCTACCACCTGTCGTACACGAAGGTCGGGCAGCAGGCGTACCGCCTGCGTGAGCAGGGAGCCCGTCCCGTCCCGAAGATGGTCGCGTTCGATCCGGAGTCCGACACCGGCCCCGAGCCGGGCGACAAGGTCCACATCAACAACGTCGTCTGCCACCAGGGCGACGTCTACGTGTCCGGCACCGAGATGGGGCACCTCCTGCGCATCGACGTCGGCGCGGGCGGCAAGGCCGAGCTCGCCAGCTACGCGAAGATCCCGTACGGGACGCACAACTCCCGGCCGTTCCGCGATGGCGTCCTGATGAACGACACGGCGTCGGACGGGATCCTGTGGCAAGGCCCCGACGGTGAGACCCGTCACGTCTTCCTGGTGCCGCGCTACGACGTCGACGACCTCGAGCTCGCCGGCCTCCCGACCGACCACGCCCGTCAGGCCTTCGGGCGGGGGCTGGCCGTCCACGACGACCGCATCGTCATCGGCGGGTCATCGCCCGCGACCGTGACGGCGCGCGACATCTACAGCGGCGAGACGCTCGCGCAGGTCAACCTGACGATGGACGTGCGCAATGCGGTGCACGGCCTCGAGATCTGGCCCTTCTGATGGCGCCGTCCGACGCCCCGATCGACGTCGCCCCGCTGTTCGTCCTGTCCCTGCCCAGGTCGGGCTCGACGATGCTCCAGCGCGTGCTGGCCGGCCATCCCGAGGTCTCGACCTCGCCCGAGCCGTGGATCCTGTTGCCGCTGCTGTGGACGCGGCGCGCCGAGGACGCCTACACCGTTTACTCCCACGAGTGGGCCGTCACCGGGATCGGTGAGCTCATCGGGCGCATGGACGGCGGCGAGGAGGCCTATCGCGAGGAGATCGCGACGTTCGTGCGTCGTCTGTACGGCCGCGCCAGCGAGCCCGGCAGCCGTTACTTCCTGGACAAGACCCCGCGCTACCACCTCGTCGTCGACGAGCTGCTGGAGATGTTCCCGGACGCGAGGTTCGTGTTCCTGTGGCGCAACCCGCTGGCCGTGCTCGCCTCGACCCTCGAGACGTGGCTCGACGGCCGCTGGCGACCTGAGCTGCACGAGGTCGATCTCTACGACGGCTTCGCGAACCTGCACGCAGCCTGGATGGCTCACCGCGACGACCCGCGGGTGCAGAGCGTCCGCTACGAGGATCTCGTGGCGGATCCGGAGGCCAACGCCACGCGCCTGATCGCCGGCCTCGGCCTCGCCCCGGACCCGGACCTCGTCGCGAAGCAGGCCTCCGTCGACCTCGGCGCCGCCATCGGCGACCCGTCCAAGCGCCGTCACGAGGCGATCTCCGCAGGTGACGCCGACGCCTGGGTGCGATCGCTCACCGGCCCCGTCCGCACCCGCTGGTGCAACCGCTACCTCGACTGGCTCGGGGCTGAACGCCTCGCCGACCTCGGCTACGACCTGGACGCGCTGCGCGCGGCGCTGGACGACGACACCTCGTCGCCCGGCAGCACCGCCGACGACGTCATCGAGACCGTCAAGGGCGCGCTCGGCATGGCGTTGGAGCTCGACCAGCTCAAGGCCAAGCTCGCGAAGCGCCGAGCCGGCGAACGCCCCCACCGCCACACCTGACCGACCCGTGTCCCGATCCCGCGGGATCTCGCGGTCCGGGGACACGCGTTGCGTGGGCGGCTCAGGCGGGGTCGAGCCAGCCGGCCAACGCGTCGTGGAGGTGGGAGCGGCCGATCACCTCGATGTCGGGGTCGACCTCGCCGATCTGCACGGCCGGGACGCCCCCGACGATGGCGTTCGGAGCGACGTCGCGGGTGACGAGCGCCCGCGCTCCGACGATCGCCCGGTCCCCGATGGTGACGCCCTTCAGCACCATGGCCTGCCGGCCGAGCCACACGTCGTCGCCGATCCGGACCGGGGCGGTCGTGCCGCACGTCAGCCGGTCGTGGATGCCGTGTCCGTCGTTGTCCATGATCGTCACGCCCGCGGCGAGCATCGCGTTGCGACCGATCGACACCTCGTTGGCCGCCTCGATCGCGACCCCGGCATGGATCACGGCGAAGTCGCCGATCCGGATCGTCGCGTCGGTACCGGAGTGGTCACGCGTGACGATGCTCAGCAGCGAGCCGACGGATCCCAGCAGCAGGACGTGATCGCCGAGGTGGATCCCCTTCCCGCCGATCCACACGTGCTCCCGGCCGCGGACGATCAGACCGGTCCCGCAGGACGCGATGTTCTCGGCGACGCGCCGCGCCGCCCGCTGCTCCTGCCAGCCGCGCGTCAGCATCCGCATGGCGCGGATCGGCTGGCGCAGCGACGGAGGGCGTGGCGCGGC
>CBDTYW010000260.1:0-5114 GCA_965364735.1 uncultured Nitriliruptoria bacterium
GCTCGCGAGCCGCTGGGCGAGGACGACGTCGAGACCGTCCGCGAGGTGCTCGGCCAGCGCCCGCTGGTACGGGTGCGCCCGCAGCCGAGGGTGCCCGCCCAGGGACGCCCCGACATCCGGGCTGCCGTCGAACCACGTCCGGACGACGCCGGAGGCACGCAGCTGGTCGACGAGCCTCGAGAACCTCGGGCCCTGGGCGGTGAAGAACTGCGCGCCGTGATCGAACGTCGCACCGTCCGGGCGCCACGTGGCGAGGCGGCCACCGACGGCCCGCCCCTTGTCGACGACGGTGACCTCGTGGCCCGCGTCGCGCAGGTCGCGCGCCGCGAGGAGCCCCGCGATGCCTGCACCCACCACCAACACCGATGCCATGTCCATCACCTTCGTCCGCTGCCGACGGGGTTCGGCGACCGCGCCGGATCGGACCGGACGGTCCGCTGTGCGAGCCAGACGCCCGCGATGATGAGCGCTCCGCCGACGGGAACGTTCGCTCCGAACCGTTCGCCCAACACCACGATCCCGGCGGTGACGCCGACGACGGGGATCAGGTAGGTGACGAGCGTCGCGTTCGTGGCCCCGACCCGCTCCATGAGCACGTAGAAGACGAGGAAGGCGAGCCCGGTCCCGAAGATCCCGAGCGCTGCGAGCGATCCGATGGCCGTCAACGAGACGCGGCCCGGCAGCGGCGCCGGGCCCGTCGCAGCGGCGAGCGGGACGAGGATCACGACCGACCACGCGAGCTGACCGAACGCGGTCGCCAAGGGGCGGACCCGACCCGTCACGAAGTGCCGCGCATAGACGGCGCCTGCCCCGTACATCAGCGTGGCTGACACCGCGACGACCAGCGCCACCGCCCGCTCGGGCGTGCCGAGCTCCGACGCGACGACCACGAGCGTTCCCGCGACGGCGATCGCGAGACCGGCGAGCCGTCGGGTGGTGAGCGATTCCTGGCCGATCGCGACCGCGACGGTCAGGGTGGCGATCGGTGTGAGCGAGTTCGTCATCGCGGTGACGCCGGAGGGGAGGAACTGCTGGGCCCACGCGATCCCGACCCACGGGATCATGTTGGTCACCAACGCGAGGACGAGGAGGTGGCCCCAGACGACGCGTTCGCGCGGGATCTCGACGCCGCGCAGCCGGACGATGACGGCGAGGAGCACGCCGCCGAGCGTCACCCGCGCCGCGACGATCCACAGCGGGGTGACGTCAGCGACGGCGACCTTGATGAACAGGAATGACAGCCCCCACATGGCCGCCAGGGAGAACAGGAGCCCGAGGTCGCGAGGAGCGAAGGCGGAGGAGGTGCGCGGCTCGACGGTGTTCATGCGGGCATTCAAGCCGACGCGGGTTCCCGTCGATGCAACGAGCACGCAGCGCGCGCCACCCCTCCGGCGTGCGGCGGACGCGGAAGCCAGCACATGCCTGTCACCACCCCTGATGCCCGTCCCGGATTCTTGCGCCGACTCGCCACGACCGCGCTGGCCGTCATGCTCGTGACGCCGGTCAGCGGCGCGGCCGCTGGGGAGAGCGACTACGAGCAGGTGCTCGACATCGCGTTCCCGACCATCGCCGGAGCCCGCTACTCCAACGACTACGCCGGTGCCCGAGGCGGCGGTACCCGCGTGCACAAGTCCACCGACGTCATCGCGCCCAAGCACTCGCCGGCCTACGCCGTCACCGACGGGACGATCTGCTACATCAACGGCATCGACGGACCGATGCCGAGCTGGGGGTACTCCCTCTCGGTCTGCGACGACGACGGGCATCGCTTCGCCTACCTGCACATCAACAACGACAACCCCGGGACCGATGACGGTCAGGGTGGTGTGGAGCACGCCTACGCGCCCGGGATCCGCAAGGGCGTCCGCGTCGTTCGCGGGCAGCTCATCGGGTGGGTCGGCGACTCCGGCAACGCCGAGAACACCACCGACCACATCCACTTCGAGATCCACGACGATCGCGTCACCGATCCGTACGGCGACAACCGGATCAACCCGTACTTCTCCTTGAACGCGGCGCGAGAGCGCGGCGACTACCCGGACGGGACGAACCTGCCCGAGGCGCCGTCGCGTCGCGTTGCCGGGCAGGACCGCATCGAGACGGCCATCGAGCTGTCGGCGTCCGGCTTCGACGCCGCGACCTGGGCCGTCCTCGCACCCAAGACGACGCCCGGTGAGGCGATCGTTGCCGGCCCGCTGGCCGACCACCTCGACGCTCCGGTCCTGACGACGCGCACGGACGCGCTGGACGAGCGGGTCGCGCTCGAGCTGCGCAGGCTCGGGGTGACCGACGTGCTCCTCATCGGCGCAGCGTTCACGCCACAGGTGACCGAGGACCTGATCGCGCTCGGCATGGCCGCCGACTCCGTGGAGCTGATCGCCGGGACGGACGTCGTCGAGACGTCCGTGCTCGTGGCCGAGCGTCTGTGGTCGCTCCAGGGACACGTCGACGGCGTGGACGCCGAGGTCTTCGAGATCGAGCGCGACACCCCAGCTCTGGCCGTCACGGAGCGAGCGGACCGCACTGACCAACGACTCCTCGACGGCGCGCGCATCTCCGGTGAGGTGCGGGTCAGCCTGATGGCGGTCGACACCGCCGCCACGGTGACCTCGGTCTCGTTCCGCATCGACGACGCGACCTCGTCGGGCCCGGCCGTCCACACCGAGGTCTTCGCGCCCTACGACCTGCTCGGCACGTCCGGAGGCAACGTCGATGCCCCGCTCGCGCTGGACACCTTCTCGCTCGGCATCGGCGAGCACACCGTCACCGCGACGATCGAGTTCGCCTCTGATGCTCCGCTCACCACCTCCGCGACCTTCTTCGTCGGACGGCCAGCGAGCGACCGCGCAGCACTCGTCGCGAAGGGCTCGGACCCGGACGCCTCCCGGTCCTGGCCAGACTCCCTCATGGCGTCCTACCACGGCTCGGCGCTGGACGTCCCGGTGCTGCTCGTGGCGCACGACACGATCGCCGTCTCCGTCCGGGACGCGCTCGGGGGGGCGTCGTCCGCGACGATCATCGGTGGCACGGCAGCCATCGGCGAGGCCCACGAAGTGGCCATCTCCGCCCGCGTCGGCACCGTGTCGAGGCTTGCCGGGGCGGACCGCTACGCCACCGCGCTCGCCGTGGTCGACGACCTCGATGGTCGCGGCCTGCTGACCGGCTCGTCCGTGTGGGTCGCCACGGGGCGCAACTGGCCCGACGCGGCGACCGCCGGAGCAGTCGTGGCGCGCTCGGGGGACCGGCTCGTGCTGGTCAACGGGTCCGGCTCGTCCGAGTCGGTGACCCAGCCGTGGCTGCGGAGCAACGCCGAGCGGATCGAGAACCTGCGCACGATCGGCGGTGCCGCGGCGATCGTCGACGACGTCCACACTCGGGTGGCGCGCGCCATCCTCTGATCGGTGCGTTCCGGTACACCTCGTCGTCCCCGACGCCGAGGTCCTGCCACCCGTGGACACCGCCCCCGCCTGGTTCCAGCACGCCATCGCCACGACGCCCCGCAGCGGGCGCGCCGACATCGACGGTGCACGGATCCACTGGCTCGGCTGGGGAGAGCGTGGCCGTCCGGGGATCGTGCTGGTCCACGGGGGAGCGGCCCATGCGCGGTGGTGGAGCCACATCGCCCCGTTCCTGACGTCGAGCTATCACGTCGTCGCGATCGATCTGTCCGGTCATGGCGACTCCGACTGGCGCGAGGAGTACTCCGGCGAGACGTGGGCGCGTGAGGTCGTCGAGATCGCCGCCTCGGACGGGATGGTCGGGTCGCCGGTCATCGTCGGTCACTCGATGGGCGGAGGTGTCGCGATGACCGCGGCTGCGCTCTTCCCCGACGACGTCCCGGGCATCGTCATCGTCGACACGCCGGTCACGAAGCCGGACCCGGAGTCCGATGGACGCGGCTCCGGCCGAATGCTCCGCAACCCGAAGCGTTACCCAACGCTGGAGGAGGCGAAGCAGCACTTCCACCTCGTGCCGCCCCAGCCCTTCGATGACCCGCACCTGCGGGACTGGGTGGCCGGCAGCTCGCTGCGCCAGACCGAGGACGGGGACTGGGCATGGAAGTTCGACCCGGCGATGCCGCGAAGCCGCAGCGGACCGGCCTGGAGCGAGATGCTGGCCCAGGTCCGGTGCCGGGTGGCGGTCTTCCACGGCGAGCTGTCCGCGATCGTCAACGCCGACGTCAACGCCTACATGAACGACCTGCTCGGCCGGACCGCTCCCTTCGTGGAGATCCCGCAGGCGCACCATCACCTCATCCTCGACCAGCCGCTCGCGTTCGTGGCCGCGTTGCGCGCGATCCTCGCTGACTGGGAGCACTCGATGCCGCGACGCTGACCGAGCTGCTCATCGTCGCGGGAGCACCACCTCGACCGCCACGCCGCCGAGGTCGGAGTCGACGACCCGCATCTGCCCGCCGTGGCGCTGCACGATCGTGAGGCAGGTCGAGAGGCCGAGCCCCGCGCCGTCGACGTCTCCGTCGATCTGGAGTCCGTGCTCGAACACCTCGTCACGTCGGTTCGCCGGGATCCCGACGCCGGCATCCGCGACGACGAGGACGGTCGCCCCCGGTTCGTCGCGCGCGGTGATCCGGACCTCCGGGGCTGCGTCGCCCCGGCGGTACTTCACGGCGTTCGCAACGAGGTTCTGGACCACCTGTGCGAGGAGGACGGGGTCGCCCCAGAGGACGGCGGAGCCGGTCTCGTCGGCGACCTCGGCGTTGACCAGGTCGAGCTCGCCGGAGAGGGCTTCGATGCCGGCAGCCACGAGATCGGGCACGACGATCCGGCTTCTCACGACCGGATGCGACATCGACTTCGCGTGCTGGAGCAGCGCGTCCACGGTCGTTGCGGTTCGGTGCGCGCCTCGGAGGGCGATCGCCTCCAGCCGCCGGCGTCCGGCGGCGTCCGTGATGCTGTCGAGCGTCGCCAAGGACGCAGCGACGACCGAGACGGAGGCCTTGATGTCATGAGCCACCCGACCGGCGAAGCGCTCGAGCTCGACGTTCTGGAGGTCGAGGTCGGCGAGCCGGTCCTTCACGCTCGACAGCTCCGCGTGCAGCTCGGCGTGCGCCCGCTGGTGTCCGCGCCCGATGAGGATCCCGCTGAGCCCGACGG
>CBDTYW010000261.1:0-5111 GCA_965364735.1 uncultured Nitriliruptoria bacterium
CGGGGTCGCTGCCGGCAACCGGCGGGGGAGCCGGGCTGGCCCTGGCAGGCGTGCTCCTCGGAGCGTTGGTCCGGCCGCGTCGGGGCGGCTCCCGCAGGCGACGTCAGTCGTCCGCCGGTGGTCGCTGATCGCTTCCGGAGGGCTGGCATGGTTGGCTCGCCCGAGCGACGAGAAGGGTCATGAGATGGGTCAGGTGTTCGGTACGGATGGGATCCGTGCGTCAGCGAACGACGACCTGACGCCAGAGCTCGCGCTCGCCGTCGGCCGCGCCTTGGTGACCGTGCTCCGCGAGCACGGCACGCCGCGTCCGGAGGTCGTGATCGGCCGCGACCCGCGCTGGAGCGGCGAGCTGCTCGAGGCTGCAGTCGTCGCCGGGATCCTGTCGGCAGGCGGCGATCCGGTGCTCCTCGGGATCCTGCCCACGCCGGCGGTGGCCCAGCTCGTCGTCGAGACCGGTGCGGCTGCCGGCGTGATGCTCAGCGCCTCGCACAACCACATGCCGGACAACGGCATCAAGATCTTCTCCTCGTCCGGCTTCAAGCTCGACGACGCGGACGAGGCGCGGCTCGAGGAGCACATCATCGCCCGCTCCGGTGATCGGCCAGTTGGTGACCGCGTCGGGCGGGTGCGGCATGACGCTCGGGCCGTCGGTCGGTACATCGACAAGCTCGTCGAGGCCGCCGACACGGACCTGAGCGGAATCCGGGTCGTCGTCGACGGTGCCAACGGCGCAGCCAGCCATGTTGCGCCAGCGGTCTACCGGCGTCTCGGAGCCGAGGTCGTCGCGGTCGGGTGCGAACCGGACGGACGCAACATCAACGAGGGCGTCGGCTCGACGCACCCGCACCACGTCTGCGGGATCACCGCAGGTCTCGGCTTCGACGTCGGCCTCGCGCTCGACGGTGACGCGGACCGGCTCATCGCGGCCGCCGGCAACGGTCTCGAGGTCGACGGTGACGTCATCCTGGCCCTGCTCGCCCGCGACCGGCACGACCGCGGTCGCCTGCCCGGTGACGCCGTGGTGACCACCGTCATGACCAACCTGGGTTTCAAGCACGCGATGTCTGCCCGCGGCATCGAGGTCGTGGAGACCAAGGTCGGTGACCGCTACGTCCTCGAGGCGATGCGGGCCCGCGCGTTGGAGCTCGGAGGCGAGCAGTCCGGGCACCTCATCCAGCTCGACCGCAGCCGGACCGGTGACGGCGTCCTGAGCGGTGTGAGCCTGCTCGAGGTCATGAAGCGCACCGGTGTCCCGCTCCGTGAGCTCGCCGGCGTCATGGCGCGGCTCCCGCAGGTCCTGCTCAACGTGCCTGAGGTCGACAAGGCACGGCTCGACGACTGCGATGCGGTGTGGGACGCCGTGCGGCAGGTCGAGACGAAGCTCGGTGACTCGGGGCGTGTGCTCGTCCGCTCGTCGGGCACGGAGCCGCTCGTGCGCGTGATGGTCGAGGCGCCGACGACCGAGGACGCCGAGGACGGGGCAGAGCAGATCGCGGCCGTCGTGCGTCGGGACCTGGCGCTCGCGTGACAGGTCACGCTGGTCGCCCGCCGGGGGAGGCACCTGCCCCGCGGTTCGCGGCTCGCGTCGTGCTGCTCGATGCTGATGGCCGCGTGATGATGATCCGCGCGGCGGACAAGCTCGCCAGCGACGTGGTCTGGTGGGAGCTGCCCGGCGGTGGCGTCGACCCGGGAGAGACGGCTCAGCAGGCGGCGCTGCGTGAGGTCCTCGAGGAGACGGGATACACCGAGGTCGCGCTCGGGCCGAAGATCGGTGACCTCCGCCATGCCTGGGTGTTCTCCGACGTGATCGTCGATCAGCACGACTCCATCTTCGCGGCGTTGCTGATCGGAGACGCCCGCGTCGGACAGCAGCTGATGCCCGGTGAGATCGCCGATCCGGTCTGGTTCACGGTGGCCGAGCTCGCGGCGATCGACGGGATCGTCGTCCCCGGCAACATCGCTGAGGTCGTCAGATGGCTCACCGGGCCCGACGACGTCGCACGGCCGGAGTTCACGGTGCCGGACCGCTGGCCGTTCGAGGACGTCGGCCAGCCCCCACGGAGGAAGCCACCTCCGGACGACATGCGCTGACGGCCTCAGCCGAGCACGCGGGACAGCGGTTGCACGAGGTCGCCGCGCGTCCCGAGCTCGATGGAACGGGCGCCGATCCAGGTGGCGAGCAGCTCGAGCTCGTCGGCGAGCTCCCGGGCGATCCGGGTCCGGTCGACGTGGGAACCGTCAACCGTCGGCTCGGCGTACGCGCCCGGCACCATCAGCACGTTGCGCTTGCGGTCGTGCTTGAGGTCGACGCGGCCGACGAGGTCGTGGTCCAGCAGGAACGGGAGCACGTAGTAGCCGTAGGTGCGCTTGGGCTCGGGGACGTAGATCTCGATGCGGTAGCGGAAGTCGAACAGCTGCTCCGCTCGGTCACGGAACCAGACGACGGGGTCGAAGGGCGTCAGCAGGGCACGCGCTCCGATCGACCGCGGCAGCTTCGCGGCCGGGTGCTCGAAGGCGGGCTCGGCCCAGCCCTCGACGGAGACCGGGATCAGCTGGCCGTCGTCGACGAGCTCGGCGAGGATCCGCCTCGACGGGATGATCGGGAGCCGGTGGACGTCGGCGAGGTCCTTGACGGTCCCGATCCCGTGCGCCATCGCAGCGAGCAGCAGGTGCTGGCGCATCGCGTCGTCCGGGCTGACGTCGTCGGCCGCGCGGATCTCGTCCGGCACGATCCGCTCGGTGAGGTCGTAGCGCGTCATGAACTGGCTGGTCCGCCCCGCGATCTGCAGCGTGCCTTGGGAGAACAGCCACTCCAGGGCGAGCCGGCCCTTGGGCACTCCCCACCACGGACCCGTCCGCTCGCCGGGATCCGGCAGGTCGGAGATCCCGGTCGGACCGTTCTCGCGGACGTGGGCCGCGACCTCCGCGACGTAGGCCGGCTCGGCCTCGAACAGCTCCTGCACGTGCTCGGAGGGCTTGGTCTCCCGCCAGCCGACGAGCGGCCACTGCTCCATCGGGATCAGCGACGCCACGTGGCACCAGACCTCGATCCACTCACGCGAGTCCCACAGCCAGGCGTCGAGACGGTCGACGTCGTAGGCCCCGAGGCGCGAGAAGAACGGCATCCGGTGGGAGCGCTGCATGACGTTGACCGAGTCGACCTGCACGACCTGCATCGCGTTCGCCGCTCGCCGGAAGTGCCGGACGTCGACCCGGCCGGTGGGCCGTGGGGTCGCGAACCCTTGGGCTGCCAGCGCGATCCGACGCGCCTGAGCGAGGCTCCGGCGTCTCATGGCCATGCGCTCACCGCCGTTCATCGTCCGCTCAGCGCGAGACCAGTTCTCAGAGCTGGTCATCTTGCCCGACCTGATGTATCACAGAGCTGGCTCACCCCTCTGATCGATGAGCACGGGAACACCGAGACCGCAGGAGCAGGCGAGATGCGTGGCAGCAGCAGGATGCTCGGGGCGCTGGCGGCCGGGGCGCTGGCGCTGGGTGGATGTCAGACGGTGGCCGAGAACCTGACCGAGAGGGTCACCGGCGCCGAGGACGTCCAGTTCAACGAGGACGGGTCCTTCTCGATCGACACCGGCGACGGTTCGGCCTCGTTCGACGCGGATGGCGAGGGAGGCGGGACCATCACGTTCGAGGACGAGGACGGGTCCGGCCAGATCACCACCGGACAGCAGATCCCCGACAACTACGCGATCGCGCTCCCGTCGGGCGGCACCGTCGTGACCTCGCTCGACGGAAGCCAGGACGGACAGATCTTCCAGTCCGTCCTGATCCAGTACCCGAACAGCGACGCCGCGTTCGTCGAGGCGCTCTGCGACGCGATCGAGGCGGATGGCTGGACCGAGACCTCGCGCAGCACCACGTCGAGCTCCGACGGAAGCTCCTTCATCATCTGTGCCTACGAGCGCGGTGAGCTGTCCGCCGCGATCCAAGGATCCCTGAGCGGTGGGGAGCTGCACGTGCAGTCCATCGTCCAGTCGACGGGCTGACGCTCAGTCCGCGTGCGGGAGGACGTCCCACACGGACGGGATGTCGAACCCGAGACGCCATGACGCGGTCCCGGGAAGCCCGTACTCGTTCGCGAGATCGATGCGGTGCTGGAGCTTCGCGACCGTCTCGGCCCAGGTGACCCTGCTGCCGAGGACGACGCGGTCGATGTCGAACGTGGGGTCGTACGCGGAGACCCCGTCACGGACGTACTGCTCGATGCGCCCGATGCCGACCGCGCTCGGCTTGTCGCCGCTCCAGGTCCGTCCGTAGAGCGGGACGCCGAGCAGCGTCCGCTCGGGATCGGAGTAGCGCAGCTGGTAGCGGAGGCCCTCCTCGACCCACCATTCGCTGGCCACTGGACCGCGGGGGCGGAACCGGTTGAACTGGTCGTACGCCATGAGGATCGCGTAGTCGACGGCCTCGGAGATCCTGCGCCGGTCCGGCGCGGTCGACCAGAACGCGTACTGCTCGGGCGGGGTGATCCAGGTGTCGGTCATCGTGGTGAAGTCGAAGGACGTCACGAGCGATCGCGCTCGAGCGAGGGCGGCGAACTCCTCGACGAACAGCGTGACGGCCTCGGCCTCGGTCTGCTCGTAGCCCTCGATGTCGATGTTGACCCCGTCGGCGCCGGCGGCCGCCGCGTCGTCGGCGATCTGCAGAGCGAGCTTCGATCGGTTGGCCGGGTCGGTCAGGGCAGCGCGGATCGCCTCGGCGCCTCCGGTGTGGATCGTCGGCCAGACGTCGACGCCGCGCGCGTGCATGTCGGCGATGAAGGCGGCGTCCGCACCGGTGCCGGACAGGTTCCCGGACTGGCCGAGGAAGTAGCGGAACGGGGCGGTGACGGTGAGGCCCGGCGCCGCGGCGACCTCGTCGCGATAGCGGGCGGAGTCGCCGGTGTACTGCCACGCGAGGGTGACCTTGTCGGCCGGGTCGGCGACGGGCATCGGCGTGCCACGCCACGCCTGGCGGGCCGTCGTCGTGGCCGCGTCGGCGGCGATCGTCTGCGTCCAAGAGACGGCGGGGACACCGCCGAGGGCCGTGGGGTAGGTGAACGTGACATCAGCGGCAGCGCCGTCCGCAAGCAGCGCGGTCGTCGTGGAGGCGCG
>CBDTYW010000262.1:0-5062 GCA_965364735.1 uncultured Nitriliruptoria bacterium
ACCCCCAAGACGCTGATGAACGGGGCGTGCTCGTGCACGAGGGCGACGAGGGCGTCCCGGCTGGAGTGGTGCGGCCGCCATCCTGTCGCGACGAGTCGATCGATCGAGAGCAGCCACGGGTGTGTGAAGAGGTTCAACGCCCCCGCCGGGTACTCGGTGATCCCGAGCTTCCATCCGACCGCCGCCGCCGTCGGGGCGATCGCCTCGGGGATCACGAGCGGGCTGCGCCCGGCGATGGCGAGCACCTCGTCGAAGGTCAGCCAGCCCTCGGGAGCGACGTTGAACACGCCCGCCAGATCGTGCTCGACGACGTGCGCCACCGCGCTGGCGACGTCCCGGACGTCGACGAGCTGCAGGTCCGGCTCGTGCCCGGCGACCTGGATGACGCGCGGACCCTCGAGCACCCGGCTGAAGGTGTTCTCGACGCCCGGTCCCGCAACGAGACATGGCCGCAGCCGGGTGACGGTGATCTCCGGATGCGCGGCCGCGAACGCGTCGAAGACGTGCTCGAGCTCGGCCTTGTGCACGGCGTACGGGAAGTCGTCGTTGGGCCGCAGCGGCGAATCCTCGTCGAGGAAGTGCGGGTTGTCCGCGTGCGCGCCGTAGACGGCGCCCGAGGACAGCTGCACGAACTGACGGACCCCGTTGACCTGCGCCGCACCGAGGACGTTGCGGGTCCCCCCGATGTTGGTGTCCCACATCGCCTGCTCGTCGCGGAGCGGGTCGAGCTGGAAGGCGAGGTGCACGACGACGTCGACGTCGACGAGCTCCATCGCGATCTCGGGACGTCGAATGTCCGCGACGCGACCGCGCACCCGCGGATCAGCGTGGGTGACCCTCGTGAGGTCCAGCGCGCGGATCTCGGTGACGTCGTCGAGCCGAAGGAGCTCGTCGACCACGACGCGCCCGATCAGCCCGGCGGCTCCGGTGACGACGATGACGGTCATGCGGCGGTCTCCATCATGAGGACTCGTCCATCCGTGCTGCGATGGCGAGGAGCAGCTGTCGGTCGGCCATCTCGAGCTTGTTGAACAGCCCGATCATCTGCACGAGCTCGAGCTGGCGGTCCGGGGTGAGCGAGGACCGGACCATGAGGATGGCCTCCTCGATCGAGTCGGGGCGCGCAGCGTCGCTGAGCGTACGCAGGGCCTTGAGGCGGCCTCCGCTGGCGCGGTCGAGGAGCCCGACGAACTCGTCGATGTTCTCCCCCGACGACGCCGCCGCCCGCTCGAGCAACCACGCGTCGACCGCCAGCGCCTTGGACAGCGCCTTGATCGTCACCTTGTCGCCACGGATGCTGGCGGGTGCTTCGAGGAGGTTCTTGACCGCGTCCTGACTGACACCGGCGAGCTCCGCGAGCTGCTGCTGGGTCACGCCACGTCGACGCCGCGCCTCCTCGAGCAGGCCGCTGAGCGCACTCGTCACCACGTCGGATTCCTCGGTTCGGGAGTGCCGATCCTACGACGCTCATCGTCGCGCGCTCCGAAACCGACGGTCAGGGGATCGCGTCACGGTCTCCTTCGACCTGAACCCACCTCGCTCACGGACACTGAGCGCGCGGTCAGCAACGTCGCTCGCACCGAGCGCCGACTTCGGGAACACTCCTCGGTATGAGCGATGACACCCCTGACTTCCCCTTCGGCTTCGACCCGGAGGACTTCTCCGGACAGCTGCCGGAGCAGTTCCAGCAGATGTTCGAGCAGCTCGGACCTGCGCTGCAGAACCTGCAGTCCATGTTCGCGGGCGGCATCGGCGGCGCCGACAGCGGGCCGGTGAACTGGGACGTGGCCACGAAGATGGCCCTCCAGATCGCCGCCGCGGACGATCGCGACCCCACGCCGGAGGAAGAGGCTCGGGCGCAACGGGCATGGGAGGTCGCCGAGCACTGGCTCGACGC
The DNA here is from genome assembly GCA_965364735.1 of uncultured Nitriliruptoria bacterium. Lineage (GTDB taxonomy): Bacteria > Actinomycetota > Nitriliruptoria > Nitriliruptorales > Nitriliruptoraceae > CBDTYW01. Next base: position 1,898 of record CBDTYW010000262.1, read on the forward strand.
CGGCGAGCTGCCGAACCCGACGACGTCCGGACGCCTCGTCGTCGCCGGCCGCGCCGAGTGGGCCCAGCTGGCGCTGCGCTCCATCCGGCCCATGATCGAGCCGATCGCTGACGCCAACGTCCGCGCGATGACCGAGCTCGCGGCCGAGCAGTTCTCTGCCGACGACGTCGCCGCGCAGCTGCGCGAGATGGGCATGGAGGGCATGGAGGCCATGCTCGGCAACTTCGACCCGTCGCAGATGGGCCAGATGATGCGCCCCATGGCCGCGCACATGTCCGGGGTCCAGGCGGGACAGGTCGTCGGACAGCTCGCGACCCAGCTCCTCGGCCAGTACGACCTCGGCATCCCGACGGCCCCGTCGTCGGACTGCTTCCACCTCGCGCACAACGTCACCGACACCTTCGCGGGCTACGACCTCGACGCGACGGAGATCGACGTCGTGCTCGCGCTCAACGAGGGCGCGTACCGGCGGCTCTACGCCGCCATCCCGTGGCTCGAGGGCCACATCCATCGCCTCGTCGCCCAGTTCGCCCAGGGCACGAAGGTCGACGCCGAGGCGCTCGCCCAGATGGCGCAGGAGCTCATGGAGGACGTGGATCTCGAGGACCCCGCGTCGCTCGAGCGCGCCCAGCGTCGCGCGGCGGAGTTCCGCTTCCAGCCGACTCCGGAGCAGCAGCGCGTCCTCGAACGGCTCCAAGGCGTCACCGCGCTCGTCGGCGCCTGGGCACGTGCGGAGGCTCGCCGGGCCGCGGGCGACCGCATCCCGTCGCTGGGCCGCATCGAGGAGGTCCTCAAGCGGCGCCGCGCCACCCAGGGCGACGGCGAGCAGGCGCTCGCGCAGCTCCTCGGGCTGGACCTGCGACCCGACGACGAGACCATCGGCGAGGCCTTCGTCGCGTACGTGGAGGAGACCGCCGGGCCACAGGCGCTGCGGGCGGCGCTGGCCCACCCGGAGAACCTGCCGACCAGCGACGAGCTCGCCGAGCCGGCGCGCTGGCTGGCCCGCACCACCGACGCCCCGCTCCCGGAGGGCATGGAGGTCGCCGAGGAGACCGAGGACGAGTTCGCGATCCCCGACGACGTCTCGGAGCTCTTCTCCGGTCTCGGTGACGCCCCCGTGGAGCTGTCTGCCGAGGAGCGAGTCCAGGCCCGTGAAGCCGACGACGGCAGCGACGCCTAGGACGCCGTGTCGTCCTCGTCCTGTTCCGGCAGGACCGCGCGAGCGCGTCCCGCCTCCCAGCCGGAGAGCCACGCCTGCGCCTCAGCGGTCCGCGGGAACCGCGCCACGAGGGCGTGGAACGCCTTCGAATGGTCCTCGACATGGAGGTGCGCGAGCTCATGGACGATGACGTAGTCGCGGACGTAGTCCGGGAACGCGGCGACTTCGGCGCTGATGCGGATCGACCCGTCCGCGGGGGTGCAGCTCCCGTAGCGACGACGCATCCGACGTGACCACACGATCGTCGTGGGCTGGACACCGTCGAGGTGGGCCTTCGCGAGCCGGACCGCATGGCCACGGAGCGCTTCGTCGTCGGTTGCCCCGCCCGCCGCCCGGCGCGTGACCCGGTCCACGAGCGAGGTGATGAGCCGCTGCTCCTCGGCTGCCGGGAGCCCCGCGGGGACCTGCACGACGACGCGTTGCTCCCGCACGAACGCCGTGGCGGAGCGGCGCCGACGGCTGGAGCGCTGCACCTCGATCGCGGGTCGGTTCCCGTCGGCCGGCAGGTGCACCACCTCGCGTGCGGCGGCACGTGCCATGACGGCCTCCTCGGCTCGGACGGGACGCCCGGGCGGGTACGTCCGGTGAACATGCAACCGCATCGGGTGGGTGGAAGCTGTGACGTCGGACGGCGCTGTGGATCGTCTAGACACCACCCCGTCCCGCGTCAACGATCCCGAGCGGAATCCCAGATGTAGTGCGCGTGTCGCACACGTTACAAGCCCGCGAAACCGGGATGAACGTCCACAGCGCTGTGGGCAACGTGTGGAGGGAGATTCAGGGCCCAAAGGGATGATCAGAGGACGATCAGTCGGAGAGCGTTCCTACGACCACAACGGTTGCCCGCCGGTACTCCCCCACGCGACACACAAGTTGTCCACGAGTTATCCACAAATGTGGGCTCGATGTCGATTGACCGGAACCCCCCGTTCACGCCTACGGTGACGGCAGCGAGTCCCCCGATGCCGGGTCGACGATCGCCCGCTCCACGGGGAAGGGAGCGGCCGGTCGCGTGACCCGGCGCGGGGGCCTTGTCATGTCCGGCCCAAGCGGCCACGAGACCGGCCACGACGGCCGTGGGAGACGACGGTGATGTCCACCACCAACCGCCCCGCGCGGGTTGCCCCGAGCGCTCATCTCGAAGCCCTGACGGAGCACGCCCACGTGCTGCGCGCAGCCCTCGCCACCGTCGCCGAGCCGTCGTCGCACGCCGGCGAGATCGTCGCGGGCACGCTCCGACTCGAGGGCGCCCACCTGAGCAGCGCCGACGTGGCAACCCTCGCGGACCCCGGGCGGATCCTCGCAGCCGGCCCCAACGGCGGCGTTGCGGCCAACACCACGCTCGACGCGCTCGGCTACACGATCACCGGGCACGAGGACGACAGCGTCGTCCGGGCGCTCGAGGTCCGTGGGGTCATCGCCGCGCTGACCGCCGCCGACCTGACGTCGGAGCTGCGGGCCGACCCCCGCGCCGCCCTCGCGCGCGCCCACACCCTGCTGACCGCCGGCCTCCTCGACGCCGACACCGCCGGGACGCTGCGCGTCACCGATCAGGTCGTGCACGACGCGGCCGATGGACGGATCGTCTTCTTCCCGACCGACACGTCCGCCCTCGGAACACGGTTCGACCGCCTCATGGACCACTGGGACGACCTGGACGCGGATCCGCTCCGCGCCGCAGCCGTCGTCCACCACGAGCTGCTCGTCATGCACCCGTTCGAGGCCGCGAACGGCCGTCTCGCACGGATCGCGGTCCGGCACCTGCTGGCCAGCGCGGACCTCATCCACCTCGACGACGCCCCGTTCGAGGCGGCGCTCGCCGAGGACCGCCTCGGCTACTGGACCGAGACGGCGGCCGATGAGAAGCGCGGGGCGCTCGCCAAGGGCGCCGAGCGGCTCGTCGAAGCGGTCGTGGCGGGGCTGCGCGCCAGCGCCGAGGCCGCGGG
>CBDTYW010000263.1:0-5024 GCA_965364735.1 uncultured Nitriliruptoria bacterium
GATGGCGCTGCTCGGCCGCGCGAGCTGCGGCAACGCGGTGGCGGTGGCCGGGGCGGTACTGGGGCAGGCCGTCGAACCACCGGGTGACGGCGGCGGCGATCGGGGCACCGCGCATCCCCGTCAGCATCGCGACCTCCTCGACGACGCGGGCGGTGAGGTCATCGTCGCTGAGCCCGAGCGCCCGGTGATCGTCGATGCGTCCGACGGATGCGCGGAGGATCGCAGGCTCGCCACGCTCGGCGGCCTCGGCGTGATGCGGCCACTTCTGCCACGCGAACGTGATGGCCTTGGTCAGCAGGTCCGGGCCGCGCGGCACGAGAACGCCGCTGCCCTTCGGCGCATCCCGGACATCGTCCGGCGAATACGCGAGCGCGATCGTTCCGACGCTCGCCGCCGTGATCCCGGCGAGCGCCGCCGCGGCGTCCGGATCGATGTCGGTCAGCACGTGCGAGGCGACGGATGCCGGCGTTGTCACGATGACCGCGTCGACGTCGTGGGCGCCGCCGTCAGCGGTGGCGACGCGCCAGCCTCCGTCGATCTCGTGGAGTGACGACACCCGCACACCGGTGTGGATGTCGTTGTGGTCGAGGTGGGCGACGATCGCGTCGACGAGGCCGGCGAGGCCGCCGTCCAGGGTGGCGAAGACCGGGGTGGTGATGTGGGCGGTGCGCTCTCGGTGCTCGGCGAGCCGTGTCAGCAACGAACCACCCTTGTCCGCGGCGGTCGCGATGACCGCGGCGGCCTCGCGCAGGCCGAGATCGTCGGCCCGCCCCGCGTACACCCCACCCAGCAGCGGCTCGACGAGCAGGTCCACGACGCCCTGGCCGAAGCGTGCCGCGATGAACTCCGCGACCGACGCGTCGTCGTCCGCCGACATCGGCGGCAGGTGCGGCTCACCGGCCGCGCGCAGGTACTGCGGTGTGGTCATGATCCCGCTGGCCTTGAGCGCGGCGAGGTCGGCCGGGACACCGAAGACCGTGTTCGCGGGCAGCCGCATGAGCTCCCCGCGCACGTGCAGCCAGACCTGGGCAGCGGTCGGGTGACGGACGTCCGTCTCGAGACCGAGGTCGGCGAGCAGCTGCGGCCCTTCGACACGGCGCGCGAGCAGCGCGTCTGCGCCGACGTCCATGCGGCGGCCCGCGAGATCGATCGCCCTGAGCTTGCCGCCGAGGCGGTCGTCGGCCTCGAACAGCAGCACCCGCGCACCGGCACGACGAAGCTCGAACGCCGCGCTCAGCCCGGTGATCCCGCCACCGATGACCGCGACCGTCCGTCCTTCGACTGAGCTCACGCCGCGTTCACCACACCCTCGGCGTGGACGAGGTCGACGACCTCCCGGAGCACCCCCGGGTCGGTCGCGGGCAGCACGCCGTGTCCGAGGTTGAAGATGTAGTGCGGGTGTCCGGCGGAGCGGCGCAGGACGTCGCGCGCCGCCTCCTTGGCGTGCTCGACGCCGGCGAGCGCGATCGTGGAGTCGAGGTTGCCCTGCATGCCCGTCCCCTCGGGGATGCGGGTGCGGGCGGCGTCGAGCGGGACGCGCCAGTCGACGCCGACGACATCGGGCCCGGCCTCGGCCATGAGCCCGAGCAGCTCGCCGGACGCGACGCCGAAGTGGATGCGTGGGACGTCGAGGTCACGCAGACCGTTGAAGATGAGCTTCGAGTACGGGAGCACGTGCTTCGCGTAGTCCTGCGGTGAGCATGCTCCTGCCCAGGAGTCGAACAGCTGGACGGCGCGGGCTCCGGCAGAGACCTGGCCGCGGAGCGTCTCCAGCGAGATCTGCGCGAGCCGCGTCATCAGCAGGTCCCAGGACTCCGGGTCAGCCTTCATCATCGCCTTGGTACGGGCGTAGTTCTTCGACGGCCCACCTTCGATCAGGTAGCTGGCCAGCGTGAACGGGGCGCCGGCGAAACCGATCAGCGGGGTGTCGCCGAGCTCCTTGACGAGCAGCCGGACGGTCTCGAGCACCGGCGCGAGGTCCTCCTCGGCGTCCAGCGCCCGCAGCCGGTCGATGTCGGCACGGGTCCGGAAGGGCTCGTCGATGACCGGCCCGATGCCGGCCCGGATCTCGAGGCCGACGCCGAGCGCCTCGACCGGCGTCACGATGTCGGAGAACAGGATCGCCGCGTCGACGCCGTAGCGACGAACGGGCTGCATCGTGACCTCGCATGCGAGCTCCGGGGTCGCGACGACCTCCGCGAACGAGTGATTCTCGCGGATGGCGCGGTACTCGGCCAGGGCACGCCCGGCCTGGCGCATGAACCACACGGGAACGCGATCGTGGGGCAGGCCACGGGCCGCGTTGAGGAAGTCGGAGGAGGTCACGTCACACCTTCGGGGTCGGACCGCGGAGGATACGGGCCAATGCGGCACCTCCCCGACCCGCAGGGCACCCTCGCGCAGCGCGAGGCAGACGCGCATGCCGGCCTGCACACTGGGCCCGCTGGACCAAACCGACGACCGAGGCGACGTGGACAACGAGGTGCTCACGCTGCTCGGTCGTGAGGTGACCGTCGGCACGTTGCTGATCCCCGTGTTCGCAGGGCTCATCGGGCTGTTCACCAACTGGGTCGCCATCAAGATGATGTTCTACCCGCTGGAGTTCATCGGGTGGCGCCTGCCCTTCAGCCTCGGGTTCGGGAAGTACAAGTTCCCGCTGATCGGCTGGCAGGGCGTCATCCCGTCCAAGGCTGCGAAGATGGGGAGCGTGGCGGTCGACACCGGGCTCGCGAAGCTCGGCACGATGCACGAGTTCTACCAGACGTTCGAGCCGGACCACATGGCCGCGCACATCGTCGCGACCTCACGCGAAGACCTGCACCGCGCGGTCGATGAGATCCTCGAGGCCCAGTACCCGCAGATGTGGCACTCCGCCCCTGCTCCGGTCCGCCGGCTCGTCCACGCCCGCGTCGAGTCCGAGATGCCGCGCCTCGTCCGCGAGCTGCTGGACGGCATCGGCGACAACATCGACCACCTGATCAACCTCAAGCTCATGGTGATCCGGTTCCTCGAGCAGAACCCGAAGCTCATCAACGCGATGTTCGAGGAGGTGGGCGAGAAGGAGTTCACCTTCATCATCCGCTCCGGCGGGTGGATGGGATTCCTGCTCGGCCTCGGCCCGATGGTGCTCTGGATCGTGATGCCCCAGCTGTGGACGGTCCCGATCGGCGCGGCGATCGTCGGTTATCTCACCAACTACATCGCGCTGAAGGTCATCTTCGAGCCGATCGAGCCGCGCCGGATCGGTCCGTTCCTGATGCACGGGCTCTTCCTGCGCCGTCAGGACGAGGTCGCCGAGGCCTACGCGGACATCATCGCCTACAAGGTCGTGACGCTGCCGAACATCGCGGACACGATGCTCAACGGACCCGACGGCGACCGCACCCGACGTCTCGTCGCCGACACGTTGGGACCCGCCGTCGACGAGGCCGTCGGCATCGCACGTCCGTTCATCCGGGCGACGTCGGGCGACCGGTTCGCGGCGGTCAAGGACGGGCTCGCGGACTCGGCGTTCTCGCAGATCGACGCGCTCGCCGACCCGGAGTACGCACGCGAGCGGGCCAGCGGGATGCAGGCGCTGCTGGCCGAGCGCATGCGCGGGCTCCCCTACAAGGAGTTCTCGCAGCTGCTTCGCTCGGCGTTCGAGCAGGACGAGTGGATGCTGATCGTTGTCGGCGCGGTCCTGGGCTTCGGTGCCGGGGCGCTGCAGATGCTGGTGACGTTGTGACGACAGACGACGAGGACGACATGGGCCTGATCGACGGAACGATGAAGATCGTGAGCTCGACCGCGGAGCTCGGCGTGCAGATCTCGCTCGACGTCGCGTCGCGCGGCCTCAGCATCGCGAAGGACGCCGTCGACGGCGCCCGAGACGGCAAGCCCGTCCGGTCGATCTTCGGCGATGCCCTGAAGGGGTGGGTCGGCACGATGCGCGACGCCGGCACCATGGCCGTGCTCGAGAACCCCATGGCGCACACCACGGCGAGCGCGGCGATGCAGGTCGCGCGGCCGATGACGAACGCGGCGCTGCACGCGACCGAAGGGCCGCTGAGCTACCTCGCCGAGCAGACGCCGGGCGGGATGCTTCCGGGGATGAACGCGATCCCCGGGATGCACCCGCGTGACGACCGCAAGCAGCTGCACGAGCGTGGACAGGAGCTGCTGCGACGCTCGAACGCGCTCGATGATCCCGGCGAGCACCCGGCGTTCCGGCTGATCCTGCGCCAGATGGCGCCAGACGAGGCCCGGATCATCCGGCTTCTCGCGAAGCGCGGGCCGCAGGCGATGATCGATGTCGTCGAGGTCAACTCGATGAAGAACTCGAGCCGCGAGGTCGCCCGCCACGTGACGATGGTCGGAGCCGAGGCGGGGTGCATCCGCCCGGAGATGACGACGGTCTACCTCGACAACCTTCAGCGGCTCGGCCTCGTCTACTTCCGCCGCTACCGCGTCACGGCGCAGGAGCCGTACGACCTCCTCGAAGCGCAGCCCGCCGTGCTCGGCCTCCCGAAGCCGGAGGGGATGATGTCGAAGCTGAAGGTCCTGCACGGCGGCGTGGAGCTGTCGGAGTTCGGCCGTCAGCTGTTCGACGCCTGCTTCGCGGAGCAGCCCGGCGACTGACCCTTGTTACAGAGTCACTTGAGGTGTAACATCCGTCGCGTTCGCCGGTGCACGGCGACGGGACGATGGATGACGCCATGGCGACGCTGCTGCAGGACGTGACCCGACGGACGAGCCGGCGCATCAAGGCCACGGCGCGCGGCGTCATCGCGTACCCGGTCGAGGCGGCGAAGGCCGTGGTCAACGCCACGCCGTCGCAGGCCGTCACCTGGGTCCGCGACCTCGTCGCCCCGTACGCCCATGACCTTGCCGCTGCACCCGTGGGCAGCGGCCTGAAGGCCGTCCCCGGACACGCAGGGCAGCCGCTCGTCGGCGGCGTCCTCCAGATGACCGGCGACCGGGTGGCATGGGGCCTCGAACGCCACCGCGAGTCGGGCGGCATGTGGTGGACGGCGATGGCGGGG
>CBDTYW010000264.1:0-5008 GCA_965364735.1 uncultured Nitriliruptoria bacterium
AGGCCCGTTGGGGATCCTGAGGAGCGCAGCGACGACGGCCCAACGGAGGAGCCGAATGGTGGTCAGGGGCGGGGTCGAACCGCCGACACCGCGATTTTCAGTCGCGTGCTCTACCAACTGAGCTACCTGACCGCAGCTGCCAGCGGTGAGGCTGGCAACGAAATGGCCGACTCGAAGTCGACCGGCGCGGACCTGACGGGATTTGAACCCGCGACCTTCACCTTGACAGGGTGACGAGCACTCCAAACTGCTCCACAGGTCCGTGTTATGACGGCTGCTCTCGCAGCGTGTTGTACTCGCGTGGGCCGCGCAGGGCTCGAACCTGCAACCAGCGGATTAAAAGTCCGATGCTCTACCAGTTGAGCTAGCGGCCCGAAGCAGCAGCGCCGCTCACGCGAAGGGCGAAGCGTAACCACACGTGTCCGCGCGTGCCAACCGCACGACGCTGTGCGGCCGTGGATCGGGCGCACAGCGTCGTGCTGCGGTTCGCTGGGGGGAGCGAACCGCATGACCGGCGGTCGAGTCGATGCAGGAGCAGCAGGTGCGCGCGATCGAGCACGGAGAGGTGGTCGCGGGGCGCGACGACGTCGTCGCACGTCTGCTGCGCACCACGGAGGGAATCGACCACGCGGTGGCGTTGCTGGACAAGGCCGAGGCGCTCGTCGAGCTGCCGCTGGTCGACGAGTCGGTCCGCGAGCGGCTCCGCCAGATGTCGGAGACGGGGTCGATGCCGGATGGTCATTGGCACGCGCTCGTCGCGGCCCGTGGGGACGACGTGGTCGGGTTCGCGGAGACGGTGCTGCCATCGGCGTCCGGGACGGACGCGGTCGCGGACCTGGCGATCGACCGGCAGGCGCTTCCGGTGCGCCCCGTCGTCGCGACGTTGCTCGCAGGGCTCGAGTGCGTCGCGTGGGACCACCAGGCATCGCGGCTCGTCGTCTGGATCCGCAGCGCGTCGACCAGCGACGTGATCACCGCGACGAAGGCCGGCTTCGACATCGACCGTCGTCTCGGCGTCCTCGGTCGTGGGCTCGGCGAGGTGGACACCGCCCTGCCGACGGCGCCGGACGGCGTCACGATCCGCACGCTCGTCCCGGGGCAGGACGATCAGGCGCTCGTGGAGCTGTTCGAGGCGGCCTACGCCGGAACGGGTGACGCAGGCTGGACGGTCGAGGGCTTGCGTGAGCGGTACGGCTGGTCCTGGTTCGATGCCGCCGACGTCCTGCTCGCGGTCGAGGACGACGGTCATGTGGCGGCGGTGCACTGGACGAAGCAGCGCGGCGACGGGATCGGTGAGGTCTACAACCTCGCGGTCGCCCCGCGCGCCCAGGGTCGTCGGCTGGGACAGCTCATGCTGCGCTCGGGTCTGGCCCACCTCGCCGGGATCGGCTGCACCGACGTCCTGCTGTGGGTCGACATGGAGAACGACCGGGGTGTTCGCCTCTACGCCGGCGACGGCTTCACGTTCCGTCAGGAGGACGTCGCCTTCGCCCGGGACCTCCGCGGGTCGGTTGCCCCGACCTGACCGCCCGACCACCCAACCACTTCGCCGAGCGATGGATCTTCGTGCGCGGTGCGGGTTTTGGCGTCGCTCGCGGGGTTGTGCGGTGCGGGGATCAGTCGGTGGCGTCGCGGCCGGCACGGCCGTCGGGGACGAGCTTGTAGCCGACGCCCCGCACGGTCACGATCAGGTGCTCGTACTCAGGGCCCAGCTTCGCGCGGAGCCGTCGCACGTGCACGTCGACGGTCCGGGATCCCCCGAAGTAGTCGTAGCCCCAGACCTCGCTGAGCAGCATCTCGCGGGTGTAGACGCGGTTCGGGCTGTTCGCGAGGGTCTTGAGGAGCTCGAACTCCTTGAACGTGAGGTCGAGCGGACGGCCGCGGAGCCGCACCTGGTAGGAGTCCTCGTTGACCTCGAGGTCTCCGACGCGGGCGCTGGGGGTGTTCGACGATGCCTCGACCGACGTCCCCGCGAGCCGCAGACGAGCCTCGATCTCCGCTGGTCCGGCCGAGGGCAGCATCCACTCGTCGAAGCCCCAGCCGACCTGCAGCGCGGCGAGCGTGCCCTCGGAGGCGATGACGACGATCCCCCGCCGCGCGTCGTGCACGGAGCCAGTGCGCACGCAGGCTGCGGCTTCGCGCAGGTCAGCGGTAGCGTCGATCATCAGGACGTCAGCGGAGACGAGCTGGTCCAGAGATGCCGTGGAGAGCGGCAGATGGACGACCGTGTGCGGGAGGTACTCCAGCGACGGCAGCAACGACTTGGCGCCGTCCGGCCGGTGGGTCAGTACCAAGAGGTGCACGCGCGATGACTTCGATCGAACAGGGAGAGCATGCCCGATGGATCGCGGCTGGGCGGTATTCCCATGTCTGAACCTGACCTCGACGAGGAGCGCCGGCACCGCAGCGGGTGGACCGCCTTCCTCGAGACGCGCGGCGTCGTGGGACAGCACGCAGCACCACACGAGGTCGTCCGGGTGCGCGCGACCGACGGGGTCCGGCTCACCGCCAGCCACCTGCCCGGGCCGACGGCCGCTGGCCCTGCGGTCCTGCTGCTGCACGGCTTCGGCGCGCACCGACGCAAGCCCGCATATGCCGGGTTCGCAGACCACCTGTCTGAGCACGTCACCGTCCTGAGCCTCGACCTGCGCGGCCACGGCCGCTCTGACGGGGCGAGCACGCTCGGCGCCGACGAACGCCACGACGTCGCGGGCGGCGTTGCGTGGCTGCGCGCACACGGGCACGGGTGGGTCGCGGTGATCGGGGCGTTGATGGGCGCGACGTCGGCCGCGACGGCGCTCGACGCCGGGCTCGGGGTCGACGCCGTCGTGATGATCAGCGGACCGGCATGGCTGCGTGACGAGCCGCCGTCGGAGGCGATGCAGCGGCTCAAGCGCGCGTGGGAGTCACGGGTCGCGCGGGGCGCGATGTGGGTCGGGCTCGGGATCCGCGTCGTCCCGCCGCAGCACTGGGTCGCGCCCCGCCACCCGGTTGACGCGATCGCGGGGGCAGAGGTTCCGTTGCTGGTCGTGCACGGCGAGGACGACGCCTACTTCCCGATGGGTGACGCCGAGGCGCTCGCGGCGAGCGGTGCCGGGGTGCTGTGGCGTGAGCCGGCCCCGTTCGGCCATGCCGAGGACGGCCTCGATCACCACGGCCGCTTCGCCGCCCGGGTCGTCGCGGCGCTGGACGCGGTCCGCGCCGGGCATCCGTTCCCGGAGCGGGAGGGGAGGGCGTGACCGCCCCGATCCGCGTCCGCATGTTCGCCTCGCTCAAGGACGCCGCCGGGGAGAGCACCACCGAGGTCGCGGCCTCGACGGTCGTCGAGGCCTGCGGGGTGTTGTCCGCCCGCTACGGCGACGTCTTCGCGGACCGGTTGTCGCGATCCCGCGTGGCGATCGGCGAGGACCTGGTCACCCCGGACAGCGTCGAGCGGCTCGAACCGGGCTCCGAGATCGCCCTGCTCCCGCCCTTCGCGGGCGGCTGAAGCACGACACCGGGCCCCGCAGCCGGTTTCGCGACGATCGGGGTGTCTGCTGGTCTGATTGACGTCTGATGCTCCGGCTGGCACCTTGATCGCACTGTTTGCACTGTCGATGTGGGCGATATGGATGTGGTCGGGCAATCTCGGGGTTGTGAAGGGTGGAAACCCGACCCGTCATGCCCCCGATCCCATGCGAGCGCCCCTCGATGTCCGCAGTCCCCGCCGTGATGGACCTCCCGAAGGCCGCGTCAGCTGACGCGGACGCGGCGGATGCAGCGGTCGATCGTGCGCTCGGGGTGCCGACGCGGGCCGGGATCTACCGCCGGCTGCGCACCGCGGGGGAGCCCGCCACCGCCCGCGAGGTCGCCGGGATGTTCGGGCTGCACCCCAACGTCGCGCGCTCACACCTCGACGTCCTCGCGGATGCCGGCCTCGTGGTCACGAGCCGCCGCAAGAACCCCGCAGGCGGACGCCCTGCGAAGATCTACGTGGCCCGCGAGCAGTCCGACGGACGCGGCCCCGTCGCCGTCCCGCAGGGATCGCAGCTCGGGGTGAGCGTCCTCGTCGGCGCCCTCGCGAAGGCGGGCGTCGAGCCGAACGTCGTCGAAGAGGTGGCCCGCGAGCAGGGGCGACGCCTCGTCCAGGCCGCCGCGGGTCGCGCGGACAACCGGGACTTCGAGGCGGCAGCGCTCGTCGCCGTCGAGGCGCTGCGTCAGGCCTTCCCCGAGGTCCGGATGCTCGTCGAGGCCGACGGCTCGGTCCGTGTCGAAGGGCTCGAGGTCGGGCTGCGGATGGTCGGAGAGGTCGACGGACGGATCGGCGACGCCACCGCGACCGGCCTGCTCTGTGGCGCGATGCGCGCTGCTGGAGCCCGCGCCGACGTGACCTCGCTCGACGGTCGCGTCATCGCCCGCCCGAGCGGCGCCGCCGCGGATCTGCCCGCCCCGTCGGCACGTGTCGACGCACGCGGACAGACCTACCAGTCCGGCGTCGTCGCGACGATGCGCGCCATCGTCCCGCTCGAGCCGGGCGCGCTCGTCGAGGTGCTCACCGACACCCAGGGCGCCCCCGCTGCCTTCGCTCGCTGGGCCGACCGCGCCGGCCACGACGTCGTCGACGTCGCACGAGTCCGCGATCTCAAGGGCGTCGAAGCCGTCCGCCTCGTCCTCCGCAAGGCCGCCTCATGAGCGCCCCGACCGAGCGCATCGTGCTGCTCACCTCCCGCGACCCGCACCGCGCCCCGGACGGTGCCCACCCGCTGCGCATCGCTGCGGACCTCGCGGGCGCCGGCCACACCGTGACCGCGCTGTTCGACCTGATCCTGCGCGAGAACCGGTTGTTGCTGGTGAACGCCTGGCCCGGTGGCAAGAGCGACCTTATGTGCGCGCCGGGTGGCGGGGTGGAGCCGGGGCAATCGTTGCCCGACAACCTCAGGCGCGAAATCCACGAGGAAACCGGATTGCGCGTAAGCGTTGGTGTGCCGGTTCTGGTCAATGAGTTTCACGATCCCGGCGGCAGTTTTCA
>CBDTYW010000265.1:0-4944 GCA_965364735.1 uncultured Nitriliruptoria bacterium
CAGGTCGTCGGGCAGCGGCTCGCGCTCCGCCCGTCGGGGCGGCACGGGCACACGGTGAACGAGCCCCTCGTCGGGGTCGTCGCCGTACTCGGTGGCGTTCGGCGTCGCCCCCGCCGCACCGGCGGCGGCGATGAGGTCGAGCACGTCGGTCGGGGTCATGACGCCCAGTGAACCAGCACCTCGTGACACGTCCGGCGCGGCGTGTGCATGTTCGTGCACATCCGTAGATGTGTGCGATCGTGCACACATGGAGATGTCACCGTACGTACACTCACCGCACGGGAGAGGAGGGCAGGATGCACGTGTCACGGATCGGGACGGCAACGGATCTCGCGATCACCGTGCGTCGGCTGCGGAGGGACGCCGGCCTGACACAGGTGGCGCTCGCGGAGCGCGCCCAGGTCAGCCGGCGCCTCGTCATCAGCATGGAAGCCGGCAAGCCGCGCCTCGAGCTGATCGGCGTGCTCGCTGTGCTGGAGGCGCTCGGTCACGAGCTCGCAGCAGTCCCGATCCTGAACGAGGTTGATCCGCCGCTTCGCGCACCGGCTCCGTGGTGAGGCGCCTCCACGTCTGGCTTCGCGGGGTGCACGTCGCGGATCTGGTGGAGCAGGTCTCCGGACACATGACGCTGGCGTACCGCCCCGGGGCCGCCTCGCTTTCGCTCTCGCTGCCGGCCGAGCAGCTCGAGCACGGCGACGCGACGGTGCGTCCGTGGCTCGCCAACCTCCTCCCCGACGACGACCGCGTGCTCGTCCGCTGGGCGCGCCGCCTCCAGGTGAGCGCGACCCCCTTCGGGCTCCTCGGATCGGAAGCCGGGCTCGACTGCGCAGGCGCCGTGCAGTTCACGGAAGACGGCCACGACCTGCCGGGCTCGCGGGAGAGCGGTGTCAGGTGGCTCGACGACAGCGAGCAGCGCGCACTCGCCGACGATCTCCATGATGACCGGACCGGCTGGGGTGAGCGGCTGACCGGCGGACGGTTCAGCCTCGCTGGGGCGCAGACGAAGGTGGCGCTGCATGTCGACGGCGACCGCGTCGGGGTGCCGTTCGGCGACACGCCGTCGAACGTGATCGTCAAGCCGTCGATCGACGGGTTCGCGGACCACGAGGTCAACGAGCACCTGTGCCTCGCCGCCGCCGGCCGGTGTGGGCTCGACGTGGCGACGACACGGTTGTGGGAGGTCGGCGATCGTCGCCTGCTGATGGTCGCGCGCTTCGATCGTGCCGTCGTCGCCGGCGAAATCCGACGCGAGCACCAGGAGGATGTCTGTCAAGCGCTCGGCGTCTCCCACACGAGGCGCTACCAGAACGAAGGCGGACCGGGCCCGCGTGAGGTCGCCGGACTCCTGCAGTCGGTGCAACGACCGTCGATTGCGCAGCACGATCTGCAGCGATTCGTCGAGGCGCTGCTCCTGAACTGGCTGCTTGCCGGGACGGACGCCCACGCGAAGAACTACTCGCTGATGCTGCCGGAGCAGGGTCCTGTCCGATTGGCACCGCTCTATGACGTCGCCTCCATCGCGCCGTACGAGGACGTACGCGGAGCCAAGCTCTCCATGAAGCTCGGTGGCTCGTATCGGCTCAAGGCGGTGACGCTCGGCGCGAACGTGCCCAAGCTCGCCAGCGAGGTCGGCGTCGATGCCGACTGGGCAGTCGCGCGCGCCCGAGCGCTCGGCGCCGAGCTCCCGGATGCGATCCGCGACGCAGCCGCCGCCAGCGAGATCGCCGAGACCGGCCCGGCGGCCAACCTCGTCGACTCGGTGGCGCAGCACATCGGCCGCTGCCTGCTCTGACGCGGGTGCACGCCGAGCCGCGACCTGGTGTGACCGCAGCCAGTCGATACCGGCACCCCCGAGCCGCCTCTACGGCAGCTTCGGCAGAGGCTCGTGCTCGCCCGCAGAGTTCCTCGCCACTGTTCGGGGGATCTGAACGCTGAACACTGGTGAGGACCTGTCGCGCGCGTACCGCAGGTCGCCCTTCGGGTGGAGCCTCGGTCGATCCGATGGCTCCGGATCGGAGCCGACTGCATCAGTTGTCGCCCCGACCGGCCTCAGGCCGGTCGGGTTCGCAGCTGATGCAGGTGGGCCCGGATCGGGCCCGCCTGATGCGACAGGTGCGTGGGGGGTCAGGCGGCGCGACGACGGTTCGGGAGGCCCAGGCGGACGATCTTGCGGGCGACCGACGCGAGCTGCGTCGAGAAGCGGCCGCGGTTGTAGGGCAGGCCGTAGCGCTCGCAGATCTCGCGGACCTCGACGGCGATGTCGGCGTAGCGGCGCGCCGGCAGGTCCGGGAAGAGGTGGTGCTCGATCTGGTGGCTGAGGTTGCCGCTCATCACGTGGAAGAGCTTGCCGCCGGTGATGTTGGCGCTGCCGAGCATCTGGCGGAGGTACCACTGGCCGCGGGTCTCGTCCTCGATGTCGTCCTCGGTGAACAGGGCGACGCCGTCGGGGAAGTGGCCGCAGAAGATGATCGAGAACGTCCAGATGTTGCGGACGAAGTTCGCACCGACGTTGCCGACGAGCACGACCGGCGCCATCGGGCCGGCGAGGAGCGGGAAGGCGACGTAGTCCTTGACGGCCTGGCGGCGGGCCTTGACGCGGATGACCTTGGCGAAGTCCTCGACCTCTTCCCAGCGGACGGTGCCGTTGCGGAGGTTCTCGAACTCGAGGTCGTGCAGCGCCACGCCCCACTGGAAGAACGCGGCGAGGAGCGCAGCCTTCGCAGGGTTGAAGACGTCGTTCGGGCGCCAGCGCTGGGTCTCAGTCATCCGCAGCAGCCCGTAGCCGATGTCGCGGTCGCGCCCGATCACGTTCGTCCACGTGTGGTGCAGGTGGTTGTGCCCGTGGCGCCAGTTCACGGACGGGGCGGCGGTGTCCCACTCGAAGTTGCTGGAGTGCAGGGCCGGGTCGTTCATGAAGTCGTACTGGCCGTGCATGACGTTGTGGCCGATCTCCATGTTGTCGAGGATCTTGGCCGCGCCGAGCGCGAGGACGCCGGCGCCGAACATCGGCGGCAGGAACCCGAAGTAGAGCGACGCGCGTCCGCCGATCTCGAGGCCGCGCTGGACCTTGACGACCTTGCGGATGTAGTCGGCGTCGACCTGGCCGCGGTCGTCGAGGACCTTGGCGCGGATCGCGTCCATCTCTGCGCCGAACGCAGCGATGTCCTCGGGGGAGAGGTGGGCGGTGAGGAGGTCGAGCTCAGTGAGCTCGGCAGTCTGCGTGGGCAGGTCAGACGTGGGCAGGTCGGCTGCGCGCATGTCGTCGGTGTCGGTGGCGAGGGGCATGGGATGCTCCTTTTCGAGATTGGTGAAGAAGTGGGGTGTTCTGGCTGATCAGAGGTCGATGGCGCAGTCGCCGTGCGGGGCGCTGACGCAGATGCGGGCGCTCACGGGCGCGGCGTCCGTGGCGACCTCGACGGTGCCGTCGATGACGTTGCGGACGGCGCCGGAGGTGACGCTGCGGGTGCAGGTGTGGCAGATGCCCATCCGGCAGCCATGGGCCGGGGCGAGCCCGGCGGCCTCGGCCTGCTCCAGAATCGAGCGGGCGTCGTCGACGATCGTCTGCTCGCTGACGGTCAGGCGGATCGTGCCGCCAGCCGGTGCGCCGGTGCGTGCGACGACCGGCGGGTGGAAGACCTCGATCCGCAGCCGTTCGGAGCCGGTGGTCGCGTCGAGGTGGTCGCGGAGGTCGGCGACGAGCCCGGCCGGGCCGCACGCGTGGATGCGTGCGGTGGCGAGGTCGACGTCGAGCCCGTCGAGGTGCTCGGGCGCGAAGTGGCCGGACTCGGAGGTGTGGACGATGCGGATCGTGAGGTTCGCGAAGGCGTCGGACATGGCGGCGAGCTCGCCGTGGAAGATCTGGTCATCGGCGGTGCGCGTGTAGTGCAGGAACGCGATCTTCGGCAGGTGGGCCCGGTCGGCAGCCTCGGTCGACGCCGGCGCGAGGAGCCCGTCGATCAGCAGCTGGCGCAGGTTCGCCATGACCGGCGTGATGCCGGAGCCGCCGCTGACGAGCAGCAGGTCGGTGCCGAGGTTGCGTGGCAGCACCAGCTCGCCGAACGGCGGGCCGACCTCGACGAGCAGGCCCGGGCGTGCGTTCGCGACGAGGTGGCGCGAGACGATCCCGTTCGGGTTGGCGCGGATCGTCAGCGTGAACGTGGTGGCGCGCATCGAGGCGACCGAGAAGGCGCGACGGTGGCGGATCCCGTCGACCTCGACGGTGATCGTGACGGCCTGGCCGGGGCGCGGACGCTCGAGCGCGCCGGTCTCCCAGCCCTGCGGGGCCTGCAGCACGAGCGTGACGGTGTCGTCGGTCTCGCGGTAGGAGGTGATGATCTCGGCGAGGTGGCGGTCGCTGGCGAGCCGCGGGTCGATGATCTCGACGTAGCGGTCGACGCCGTGCGGGCCGGTCAGGATCTCGAGCAGGCCGCGGCCGGCGCGTCGGAGCGGGTTCTTGGTGAGGGTGATGGTGGCCACGTGAGGACTCCCGTCGGGTGGCGCAGCGGGTGCGCGCCCCATGGCGTGGCATCAACCGCTGTTCTGTTCCTTACTGTGACAGTGATTGGTGTAGCAGTCAATACTGGCACAGCGAATCGCGCACCTGACGCTCGTCGGGTGCAGCAGCGCCGCCATGCGATCAGAGGTCGTCGGGGACCGTCGTGGCGATGCTGGCTGCGATCTCCTTGGAGATCGTCTGGTTGAACACCGCCAGCAGCGCCTCGCCGGCGATCGGGCGGATGATCTCCAGCGACTCGCGGATCGCGCGCCACTCCGCAGGCGGGCGGCCCCGGGCGTCCCAGGGGGAGAGGATCTGCTCATCGAACAGGTCGACGTAGATGCGCGCGACGCCTGCCGCGTGCTCGCGCATGCTCGCGAGCACGTCGAGTGAACGCGCGAAGCTCACGCCCATGGTCAGCAGCGCCCGTCCGGCGGCGAGGATGTCCG
>CBDTYW010000266.1:0-4931 GCA_965364735.1 uncultured Nitriliruptoria bacterium
GAGCCAGCCCGACCCGTCAACCGGCGAGAGCACACCCGCCCCGACGCAGCCGGCCACCACGGGGGCGCCGTCGTCGACGACGGCCCCGACGCAGACCGCTGCTCCGGCCCCGACGGCAACCGTCGACGACCTCGGGCCGGTCGGCGCCAACGGGCGAGCGATGCTCCGAGGCGCGATCCCCAAGATGATCGTCGAGATCGACTCGCAGGCGGGCAACGAGCCCGCGCAGGCAGCGGTGAACCACCTGCTGTCCGCGCTGGAGCAGATCGTTGACAAGCCGGGCGGCATCCAGGTGGCAGGAGGCAACTCGTTCGCTGACACCCGCACGACGTGGACCGCGGCGGACCTACGCGCAGCCGCCGAGGCCAATCGCCAGCACTACTCGTCCTCGGACACGGTCGTCGTGTACGTCCTGTACGTCGACGGCAGCTTCCACAAGGGCGGGGAAGAGACGACCGCGATCGGCGTCGCGCATCGCGGCAGCGAGATGGCCATCTTCCCCTCCAAGTTCCGCGGGGGCATCTTCTCCGCGACGTTGGGGAGCGCCACCGCCGTCGAGCGGGCCGTGCTCGTCCACGAGGTGGGACACCTCTTCGGTCTGGTCAACCTGACCTACACCTCCGACATCGCGCACGAGGACCCGGACAACCCGGGCCATTCGCGAGACCGCGAGTCGGTGATGTTCTGGGCCATCGAGTCCACCGCCGTGGGTCAGCTCTTCACCGGACCGCCGCCGGACTCCTTCGCCTCCGCCGATCTGACCGACCTCGACGGGCTCCGAACCGGACGTCACTGACCTCCATCGCACGGGGCCGATTGGCCGCTGCGGGCCCCTTCGCGGCCGAGCGGCCGTTGCTACCGTTCTCTGACGTCGTCACCCGTGGGCCGCCGCACCTGACGAGCCTCCGACACACAAGGGGGTCCGGCCGTGCCGTTGATCCTCGTGCTCGTCTCGCTGCTCGCGGGCGTGGCGTTCACCACGACCCTCGCCTCGCGCGAGTTCGTCATCAGCTGGGTCGACCTCGCCGCCGCCGGCCTCGCAGCGTCCGCGCTCGTCCGCGTCATCCGACGTCGCGAGGTCGTCATCGACCGAGCGCTGATCGCCTACGGGGCGCTCTTCGGCGTCTTCGGGATCCAGCTCGTCACCAACGACGCTCCGCTGGAGATCGCCGGCGGGGTGAGCCGGTTCGTCACCGCGAGCTTCGTGCTCGTGGGGCTGTCGCAGTTCCTGCCCGAACGCGAGGTCTCGCCGGCCAGCGTCGGACCCCGTCGATCGCTCGACGAGGTGGACCCGTGGCGGTGGCCGCTCATGATCGGCTTGTTCGGCAGCGCGCTCGCCTGCTGGGTCGCCGTCGACCTGGTCCGGGCGCTCGGGGATCCGACGCTCCAGACCTTCTACGGCGTCAAGAACGCCATCGACGTTCCGCTCGGCGCGTCCAACTACCTCGCCGGCTTCCTCGTGGTCTCGGTGATGGTCTGCCTCGTGGCCGCAAGCGTTGACCGGCGGTTCCTCGTGTTCGGCGCCGTCAGCGCGCTGGGGTTGCTGGCCACGATGTCGCGGGGCGCGGCCATCGCGGTCGTCCTCGCCTCGGTCGCGGTGACGCTCGCCCGACGCTCGCGCGCTGCCTTCGCGGCCGCGTTCGTGGTGCTCGGCATGGCGGCGGTCGCCTTCATCATGGTCTGGGCCGGCGTCGACCCGGTTCCGCTGTCGGAACCCGGACCGCTCGCCGCGGACGGGATCACCTCGACGGAGCCCGCGGACACCCGCTCACCGGAGCTGTCGCGCCTGGACACCGCGCTGTACAGCCCGACGGGTGACCGGGTCGACCTGTACCGCCGTTCGTGGCAGGCCTTCCTCGACCACCCGGTCACCGGCGTCGGACTCAACCGGTTCACGACGGTGAGCGCGGACCTCGACGTTCCACACGTCAACGCGCACAACATGGTCCTGCACGCGCTCGCGACGACCGGGCTGCTGGGCGCGCTGGCCTACCTGACCCTGTGGGGGGTGCTTGCCCATCGCTTGTGGCAGGCCGATCCGGGGGTTGAACGCGCGGCCTTGGCCGCGGGTGCCGGGGCCCTGTTCATCCACGCACAGGTCGAGGCGCTCGCGTTCACCCGCAGCATCGAGGTGGTGCTCGCGGTGATGCTGGTGCTCTCCGGAACCCTGTCGGGCGTCGAGCCCGCGCGTCGTCACCGATTCGCCGGTCGCGGGGCCGCAGCAGCCCGCGGCTAGCATCCACGGCCCCAGTGCAGCCCACCTGAGAAGGCCGGTCGTGGCGACGTTCGCCCGTGTTCTCGTCGTCGACTTCGGCGCCCAGTACGCACAGCTCATCGCGCGTCGCGTGCGTGAGGCCCACATCTACTCGGAGATCGTCTCGCACGACCTCTCGCCGGAGGAGCTGCGCGAGAAGTCACCGGCGGCGATCATCCTCAGCGGCGGCCCCGCGTCGGTCTACGTCGAGGGTGCGCCGCGCATGCGCGACGAGACCATCGCGGCGATCCTCGAGCTCGGCGTCCCGACCCTCGGCATCTGCTACGGGCAACAGCTCCTCGCGCAGGCCCTCGGCGGCACCGTCGACAACGGCGAGATCGCCGAGTACGGCCGCACCGCGCTGACGACGACCGAGGACCGCGGTGTCCTGCTCGACGGCACGCCGATCGAGCAGCAGGTCTGGATGAGCCACCGAGATGCCGTCACGGCGGTCCCGGAGGGCTTCGTCGTGACCGCGTCCACCCAGGCCGCGCCCTGCGCCGTCTTCGAGGACACCGAGCGCCGGATCTTCGGCGTCCAGTACCACCCCGAGGTGTCGCACACGCCGCACGGGCAGGACGTCCTGAAGTCGTTCCTGTACGACGGCGCCGGGATCCTCCCGGACTGGACCCCGCTGAACATCATCGACGAGCTCGTCGCGAAGATCCGTGAGCAGGTCGGCGACCGCCCGGTCCTGTGCGGGCTGAGCGGCGGCGTCGACTCGTCGGTGGCTGCCGCGCTGGTGCACCGCGCCGTGGGGGACCAGCTCACCTGCGTCTTCGTCGACCACGGGCTCATGCGTCACGACGAGGGTGCCCAGGTCGATGCGACCTTCCGCGACCACTTCCACGTCGACCTCGTCCACCTGAAGGTCGCCGACCGCTTCTTCGACAAGCTGGCCGGCGTCTCGGACCCGGAGACCAAGCGCAAGATCATCGGGGAGCAGTTCATCCGGGTCTTCGAGGAGGCGGCGCACGAGATCTACGACGACAAGCCGGGCGGGAAGTACCTGGTCCAGGGGACGCTCTACCCGGACGTGATCGAGTCGGGTTCCTCGACCGCCGCGACGATCAAGTCGCACCACAACGTCGGTGGGCTGCCCGACGACCTGGACTTCGACCTCGTCGAGCCGCTGCGCGCGCTCTTCAAGGACGAGGTGCGCGTCATCGGCGCCGAGCTCGGGCTGCCCGAGGACATGGTCCAGCGCCAGCCCTTCCCGGGGCCGGGGCTGGCGGTCCGCATCGTCGGCGACATCACGCGCGAGCGTGTCGACCTCGTCCGTGCCGCCGACCGCATCGTGCTGCAGGAGCTCAAGGCCGCCGGCCTCGAGCGCGTCCTGTGGCAGTCGTTCGCCGCGCTGCTCACGGTCCGCTCCGTCGGCGTACAGGGCGATGCCCGGACCTACGGCCACCCCATCGTCCTGCGGGCCGTCACATCCGAGGACGCCATGACCGCGGACTGGGCACGCATCCCGTACGACGTGCTCGAGAGGATCTCGAGCCGGGTCATCAACGAGGTCGACGGGGTCAACCGGGTGGTGCTGGACATCACCTCGAAGCCACCCGGAACCATCGAGTGGGAGTGACCTGACCGGTCTGGTCGATGCGTTCGCAAACACCTGAGCGGCCGAGCAGGTCGGCCACTAGCCTCCGCCGACGGGAGTCAGTCGTTTGCGGAGAGGATCAGCCTTGCTGGTCGTGGAGAACCTTGAGGTCGTGTACGAGGACGTGATCCGCGTCCTCAACGGCGTCAGCATCAAGGTGCCGGACGGCAAGATCGTCGCCCTGCTCGGCGGCAACGGCGCCGGCAAGACGACGACGCTGCGTGCGATCACGGGCCTCTTGAACGTGCACCGCGGTGCGATCACCGCCGGGTCCATCGATCTCGAGGGCACCGACATCACGACGCTGTCCTCGGACACCATCGTGAAGTCCGGGGTTGCTCAGGTCATGGAGGGTCGTCGCGTCTTCAGCGAGCTGTCCATCGAGGAGAACCTCCGGGCCGGCGGCTACGTCAACCGTGGCGATCTGAAGCTCGGCTACGAGCGGGTCTACGACCTGTTCCCGGTGCTGCGCGAACGTCGCCGTTCGACCGCGGGATACCTGTCCGGCGGCGAGCAGCAGATGCTCGCGATCGGCCGAGCGCTGATGTCGAACCCTCGGCTGCTCCTGCTCGACGAGCCGTCCCTGGGGCTCGCGCCGTTGTTGGTCCGTCAGATCCGCGACCTGATCGTGGAGATCAAGAAGCAGGGCACGACCGTGCTGCTGGTCGAGCAGAACGCCCGGATGGCGCTCTCGATCGCGGACCACGGCTACGTCATGGAGAGCGGCAAGGTCGTCATGGACAAGCCGGCCGCCGAGCTCCTCGACGACGAGGACGTGCAGGAGTTCTACCTCGGCCTCCATGGTGGAGACGAGGGTTCGTTCCGCGACGTGAAGCACTACAAGAGGCGCAAGAAATGGGGATGACCTCACTGGCTGCGGCCCTTCCGACGACGCAGGCTCCGCTGGGCGAAGGCCCGGTGGTGGAGATGCGCAACGTCTCGCTCGCGTTCTCCGGTGTTCGCGCCGTGAACGGGGTGAGCTACGCCGTCGCGCCCGGTGAGCTGTTTGCGATCGTCGGCCCGAACGGTGCCGGCAAGACGTCGAACTTCAACCTGATCTCCGGCGTCTACCGG
>CBDTYW010000267.1:0-4916 GCA_965364735.1 uncultured Nitriliruptoria bacterium
TAGTCCTTGTTCATCATCGCGATGAAGTCGATCGAGATCTCCTTCGGGCACGCCGCGCTGCACTCGCCGGTGTTCGTGCAGGAGCCGAAGTACTCCTCCATCGTGTCCACCATGTTCTCAGCGCGGTCGAGCTTCTCCGCGTTACCCTGCGGCAGCAGGTTCAGGTGACCGACCTTCGCGGACGTGAACAGCTGAGCTGCCCCGTTCGGACAGGCAGCGACGCAGGCTCCGCAGCCGATGCACGCAGCAGCGTCCATCGCGAGGTCGGCGCGTTCCTTCTCGATCGGGATCAGGTTCGCGTCCGGTGCACCACCGGTGTTCGCCGTGATGTAGCCGCCGGACTCGATGATCCGGTCGAACGCGGAGCGGTCGACGGCGAGGTCCTTGAGGATCGGGAAGCCCGTCGCGCGCCAGGGCTCGATGACGAGGGTGTCGCCGTCGGAGAACTGACGCATGTGCAGCTGGCAGGTCGTCGTGCCCTTCTGCGGGCCGTGCGCCTGACCGTTGATCATGACGCCGCACATCCCGCAGATGCCTTCACGGCAGTCGTGGTCGAACGTGATCGGCATCTTGCCGTCGACGATCAGCTGCTCGTTGACGCCGTCGAGCATCTCGAGGAACGACGCGTCCTCGGACGTCGTCGTCGTGTAGGTCTCGAAGTTGCCTGCGGCATCGGGCCCGGACTGGCGCCAGACATGCAGGGTGAGATCGATTTCGCGGCTCACGAGGGCCTCCGGATCACTTGTAGGAACGCTGGGTGAACTTCACGTACTCGAAGTGCAGGGCTTCCTTGTGGAGCTCCTGCGGAGCGCCCTTGCCCTTCCACTCCCAGGCTGAGGAGTAGGCGTACTCCTCGTCGTCGCGCAGCGCCTCGCCCTCGTCGGTCTGCGACTCCTCGCGGAAGTGCCCGCCGCAGGACTCGCGCCGGTCGAGCGCGTCGCGGCACATCAGCTCGGCGAGCTCGAAGAAGTCCGCCACGCGGTTGGCCTTCTCGAGCTCGGTGTTGAACTCCCCGAGCGTGCCGGGGACGCGGACGTCCTTCCAGAACTCGGCCTCGAGCGCCGGGATCTCCTGGAGCGCCTTGTTCAGGCCAGCCTCGTTGCGCGCCATCCCGCAGTGCTCCCAGACGATCTTGCCGAGCTCGCGGTGGAAGTGGTCGACGCTCTTCGTGCCCTTGATCGACATGAGCTTCTTGTTGCGGTCCTCGACCGCGACCTCCGCCTTCAGGAACTCCTGGTGGTTGGTGGGCACGACGGCCTCACCGAGCTTCGGCGCGAGGTAGTTGCCGATCGTGTACGGCAGCACGAAGTAGCCGTCAGCGAGTCCCTGCATCAGCGCCGAGGCGCCGAGGCGGTTGGCGCCGTGATCGGAGAAGTTCGCCTCGCCGATCGCGAAGCAGCCCGGGATCGTGGTCATCAGGTGGTAGTCCACCCACAGCCCGCCCATCGTGTAGTGGGGGGCGGGGTAGATCCGCATCGGACGCTCGTACGGGTTCTCGCCCGTGATCCGCTCGTACATCTCGAACAGGTTCGAGTAACGGTCCTCGATGACGTCCTTGCCGAGCCGCTCGATCGCCGCGGCGAAGTCGAGGTAGACCCCGTTGCTGCGCTCGCCGATGCCCTTGCCGGCATCGATCTGCTGCTTGGCGTTGCGGCTCGCGACGTCCCGTGGGACGAGGTTGCCGAAGGCCGGGTACTTGCGCTCGAGGTAGTAGTCGCGCTCGTCCTCGGGGATGTCCTTGGCCGGACGCTTGTCGCCCGGCTCCATCGGGACCCAGATTCGACCGTCGTTGCGCAGCGACTCGGACATGAGCGTGAGCTTGGACTGGTGCTCCTCCGCCGGCGGGATGGCCGTCGGGTGGATCTGCGTGAAGCACGGGTTCGCGAAGAACGCTCCCTTGCGGTGCGCGCGCCACGCCGCGGTCGCGTTGCAGGTCATCGCGTTGGTCGAGAGGTAGAAGGCGTTGGAGTAACCGCCGGTCGCGAGCACGACCGCGTGGGCCGAGTGCGACGTGATCTCACCGTTGAGGAGGTTGCGGACGACGATCCCGGCCGCGACGCCGTCGACGGTGACGAGGTCCAGCATCTCGGTGCGGTTGTAGAGCTCGACCGTGCCGAGGTGGATCTGGCGAGCGAGCGCCTGGTACGCGCCGAGCAGGAGCTGCTGGCCCGTCTGACCGCGGGCGTAGAAGGTGCGGCTGACCTGCGCGCCACCGAACGAGCGGTTGTCGAGCAGACCGCCGTATTCACGCGCGAACGGGACGCCCTGCGCGACGGCCTGGTCGATGATGTTGACCGAGACCTCGGCGAGGCGGTGGACGTTGGCCTCACGGGCGCGGTAGTCGCCGCCCTTGACCGTGTCGTAGAAGAGCCGGAAGACCGAGTCGCCGTCGCCCTGGTAGTTCTTGGCGGCGTTGATGCCGCCCTGCGCAGCGATCGAGTGCGCGCGGCGCGGCGAGTCGTGGAAGGTGAAGACCTTCACGTTGTAGCCGAGCTCACCCATGGTGGCCGCAGCGGACGCACCGGCGAGGCCGGTCCCGACGATGATGACGTCGTACTTGCGCTTGTTCGCCGGGTTCACCAGCTTCATGTCGAACTTGTGCTGCTCCCACAGGCTGTCGATGGGGCCGTCCGGGATCTTGTTGTCCAGACGTGGACTCGACTCGATCATGCGTTGCTCACTTGGCTGTGCTCACGGATGGGGTCAGGCTCGGGCTCACTCGCCCTCGTGGTGCTCGCACGTCTCGGCCGGTGCGTCGTCGAAGACACCGCACGCCCCGACCTGGTTCGCGCTGATGAGGATCGGGAAGCTGAGGTTGCCGACCAGGACCAGGCCCGCGATGCCCGTGGAGAGCATCCGGCGCCAGCTGTTGAAGCGCTTGTTGTTCCAGCCCATGGTCTGGAAGAGCGACCAGATGCCGTGGAACAGGTGGATCGACAGCGCCACGTTCGCCACGACGTAGATCGCGGCGACCCACGGTCGGCCGAGGCTGTTGATCAGGTTGTTGTAGACGTCGCCACGGACGAAGTCCGGGTTGACGAACTCGACGCCCCAGGTGAGGTCGGCGAGGTGCCAGACGATGTAGAGCAGGATGATGATCCCGGTCCAGCGCATCGAGCGGGACGCGAAGTCCGCGACGATCCAGTCACGGTCCTGGTAGGCCTGCGCCGGCGGCCGCGAGCGACGGTTGACCAACGACAGGCTGGCGGCGGCGTGGATGTGCATGACGAACGCCCCGAGGATCCCGAGACGCAGGATCCACAGCAGCATCGTCTTCGGCAGCAGCGGGTAGCCGAAGGTCCGGAGGAACTCGCCGTAGAAGTTGATGTCCTCGGCGCCGAGGTAGACCTTCAGGTTCCCGGCGAGGTGCGACAGCACGAAGCCGAGCATCATGAGGCCGGTGACGGCCATCACGAACTTCTTGCCCATCGACGATCGGTAGAACTCGATGAGGAAGGGCTGCTTGCCCTTCGGCTTCGGCGTGATCTTCGGGGGACCCTGCTGGACCGAGGTCGACATCTGCGGCTGCTCCTGCGGCCGGATGGAGCCGGCGCTGTCTGCGGACGTGACGATCGCCGGGCATCGCGAGCGAGACCGGCGTCGGCAACGAGCCTAGCGACTCACGTCCCGCAACCTCCGTCGGATCAGGCCTCGCCGCCGAGCATCCGGTTGACGAAGCTCGCCGCTCGACCGGGCTTGCGCGGCTCCCAGCCGGCAGGAACCTTGGCCGGTGCCTGTGCGTGCAGGGCACGAAGGAGCTGGTCGACCGACGGGTTCACCAGACCGACGTCACCGATGCGGACGGTCGGGACGACCTCGTTGCCGTCCGCCACGGATCGGACGTAGGACGCGCCGTCCGGCTCGTCCCAGATGTTGACCCGTTGGAAGTCGTCGAATCCGGCCTTCTCGAGACCTCGGAAGAGCCCCGCGCAGAACCCACATCCGGGTCGCCAGAAGACGGTGACCTGTGCCTGCTCAGCCATGTGCTCGCGCTCTCGTCGTGGATCCGTCCTTGCCAACGCGGTCAGAAGCCCAGTGCTTCCCTCACGCGCTCCATCACGGGGACGGCGACCGCACGGGCCTTGTCCGCACCGATCCTGAGCAGCCGTTCGACCTCGCCCGGATCCGCGGACAGCTCGGCGAAGCGTTCCTGGACGGGCCGCAGCTCCTCCACGACCGCCTCGGCGACCGCAGCCTTGAGCGGGCCATACATCTGACCGTCGAACTCCGCGACGAGATCATCGATCTCGCGCCCGCTGACGGCCGACAGGATCTCGAGGAGGTTGGCGACACCGGGCTTGGCATCGCGGTCATGGCGCACGACCGGCGGATCGTCGGAGTCCGTGACGGCGCTGCGGATCTTCTTTCCGATCTGCTTCGAGGTGTCCTCGAGCTGGATCGTGCCCTTCTTCCCGTCCGACGACTTGGCCATCTTCGACGTCGGGTTCTGCAGGTCCATCACCCGCGCGCCGGCCTTGGGCAGCACGGCCTTCGGGACGACGAGCGTCTCCCCGAAGCGGTGGTTGAATCGCTGCGCGATGTTGCGGGTCAGCTCGAGATGCTGGCGTTGGTCGTCGCCGATCGGCACCTCGTCGGTGTCGTAGAGCAGGATGTCGGCGGCCTGCAGGACGGGATAGTCGAACAGCCCGACGCTGACCGACTCGCCCCTCGAGCCGGACTTCTCCTTGTACTGGACCATCCGGCCGACCTCGCCCATCGTGGCGACGCAGTTCAGCATCCACGCGAGCTCGGTGTGCTCCTTCACGTGGGATTGCACGAACAGCGTCGCGATCTCGGGGTCGATGCCCGCGGCGAACAACATCGTCGCGAGCTCGACCCGACGCGCGCGCAGGTCGGCAGGGTCGTGTCCGTTGGTGATGGCGTGCAGGTCGACGACGCAGAAGATCGTCTCCGCC
>CBDTYW010000268.1:0-4836 GCA_965364735.1 uncultured Nitriliruptoria bacterium
GGGGTGGCCGGTCAGGTCGCCGCACGCCCCGCGAGTGACGTGGCCTGACCTCCGAGCGCGGTAGGAATCATGCGCTTCGCCGCGCATCACGACGCGGTTTGGTGCCCGTGCGGTGACACGGTGATGCGAACACGCCCACCCAACCCGATCGGGAAGCGTGGCGAACTGCAGTCACGAGGCCGGCTCAACCCCAGGCCGCGAGGCCGGTTCCTACACCGCGCCGGGCAGCAACACGATCTCCCCAACCCCAATCCAGAAGGCAGTTCCCATCATGAAGAACTTCTCCACCCGCGGCGTCGCCGCCGTCGCCGTCTTCGCCGTGGCCCTCACGGCCTGTGGCACCGACGCGGACGTCATCGCCGACGGCACCGACAACCCGACCACCTCCGAGTCCCCCTCCGAGACCACGTCCGAGGACATGGGCGGCGAGATGGTCAACGAGGGCGGCGACCCGTTCGAGCTGCTCCGCATCTCGGCTCAGGCCGTCGGCAACAACGGATCCGCGAAGGCGCTGGCCGCTGGCCTCGACGCCGCGCTCGGCCTCGAGGGTGACATCGAGTCCCCCGCCGCGCAGCTCCGCGCCACGCTCAACACGCAGCTCCAGGAGCACGTCTACCTCGCGGCCATCGCGGTCGACGCGGCGTACTCCTTCGGTGCGGACTCGGCTGAGTTCGGTCTCGCCGCTGGTGCGCTGGACGTCAACACCGTGGAGCTCGCCGACATCATCGGCTCCGTCGCTCCGGACGACCGTGACGCGTTCCTCGGTCTGTGGCGCGAGCACATCGGATTCTTCGTCAACTACGCGGTTGGCGCCAAGACCGGTGACACCGCCATGGTTGACCAGGCCAAGTCCGACCTCGCCGGCTACGGCGCACAGGCTGGAGCGTTCTTCGAGCGCATCACCGGTGGCGAGCTCCCGGCCTCCGCGGTCGAGGCGTCCCTCGTGAAGCACGTCGAGTCCCTCGGCAAGGCCATCGAGGACGCCGCTGCTGGCAACCTCTCGGTCTTCGACTCCATCCGCGCAGCTGCAGCCGACGTCGGCCTCAACGGCTCGTCGCTGGCGATCACGAAGGCTGTCGTCGCCGCCGCTGGCCTCGACGGTGACCCGGAGTCCCCGGCCGCCACCACCTACGCCACCCTGTCCGTCATCCTCGAGGAGCACGTCTACCTCGCGGGCATCGCGGTCAAGACGGCCTACGCGGCCGGTGCGGACAGCGACGCGTTCGCTGCCGCCGCCGCGACGCTCGACGCGAACTCGGTCGCACTGGCCGACGTCGTCGGCTCCGTCGTCCCGGACAAGCGTGACGCCTTCCTCGGCCTGTGGCGCGAGCACATCTCCTTCTTCGTCAACTACGCGGTCGCCCGCGCCGGTGATGACGTCGAGGGGATGAAGCAGGCCCTCAGCGACCTGGAGACCTACGGCACCCAGTCGGGCGCGTTCTTCGAGGAGATCTCCGGAGGCAACATCCCGTCCAGCGCCGTCCAGGGCTCGCTCCAGAAGCACGTGGACACCCTCACCAAGGCCATCGACGCCCTGGCCGCAGCGATCCTCTGATCGCAGCTGCCGGGCCGGGGTCCGGCTGCTCTGCCCCGCGGCCGGACCCCACCCTCAACCCACGATCGGGTCGGCTGGCGCCTCTCCACGAGAGAGGCGCCAGTCGCCGTCAACGGGCCTCTCATCATCGCTCACGACCACAGGAACGTCCATGCGCATCCGCATCGCACTCATCACCGCCATGGCCCTCGGCCTCGCGGCCTGCGGAGGCGGCGACCCCGCCACCGTCGCTCCCCCGACCGCGTCGAGCGCTCCAGCCTCCGGCGATGACGTCGCGGCCGCCATCGTCGGCTTCAAGTTCGCTCCCGCGACGATCAACGTCGCTGCAGGAAGCACGATCACCTGGACCAACGAGGACTCCTTCGGCCACACGGTCACCGAGGGCACGCCGAAGGACCGCACCGCCGACTTCGAAGGTGTGCTCGGCGAGCTCAACGCGGGCAACGCCTCTGGCCTGACGTTCTCCATGACGTTCGACGAGCCGGGCACGATCGACTTCTTCTGTCGCTTCCACCCGAGCATGGTCGGCACGATCATCGTGAGCTGATCGCACCACGTTCCCCCACGACCCGGGCCTCGGCCCGGGTCGTCCTGTCTGTCCGGCTTGTCGCGCCACCGCACGATGCCCTGCGAGATGGTCCACCGTCGGGCGTCTGCTGCCGAAGAAGGAACAAGGCGAGCACACGTCACGCGATCGACGCAGACGGGGGTGCTTGTCGGGGAGACGTCGCGATGGACCGCCGAGCACACGATCGTCGTCCGATGCGGAGCTCCTCGCCTCAAGCCATCATCGCCTGGGGTGACGAGGTCCAGTCGGCACGTGACATGGTGGACATGGCGCAGCTGACCGTCGACATGTTCAGCACGACCAACCGCAGCCTCGTGATCGTCGACCTGCGCCGAACGCCCCGCATCCTTGCGTCGACCCAGCCCGTCGGCAGCCGCGCCCCGATCTTCGTCGGGCCGGACTCAGTCCTCGAACGACTGCAGCTGTCCGGATCTCACCAGCACACCGGCGTGCTGTCTCCGACCGACGATCCCGCGATCGCCCGTCTGCTCGACAACCGTCACTGCTGTGTGCTCCCGGTCCGGGATGCAGGCCAGCTGGTCGCCGCGCTCATCACCGGCACGACCCATCGCTGGGTCCGTCGCCGCGAGCACCAGATGCTCGACCTCGTCGCCAACCAGCTCGGCGGGGCGCTCGCCGCCGCCTGGCACCGGGACGAGCTCGCCGCCACGCGCACGACGGACACCCTCACGGGGCTGCCGACGACCGAGCACTTCGAGCCGTCGCTGCGTCGCGAGCTCGCACGGTCCCGCCGCGCGAAGGGGCCGGTCTCGGTCGCCGTGGTCGACATCGACGGGCTCGACCAGCTGTGCCGCGATCACGGGCGCGACCGCGGCGACGCGGTCATCGTCGAGCTCAGCGCGCGGATCCAGCGGGTGGTACGGACCTCAGACCTGGTGACGCGCGGAGCCGGCGGTGAGTTCACGCTGCTGCTCCCGGACGCCGCGCAGCGCGACGCCGAGATCGTGGCGGGCCGCATCCAGGACGCGGTGAAGCTGTCGATGGCGGACGACGCGACCGTCAGCATCGGGCTCGCGACCTGCTTCGACGGCGCCACGGACGCAACCTCGTTGCTCGCCGAGGCACACATCTCCGTGGCGCGCGCGAAGTCCGGTGGCGGCAATCACGTCGCGTGCCGTGAGGTCACCGTGCGCTGAATCGTTCTGGCGTCAGCCAGCGGCCCGAAGCCGGACTGCCGCCGCCGTCTCGGCGCCGTCCAGGGCGACATCGGTCCAGGCCAGCAACGTGGGGCGAGCAGTCCTGCGCGACTCCGGCGCGAACGACAGCGCGAGCGTCCGGTCGCCGTCCATGATCGCGAGCAGGTAGTCGACCGCGTCGGGCTCGCGCAGCGTCGCGAGGAGCTCGGACCCGTCATCCCCGGTGCTCGGCAGCTCGTCGATCAGACCGACGAGCAGGAAGTCCTCAGCGACGTCGACGGGTGCCGCACGCGACGTCACGACGCGACCAGCGAGGCCTTCGAGCTCGAGCGCGACGCTCGCCATCAGGCGCTTCCCACGTGCGAGCCGCGCGGTGACCTCGGCATCCCAACCGGAGAACCGCTGCGACGCGACCGCGCCGTCAGCGACGGCTCCGACAAGGGTGTGTGCCGGCGTCGTCAGGAGGCGGTCGAGCGCGGACGGCAGGTCATCGATCGTGAAGGGCTCGTCCGGTCCCCACGGCTCCTCGTCGCACGCCTCGTCGGATCCGCGCCCGTCGCGCCGCAGCGACACGAGCCCCGCACCGACCGCGATGAGCAGCGCGAGCACAGCCCACGCGGGACCGGGCACCGTGCCGTCGGGCAACAACATGGCCGGACGCCATCCCGTGCCGGCCGTGACCGCAGCGCCTCCTGCCAGCACCAACGTCCCCGCGGCCCCGCCGACCACGATCGGCTTGAGGAGCCGGCTGCCGCCGCGCATCATCGTGGGCTCAGAGCCCTCAGGGGTACGTGGGGCGACGTGCGCCCCATCGATGTCCACCACCAGCTCACCGTCCTGATCCGTGCAGCTCGAACCTTGGCTTCCACGTCGGCTGTCGGAGACGGTCCTGCAGCAAGAACGGACAACTCAGCCAGAGACCGGGAGCAGCTCGACGTCGGCGGTCGGCGGTCGGACGACCTTCGCCCGCTGGACGGGACCGGACGTGCGTCGGCGCGACCGCGTCGCGTGGATCTCGACATCGCGGGTCGGGGCCTTCACGAGCGGCGCTTCGTGCGACTCGTGAGCTTCACGCACATCGGTCTTGAGCCGATCAGCGAGACGGCGGACCATGTCCTCGAGCTCGACCACCCGGCTCTTGGCGCGCTCCAGCTGCTCCCCCATGCCGAGCACGACACGCACGCCAGCGAGGTTCAGGCCCTCTTCCTGGGTCAGGTAGCGGATGAAGCGCAGTCGGTCGATGTCACGCGACGAGTACCGACGGGTGTTGCCGGCGGTACGCGCCGGCATGATCAGGTCCTCACGCTCGTAGGTGCGCAGGGTCTGCGGATGCATCTCGGCGAGCTCGGCGGCGACCGAGATCACGTAGACGGGGTCGTCGTAGTCGTCGCGCGCCATCCCGCCGAACACGTGGTCGGCACCGGGCGCGGTGTTGGGGATCGCCATCACGTCGTCCTCGATCCGTCAGCGAACATGCGCTCGCGCTCCTCCGGCACCGCGTCGTGCTCGGCGAGCTGGCCGAGGAGCTCCTTGATCCTGCGACCGGCCTTCTTCGG
>CBDTYW010000269.1:0-4814 GCA_965364735.1 uncultured Nitriliruptoria bacterium
CGGGACAGGCTCGGGTCGACGCCAGGGCCGCGCAGGGCGCTCGCGGCCCGTGCGAGCAGCGGGGCGGCGGGAGAGATCGGCACGGGGGTCCTGTCATGCACAGCGGGGTACGGACAGGATGCCGTGTCGTGGGCCCGTGAAGCGAGCCGTCAGGCGCCGGGCGTGCGCAGGTCCGGCCGTCGCAGCGTGGCCGGGAGCGGGGTCCTCGCGAGCGCGTGGCCGACGCGCAGCGCGGGCTCGATGAGCAGCGGCAGGGTGACGGTGACCGCGATGGTGCCCACGCCGACCTGCCCGCCCAGGGCGAACCCTCCGCCCACGAGCGAGGCGTCGAGCACGAACCGCACGACCCCCGGGCGGACCCCGTACTTCGTCGAGTAGCCGACGAACAGCGCGTCCTGTGCCGAGGGTCCGAGGTCGGCCGCCAGGTAGAACGCCACGCCGACCGGCAGCAGCGCGAGCCCGGCGGCGAGCATCGCGACCTGGCCGAGGAGTCCCGCGGGCGTGGACATCACCGCGAGGAGCGCCCCGATCGGGATCCCGAGGGTGGCCATGATCGCGGTCGCGATCCACGGACGCTGACCGAGCCAGGCCCACGCCAGCGCCAGCGCGGCGAGGGACTCGAGGAGGGCGACCAGCCCGAACGCCCAGCCAGTCGCCGCGACCAGACCCGTCTCGAGCACCTGCCACGATCCCACGCCCAGGTCGGCGGTGATCATCAGTGAGATCCCCGCGATGAGGCAGGTGATGCCGACGGCGAACACCCCCCAGCGTCGGGGCGTGCCGAAGGTCGGTGGGTGGACCGGAGGTGGCTGCATCGGCGCAACGTAGGCCCGGGGTGGCACCATGCCCGCATGCCCGCCCTGCCTCGTCGCCGTCGGCGTCCGCTGCTGCGGGCGGCGATCGCCCTGCTGCTGGCCGCGACAGCGGCGTCGTGTGACCCGGCGACCCCGGGGTCGGAGCTCGGCGTGCCCGTGAACGTCGGCGCGGGGCCGGACGCCGAGACCCAGCTGGTCGCGCACACGCTGGCCGCTCTGCTGATCGCGGAGGGGCTCGACGGACAGGTCGAGGTGTTCGACCAGCTCGTCGAGGCGCGTCGCGCGCTCGAGATCGGCGCGCTCGAGGCGCTGCCCGGCTACTCCGGCGCGGCGTGGCTCGAGGTCCTCGACCGACCGTCCCCGCCAAGCGACGCCCAGGTCAGCGTCGCGCAGGTCCGGCAGTTCGACCTCCGCAACGGGATCGAATGGCTCGCCCCGGACTTCAGCGGGACCGGCGTGGACGCGACCCCCGCCAACGCCACGTTCGCGCTCGTGGTCTCGACGCCCCCGTTCGTGTTCGATCCGGCGGCGCCGGACGTGTCCGCACCGTCGACCATCTCGCAGCTCGCCTCGCACCTCGCGGAGTTCCCCGACGCCGGGCTCTGCATCGACGAGAGCTTCGCGCGACGCAACGACGGGGCGCTCGCCCTCTTCGACGCCTACGACATCAACCCCGAGCGCGAGATCGTCGCGGCAGCTCCGGCAGCCGCGATCGCGGGTGTGTCCCAAGGCGCGTGCGTGGCCGGGCTCACCACCGCGACCGACGGCCTCGCGTGGGGAGCGAACCTGCGTCCGCTGCTGGATGACCGCGGGGTGTTCCCGGCGTTCGTGGTGGCCGTGCAGGTGCCGTCGTCGGTCCGCGAGGAGCGCCCCGAGATCATCGACGCGATCTCGCCGTTCCGCATCCACATGACCACCGCGCTGCTGGGCGGGCACAACGCGCGGGTCATCGCGGGCGAGCCGTTCGCGCGGGTCGGCGGCGATCTGGCCGCAGAGCTCCGTCGACGTGCCGGGCGCGCGGTGCTCTGACGCCGGACATGCGGCATCATGGGGTCGATCGGGGGATCGTCATGGAGCACGTTCCGAGCTTGCCGCGCGTGGTCGTCACCATCGTGTCGTCGTTGGCTCTGGCTCTGGGCGTGCCAGCTGCCGCGGTGACGCCCGTGCATCCCGCCACCGCAGCCGAGCAGGTTGCGCTGGTGACCGGCATCGGGGAGTCGCTGCTGCAGACCGGATCGCACCGTGTCGGGCACGGGCTCGCGCGGATCACCTTCCCGATGCCGATGCGCGACCCGGTGGTCGTTGTGGGCGCGCCGACCCGGCGGGGGATCGATCCGGTCGTCGCCCAGGTCGCGGAGGTTGATCCGCACGGGTTCTCCGTCCGGCTCGCCGAGCTGCCGTACCTCGACGGCGGGCATGCTCGCGAGGACGTGATCTGGGTGGCGGTGGAACGTGGTGCGCACGTGATCGACGGGGCGCTGGTGACCGCGTCGTCGGTGTCGGTCGGTGCTGATGTGGTGCGTCACGACTTCCCGGTGCGGTTCGACGCGGCCCCGGTGGTCATCGCGACGACGCGGACCGAGGACGCCGCCGACCCACACATCGTTCGGCTGCACGCCGTCACGCGCGGCCGCGTCGACCTGCGGCTGCAGTCCCAGGAAGCCGGGCCGCCTCCCGTTGGGGCGACCGTCGGCGTGGTCGCGTTCACGCCGCGCATCGTCGGTGATGCCGGACCGTGGGTGACCGCGGAGCGTCGCGCCGACCACTGGCCGAAGAAGGTGCCGGTCGAGGTCGTCGACGCCGTGTGCCTGCTCGCGCAGCAGCAGACGACGATCGGGCTGGACCCGGCGGGGACCCGGCTCGACCGGCGGCCCGGCGTGTGGCGGGTCATGGTCGACGAGGACCGCAGCGTCGACGCGGAGATCGCGCATGCCAAGGAGCGCGTCGGCTTCGTCGCGCTTCCGTGCACGGACCCGACGCCGGTGCCGGCGAAGGTCGGCCACGTCGTGGTCATCGTCGTGGACGGACTGCGGCCCGACGCGATCGACGCCGTCGGCCCGGGAGGCGCTCCCACGCTGCACCGGCTTCTCGACGAGGGTGCGTCGACCCTGCGCGCACGTACGGACGTCGAGGTGGCGAAGACCTTGCCAGGACACACGAGCATGCTCACGGGGCGGCCGGTCGGCGGCCCCGCGGGCCACGGCGTGACGGAGAACGTCGACACCGGCGGATCGGTCCACGACCTCGCTGGGCAGTACGTGCCGAGCGTGTTCGACGTCGTCCACGATCGCGAGGGACGGACGGCGCTGCTGCACGGCAAGGACAAGCTGCGGGTGCTCGAGCGGTCCTGGGACACGACGGCCGCGACCCCGCGTGACACGATCGGTGGCGACGACGGGCGCGACAAGATCGACCTCGTCCTCAAGGCGCCGGTGGCTGAGCTGGTCACTGCGTTCATCGCCGAGCCGCCCGCGGCGTTCACCATGTTGACGATGCGTGACACCGACGTCGCCGGTCATGCGAACGGATGGATGACCCCGGAGTACCTCGCTGCGCTGACGACGCTCGACGCGGAGATCGCGCGTGTCGTGGCGCACGTCGAGACCGACCCGATGCTTGCGGGGGACACCGCGATCATCCTGACGGCGGATCACGGCGGCGACGGGGACGGCCATGCCGACGAGGACCTCGCGACGTCGTACCGCGTGCCGATGATCGTCTGGGCGCCCGGCGATGTGGGAGTCGGTGACCTGTACGCGCTGAACGGTGCGGTCCGGACCGATCCGGGCGACGGCCAGCCGCTCGACGACGGCGCCGCGCCGCCGCCGATCCGGATCGCCGAGGTGGGCAACCTGGCGCTCCAGCTGCTCGGGCTGCCGGCGATCTCGGGCTCGGTGTACGGGGTGCTGCACGATCTGGTGCTGCCTGCGCCCTGACCGGGCCGAACCCTCAAGCCGTACTCGAGAGTGCTGGGACCGCACGATCTCGGCCCGGCGGGTGAGCCATGTCGCACCTCGGCGTATCGTACGTGTGTTCGATCCTGTTCGGGTCGGGGCAACGCGCACGAGGAGCGACAGCGATGAGCAAGCGGTACCGGGAACAGCTGGAGGACGTCGAGTGCGCAGACGGGGCAGGACCGTCCGCCTTCCGGTGGCGCGGGCAGCGCTACCTCGTGCAGCAGGTCTGCACCCACTGGCGTGAAGACGCCGGTTGGTGGAGGAGACCCGCAGGGTCTGACACGGGTCCGCTGGCGCTGTCCGTCCTCGAGATCGAGCAGGCCGACCTCTGGCGCCTCGAGGTCCGTCGTGACGCGGGCAGCACCACCTCCGTCGTCGAGCTCGTCCGCCACCACGACACCTGGCGCCTCGCCAGCGTCTGGGACTGACCGGTGTCTTCCCTCCGGGGGTCGCTCTGGCCGCGTAGGCCACGGAAAGATGTTCCTTGCACTCCACCACACGATCGTTCAGCAAGGTTGAGGCCGAGGGCGTCAACGCGGACCGGCAGCGTGAGGTCGAGCTCGCGGCCGAGGCTGCGGAAGATCTCCAGCGGCGGCTGCGCGCCCAGGGGATGGATCGGAGGGGCGCGCCGGCGTTCACCCACCTCACCGCGCGGACCGGCTACTCCCTGCGCGACGGGGCGATCCGGCCGCGCGAGCTGACCGCTGCCGCGCGGGCCGCCGGGATGACCCACGTCGCCGTCACCGACCGAGACGGGTTCTACGGCGCGGTCCGGTTCGCGCAGGCCGCCGCGGCCGACGGGGTCACGCCGGTCTTCGGCACCGACCTCGCGCTCGAGCCGGACCAGCAGCGCCCAGGCTGGGAGGTCACCCGTGCGGGACGAGCCCGCATCACCCCGGCATCCGGCGGAGGCCACTCTGCTGGCAAGGTCTCAGCCGGTCGGGCTGCGGACCCGCGGGCGAGCCGCCCGGGGAGCGGGCCGGGCTGGCTCGAGGACGACGCCGCCCGCGTCGTGTTCCTCGCCCGCACCGACGCCGGCTAC
>CBDTYW010000270.1:0-4804 GCA_965364735.1 uncultured Nitriliruptoria bacterium
ATGTTCATGTGCGGCTTGTTCCGCTCGAACTTTTCCTTCGCCATGACAGGCCTCCTGGGGGTTGCCGTCGTCAGACGGCGGGTGGGGTTTGGGGTAGTTGTTGGGTGTCGTGATCAGTCATCGGCTGCGCCGATGACCAGGTGACGTCACTCGCCGCGAACCTTCGCGACGATCTCCGTCTGGACGTTGGTGGGGGCGGGCTCGTAGGAGCCGAACTGCATCGAGTAGCTGGCGCGGCCCTGCGACATCGACCTGACGTCGGTCGCGTAGCCGAACATCTCGGAGAGCGGGACCCGAGCGCGGATGACCTGGGCCGTACCACGCGGGTCCATGCCCTCGATCTGTCCACGGCGACCGGAGAGGTCACCCATCACGTCGCCCATGTAGTCGTCGGGGGTGACGACCTCGACGTCCATGACCGGCTCGAGCAGCTGCACGCCGGCGCTGACCGCAGCTTCCTTCGCGGCCATCGATCCCGCGATCTTGAAGGCGACCTCCGAGGAGTCGACGTCGTGGTAGGAGCCGTCGATCAGCTCGACCAGCACGTCGACCATCGGGTAGCCGGCGAGGATGCCGCCCTCGAGCGCTTCGCGGATGCCCTGATTGATCGGGTTGATGTACTCACGCGGGATGGATCCACCGACGATCTTCGAGATGAAGTGGTAGTGGACGTCCGAGTCGAGCTCGTGCTCGACGCGGTCCTCGTTGGTGAGCGGACGCATGTTGATGATGACGTGGCCGTACTGGCCCGTACCACCGGTCTGCTTCTTGTGCTTGTAGTTGATGTCCGTGACACCACGCTTGAGCGCCTCGCGGTACGCGACCTCGGGACGCCCGACGTTGGCCTCGACGCCGAACTCACGCTTGGCGCGGTCGACGAGGATGTCCAGGTGCAGCTCGCCCATGCCGGAGATGATGGTCTGACCCGTCTCCTCGTCCGTGCGGACGCGGAAGGTGGGGTCCTCCTCGGCGAGCTTCATCAGCGCGACGCCGAGCTTCTCCTGGTCGGACTTGGTCTTCGGCTCGATCGCGACCGAGATGACGGGGTCCGGGAACTCCATCGACTCGAGGATGATCTGGTCCTGCGCGACGGTGATCGTGTCACCGGTCGTGGTGCCCTTGAGGCCGACCAGCGCGACGATGTCGCCCGTGCGGGCGTCGTCGCGGTCCTCGCGAGAGTTGGCGTGCATCGCGAGGATGCGGCCGACGCGCTGCTTCTGGCCCTGGGTCACGTTGACGACCGAGGAGCCGGA
Organism: uncultured Nitriliruptoria bacterium; assembly: GCA_965364735.1. GTDB lineage: Bacteria > Actinomycetota > Nitriliruptoria > Nitriliruptorales > Nitriliruptoraceae > CBDTYW01. The sequence goes on from CBDTYW010000270.1 coordinate 1,254, forward strand.
CTCGAGCACACCCGAGTAGACGCGGCTGAAGACGAGGGTTCCGACGTACTGGTCGGTCATGACCTTGAACGCCAGCGCTGAGAACGGCGCGTCGTCCGAGGGCGGACGCGAGTCGGGCTCGCCCGTCTTCGGGTTCGTGCCCTTGATCGCGGGGACGTCGAGCGGCGACGGGAGGTAGTCCGTGACGCCGTCGAGCAGGGGCTGGACGCCCTTGTTCTTGAAGGCGGAGCCGCAGAACACGGGGACGAGCTGGTTGGTGATCGTCGCGTGACGAAGACCGGCCTTGAGCTCCTCGGTCGAGAGCGAGCCGTTCTCGAAGAACGCCTCCATGAGGGGCTCGGAGGTCTCGGCGACCTTCTCCTGCAGCTCGGCGTGGAGCTCTTCGGCACGCTCCTTGAGATCGGCCGGGATCTCGATTTCCTCGAAGGAGGCTCCGAGGTCCTCGCCCTTCCAGACGATGCCGACCATCTTGACCAGGTCGACGACGCCCTCGAGGAGCTCCTCGCCACCGATCGGGATCTGCACCGCGACGGCGTGCGGGGTCAGACGCTCACGGATCGAGTCGAAGGAGTACTGCCACGACGCTCCCGTGCGGTCGAGCTTGTTGATGAAGCACATGCGCGGGACGCCGTACTTGTCAGCCTGACGCCAGACGGTCTCGGACTGTGGCTCGACGCCAGCGACCCCGTCGAAGACGGCGACGGCGCCATCGAGGACACGAAGGGACCGCTCGACCTCGACCGTGAAGTCGACGTGGCCGGGCGTGTCGATGATGTTGATGGTGTGCTTGCCCCACTTGCACGTCGTGGCTGCCGACGTGATCGTGATGCCGCGCTCCTGCTCCTGCTCCATCCAGTCCATGGTGGCAGCGCCATCGTGAACCTCACCGATCTTGTAGGACCGACCGGTGTAGTAGAGGATGCGCTCTGTCGTCGTGGTCTTGCCCGCATCGATGTGGGCCATGATCCCGATGTTGCGCAGGTCCTCGAGCTTGATGTCGCGCTTGCCCATCGTTCTTCTCGCGTCTCTTCGTGGGGTGGGTGGGGGGTGGTGAGGCGGGTCGTGTCGGCTGACGACGACCCGAGGGGTCACCAGCGGTAGTGGGCGAAGGCGCGGTTGGCCTCGGCCATCTTGTGGGTGTCTTCGCGGCGCTTGACGGCCAGGCCGACACCGTTGGACGCGTCGAGGAGCTCGTTGGCGAGTCGCTCACCCATCGTGTGCTCACGACGGATGCGGGCGTAGCTGACGATCCAGCGCAGCGCGAGGGTGGTGGAGCGTGCGGACCGGACCTCGATCGGGACCTGGTACGTGGCGCCACCGACACGGCGGGACTTGACCTCGAGCGACGGCTTGACGTTCTCGACCGCGCGCTTGAGCACGGAGAGCGGGTCGCCGCCCTGGGTGCGGTTGCCGATGTGGGCGAGCGCGTCGTAGAGGATCGCCTCGGCCTTGGAACGCTTGCCGTCCCGCATGACGCGGTTGATCATCTGCGTGACGAGGATGCTGTCGTACTTGGGGTCCGGCAGCAGCTTGCGTGCGGGGGCGGGGCCTTTGCGCGGCATCAGCTGTCCTTCTTCACGCCGTAGTGCGAACGACCCTGCTTGCGGCCGTTCACCGGGGCGGCGTCGAGCGCGCCACGGATCACCTTGTAACGAACACCCGGGAGGTCACGGACGCGACCGCCACGGACGAGCACGATGGAGTGCTCCTGGAGGTTGTGACCCTCGCCGGGGATGTATGCCGTGATCTCCACACCGGAGCTCAGGCGAACACGACAGACCTTGCGAAGCGCCGAGTTCGGCTTCTTCGGGGTGGTCGTGTAGACGCGGGTGCAGACGCCACGACGCTGGGGCGAGCCCTGAAGGGCAAGCGTCCGGTTCTTCGTGGGCTTCGGCGTACGGCCCTTGCGGACCAGCTGCTGGATGGTGGGCATGGAGTCGTCATCCCTTTGGTGTGAGCGTCGTCTGGCGGGCGTGGCGGGTGCCAGGCCTGCCGGCTCCCCGGCGTGTCGGGGGGCGCGAACGGCGTCGCATCGCTGTCGAGGGTGGTGCTGAGTTGTCCGCGCGAGGCGGGGAGGTCGTTCCGCCGCTTGCAGCGCTGGAACGATTCTTGCGGCCTGATCTCCGTGGGGCCTTGGGTGACCGGTGCGGCTTGGCCGATTCGGTCAGGAGAGACGGAGCAGCTTGCCTGGCTGCGTCGCACCGACGCGGACCGTTCGAGCTGCGACCCACGGAGGCGGGCGTTTCGCTTACGATGCTCGGGTTGTCGACAGGGTTCGCCGCGACCCCGGGGGGATCGTCGACCAGACTGCTGGACAACTCGAACTGCGCCGCACATCGCGACGTGGGGCCGAACGGTAGCGAGCGCCCCTCGGGCGCGCAAACGCAGAGTCACCGCATGCGGCCACCGCGCTCCTCCGTCTGCGGAGCGTGAGCCCTCAGGCAGGTCAGCCAGCCACCAGATCGCGGGCTGGGAGGTCCACCAGCACGCGATCGTCGAGCAGGCTCGCCAGCTCGGCAACCGCGTCCAGGACCAGCCACGGGGCCGCTCCTGCGATCAGGACGTCTGCACAGCTGCCCGCGATCTCGTCGGCCACGGGCACCGCGCCCACGCGCAGCACGTGTCGTGCACGAGCCCCGAGCGTCGCGAAGATCGCTCCACCCGCGCTGACGAGCTGACACGTCGGGGTCGCCGCGAGGTCCGCGATCGTGTGGATCCCGTGACCGGCGAGGCGTGCGGCGGTGGCCGCCCCGACCCCGTCGAGGGCGGCGACGCCACGAACGCGGATCTGCCGGCACAGGCGCGCCGGAGCGTGGATGCGATCGGGGGCTGCGTCGAGCACAGCGGCGGATCCGGCGGGCATCGGGTGCTCCTGTGTCCGTGTGACGGTGAACACACGGCAGAGCACCCTGTCCCCGGGGCTGATACGTCTCCATCGGGGCCGGCTGGAGTCAGCGGCGGTAGGAGCGGATGTCCGACACCAGGATCGCCCGCGCCCCGAGGTCGCTGAGCCGGTCGATGACCTTGTGGATGTCGCGGCTCGCGACCATCGACCGGACCGCGACCCAGTCGGGGCGCGACAACGGCGAGACCGTCGGCGACTCGATGCCCGGGGTGAGCGCCGAAGCCTGCTCGAGGAGCTCGCTCGGGATGTCGTAGTCGACGAGTCGGTACTGGTGGGCAAGCACGGCACCTTCGAGCCGCGACAGCAGGCGACGGATGCCCGGGCTCGCGGCGACCTGCTCGGCGTCCCTGGCGATCAGGATCGCCTCGGAGCGCATGATCGGCTCCCCCGAGCGCTGCAGGCCGGCCTCGCGCAACGTCCGCCCTGACTGGACGACGTCGGCGACGAGGTCCGCGACGCCGAGCGCCGGCGCCACCTCGACGGAGCCGTCGAGCAGGACGATCTCGGCCTTGGAGCCGATCTCGTCGAGGTGCTTGCGCAGCAGGTGGTCGTAGGAGGTCGCGATGCGCGGAGGCGGGTCCGTGAAGAGGTCGATCTCGTCACCGATCGCGCCGGCGAGGTAGAAGCCGCTGCGGCCGAAGCCGAG
>CBDTYW010000271.1:0-4803 GCA_965364735.1 uncultured Nitriliruptoria bacterium
CGGGGACGCCGACGCAGCGCGCCGCGCACGGCGGCTGGGCCTGTCGCTCCACCTCGGCGGACCGGTCGGGTCTGACCCGGTCCTGGGTGACCTCCCGGTCCTGCTCCGGGAGGCAGGCTCGCTCGGGGTGCCCGTCGGGGATGCGCTGCGCACCCTCGCCCGTGATGCCCGTCGTGACCACGCCACGGACGTCGCGGCCGCGGTGGCGCGGCTGCCCGCGCTGATGACGCTGCCGACGGTGCTGTGCCTGCTCCCGGCGTTGCTGCTGCTCGTCGGCGCCCCGCTTGCCGCGACGGCGTGGCAGATCGCGACGGGCTGACGCCCGCCCGCACGACCCCGTGCGCCGGTCCCGGCGTCACGGCCCAGGGCCGTCAGGCCCTCAACCGAAGGAGGCGACGCATGTCGCAGATGATCACCCACCCGCCGCTGGACGACGAGGAGGGCTCGCTCGTCACCGAGTACGGGCTGCTCGTCATGGTCGGCGGAACCGCCGTCGCGCTGACGATGAAGTTCCTGTCCGGCGGGGCGCTGTTCAGCATGTTCGGCGCGGTCCTGAACAAGGCCACGACGCTGGTCGGGGCGTGAGGCGTCGCGGCGAGGCGGGCAGCGCCGCGCTCGAGGTCGCGCTGAGCCTGCCGGCGATCGCGCTGGTGCTCCTCGGGCTCGTGCAGTCGTGGGTGGTCGTGCAGACCTCGCTCACGGCGCAGGAGGCCGCCCGCGTCGCCGCGCGTGCGGTGTCCGCGACGGGATCCGTGGCCGAGGGCACCCTGGCTGCGCGTCGGGTCATCGGGACGTCTGGTCACATCCGGTTCAGCGGAGCCCGCGGCCGGCCCGGGACGCTGGTCGAGGCGACCGTCACGCTGCCCACCGGCGTCGCGTTCGTCACGTCCGTCCGGCGCTCCGCCGTCGGAACGATCGAGCCGGGTGTGCGATGAGCCGGGGGGACGACGATGGCAGCGCCGTGCTGCTCGTCGGTCTCGTCGTGGCGTTCGCTGCCGCGATCCTCGTGCTCGTCGTCGACCTCGGGGCGTACGCGCTGGCCGCGGCTCGGGCTCAGGACGCTGCCGACGCGGCCGCGCGCGCAGCCGTTGCGGTCGCCGACCCTCGCGGCCGGCTCGGTGGTGATCCGGTCGTGGTCGCGCATCGGGTCACCGAGGCTGCCGGCGGTTCGGTCGAGGCGTGTGACTGTCCCGCTGGAGGCGATCAGGTCCGCGTCGAGGTGTCCGTCGAGGTCCGGGCGCTGGTCATCACCCGCTTCGGCCCGCGTCGGATCCGTGCGCATGCCGTGGCACGGCTGCGCCCTGGATGACGGTGCGCGGAACTGCCGGCCAGGTCGCTCGTTGAGTCCACGACGTCCGGGTCCGATGAAGACTTCGCCCGGACACCGGGCTGCCGACGGGTCGGCGGGGACACGTCCGCGCCGACCACCCGGCATCCTGTGCGTCACGACGAGGAGTGCACGACCATGTCCGCCACCTTCGGGATGGAGTTCCCCGAGCCGATCCGCGACCCGCGGGGCGGCCCGCTGTCGTTCCTGCTCGACGCCATCCGTCGTCGCCCGGTCGGCCGGACGGTCCTCACGGGCCTGACGACGCTGCTCCTCGTGGCCGGGATCGGCCTGTTCATCTATCCGTTCCTGACCGACGTCTACGCCGTCGAGGTCACGCAGCGCAACCTCAACGACGTGTTCCAGGAGTACTCGGTCACCGTCGAGACCCAGGACGACTTCGCCGCTGCCGTGCGCGAGGCCGGGCCCGGTGCGCCGCTGACCCGCATCGTCATCGATCGGATCGGCCTCGAAACCCTGGTCGTCGAGGGCACCTCGCCTGCCGCGCTGCGCGCCGGTGCCGGGCACTACCCGAACACCCCGCTTCCCGGTCAGGCCGGCAACGTCGCGATCGCCGGTCACCGCACCACCTACGGCAAGCCGTTCAACCGGCTCGACGAGGTGCGTCTCGGTGACGACATCTGGCTGTCGACGCCGGCCGGCGACCATCGCTACGCCGTCGCACCGGCTCCTGAGGGCTGGACGGGCAACCCCTTCATCACCTCGCCCTCGAACTGGGGCGTGGTGACCGAGACCTCGGGCTCCATGCTGACCCTGACCACGTGTCACCCGAAGGGCTCGGCACGCCAGCGTCTGATCGTCCGGGCCGAGCTCGTCGAGAGCTTCCCCGCCGGCCACCTCGCCTCGATCCGCGCCGCCGCCGCCGCCGGCTGACCCGCCATCTCGCCGAGCGATGGCGAAACCTGCGTGGTGTCGATCGAAGCATCGCTCGCGGATGGTGAGGGCCTAGGTTCTGGGGCATGTCCACCCTCCGTGTCGTGCGCCTCCGGGTCGTGGCGGTCGCCGTGTTGCTCGCGGTCGTCGCGGCGGGCTGCGGGGTGCGTGAGCCGGAAGGCGTCCGCATCGGCGTCGTCGCCCCGCTGACCGGGGACCGGACCTATCTCGGCATCGAGATGGAGCGCGGGGCGCGGCTCGCCGTCGAGGACATCAACGCTGCCGGCGGCCTCCTCGGCGTTCCGGTCGAGCTGGTGGTCCTCGACGACGCCGATCTCGTCGGGCTGCCCGGTCAGCTGTCAGAGCTCGCCGAACAGGAGCGCGTCACCGCGATCATCGGACCGGAGGCGCCCGGCGTGCTCCTCGGGCCACGCAGCCCGCTCACCAGACGGGGCGTGCCGGCCCTGCTCCCGACGGCGTTCGCCGGTGATCTGACGCAGGCCGGGAGCTTGGTGCTCCGCAGCGTCCCGTCGGCAGAAGCCCAGGCCGAAGCGCTCGGGCGCTGGCTGAGCGAGGAGCGGAGGATCACCGAGATCGCGCTGCTGGTCGCGGATCCGGTCGAGGGCCGCGACGTCGTCGCGCCGCTGCGCGCGGGTCTCGGGCAGGGCGGGGTCACCGTCGTCGCGCTGGTCGAGGCCGACGGCACCGCGGTCACGCTGGGACCTGCGGTCGACAGCCTCCGACGCCAGTCGGGCGACGCGCCCTCGCTGTTGATCTGGGGTCCGCCGCAGGTCGCGGCACGTGCCACGATCGCCGTCCGCGAGCAGGGATGGGACGTCCAGATCGCGGTCCCGGCCTCGTCGTTCGTCGCGGAGTACCGGTCCCTCGCCGGCGACGCGACGGAGGGCGTCGTGATCCCGTTCCCGTTCCGCGACGAGTGGTTCGGATCGACGCTCTTCCAGTGGATGCTCCGCTACTACGTGATGCACGGCTTCGGTGCGCTTCCACAGCTGGACACGCTGGTCGTCGACCTCCCGATCGTCGCCGTCGCGTCCTACGACGCCGTCGGCATGGTCGCGGACGCCGTCACGCTCGCCGGCTCGGCGGACCCCGAGGCGGTGTCGGCTGCGCTCGAGCAGGTCACCCACGACGGGATCCTGCGCGACTACACCGCCGTCGACCGGGAGACCTGGCCCTCGGAGGAGCTGTTCATCGGTCGCTTCCATCAGTTCGGCGTGGTTTTCGACGCTGACGGTCGTCTGGACCCGGCCGCGCAGGCGATCTTCTGGGAGCAGCAGGTCAACGCCGAGTTCGTCCCCGACTCCGTGATCAACGGGCCGGGCGGAGCGGTCATCGGGGCGCTGCTGGATCGCGGTCGCGAGGTCGACAAGATCTTCGAGCTGCCGCTGCCGGGGCCTGCGCCGGTGGCTCGGCCATGAGCAGCGCGGTCGTGCTCACGACCGGGCTCGCGCTCGGGATCGCCTACGCGATCCTCGGGGTCGCGGTCTCGATGGTCCAGGTCGCGACCCGGACGTTGCACTTCGCGGTCGGGGCGCTCGTGGTCGGCGGCGTCGCCGTCTGGTCGGTGCTGGCGGTGGACGCCGTGACCGGCCTCGCACGCCCCGCCGCTCTCGCGGTCGCCATGGTGCTGGGCGCGATGGCCAGCCTCGTCGTGGCCGTCCTGTCCGGGGCGCTCACCCGTCGCAGCGCCGCGGACCGACGGGACGAGGCGCGCACGGTCGTCGCGCTGGTCGTCGGGGGAGGCGTGCTCCAGGCGATCGTCGCGCGTGGCGTGACCGCGACCAGCCTCCGCCCGGAACCGCTCGTCGACGTCGGCGGGGTCGCGATCGGCGGGACCGAGGTCGGGGCCGCCACCGTCGCCGCGATCGTGCTCGGCGTGCCGCTGCTCCTCGCCGTCGCGCTCGGGGTCGAGTCCACACGGCTCGGGGCGCGGCTGCGGCTGGTCGGGTCCTCGCCCGAGGCAGCCGAGCAGCTCGGGATCCGGTCGGGGCGTGTCCGGCTCGGGGCGTGGGCGGCAGGTGGCGCGCTGGCGGTCTTCGCCGGTGCCCTGATCGCGCCGATCACGTTCAGCGGCGCCGGCCAAGCGGGCGCGTTCACCATCCGTGCGGTGGCAGCCGGCGCCGTGCTCGGCGTCGGTCGACCCCGTGCGGCGGTCGCGGGTGGTCTGGCGATCGGCCTCGCCGAGTCGTTCGGCCAGGCGCTGGCGCCGAGCGTCGGTGCGGAGCTGGGCGTCGCGGTCGTGGTGCTCGGGCTGCTGCTGGTACGTGGTCCTCGTCACGGGACGGCGCGGCCATGGTGAGCCGCCGGAACCGCATGATCACGGCCGCCGTCGTCGCGATGGTGGTCACAGGCGTGACCGGTGTGGCGATCGCTGCGCCGCTCAACGCCGTGTTCTCGCTCCGGCTCCTGCTCGCCACGGCGATGGTTGCGCTGGGGGCGTCGGTGATGGTGACGCGGGTCGGGGTCGCCGACCTCGGCGCAGGTGCTGGCGCCCTCTCAGGAGCTGCCGCGGTCGTGCTCGCCGCGGACGCGCTCCTCCCGATCGGTGTGCTGCCGGTTGC
>CBDTYW010000272.1:0-4795 GCA_965364735.1 uncultured Nitriliruptoria bacterium
GCAACGACTGCTTCGACGCCAACGGTGTGCAGGCCATCATCGACCAGTTCAACGCGCTGGACGCCCAGTGGGCCGAATGCGACTGAGCTTCGGGAACGGACAACGCATCGCTCGTGAGTGATGCGTTGTCCGGCTCGCCGCCGCGAGCGACGTGTTGACGTGACATCTCGCCGTCAGCGCATCGTTCGCGGGCGGCGCCCTGTCAGCGCGTCGCTCGTGCCGCGGGGCGCTGGGTCGACGGGGCGCTGGGGACGGTGACGACGAAGGTCGCGCCACCGCCGGGGGTCTCGTGGACCTCGACGGTGCCGTCGTGTGCGGTGACGATCTGCGCGACCAGCGCGAGGCCGAGGCCCGCGCCGCCGCCGGTGTGGGCTCGTGCGGCGTCGACCTGGAAGAACGGCGCAAAGATCCGGGTCGCGTTGTCGGGGGCGATGCCGACGCCGTGGTCGATCACCGACACCGTCGCGATGCCGTCGGCTTCGCCCACCTGCACGGTGATCGCGACGTCGGGGGCGGTGTGCCGGCAGGCGTTGACGACCAGGTTGAGCAGCGCCTGCTGCAGGCGCGCGGCGTCGCCGACCACGATCGTCGGGGCGTCGCCGGTGCGGGTGATCGCGCGGCCCGGGTTCGCCACACGGAGGTCGTCGACGACATCGCGGGCCACCTCGACGAGGTCGACCGGGTCGTTCAGGTCCGGTGCGGTCGCCCCGTCGCGGGCAAGCTGGAGCATCGCCTCGACGAGTCGGGTCATCCGCCGGGACTCGCTGCCGATGCGGCTCATCGCCCGGTTGAGCGATTCCGGGTCGGCGAGCATGCCGCTGTCGTAGAGCCCCGCGTAGCCCACCAGCGACGTCAGCGGGGTGCGCAGCTCGTGCGCCGCGTCGGCGAGGAAGCGCTCCATCGCGTCGCGGGTCGCGCGGGCGTCCGTGGCCGACTGCTCGGTGGCGTCCATCGTCGTGCGGAGGTTGGCGAGCATGACCTCGAGGTCAGCAGCCAGCTCGGCGGTCTCCCTGGGGCCCGCGTCGGTCGGGATCGGCGTGTCGAGGTGGCCGTCTGCGATGTTGTTCGCCGCATCGGCGATTCGCGCGACGGGGCGGGTCACGCGGGTCGTGATGGCCAGCAGCAGCACCGACTGGAGCACAAAGATGACGAACCCACCGCCGGCGAGCCGCAGACGGAGGCTGGCGATGGAGCGATCGACCTCGGTGAGCGTCAACGCGGTGACCTCGACGATCCCCGGGACGGCGCCCGTCGACGTACGCACGCGGTAGCGCTCCCCGCCGACCACGAACGTGCGGATCCCGAGCTCGGCATCGACGCCCGCCGTGACGAGCTCGGCCACGACCGGGGCGAGCTCCCGACCCGGGGCGGCGCGGACCACGCCGCCATCGAACGAGAACTGCACGGGCGCTGCCAGACCGACGGACCCGTCATCCGTCGTGGTCACCGGAGCCACATCCGGCTGCGGGCCTGCCGGTCGCGGGCCACCTTCGGGGCCGCCGGGCGGACCACCCGGCGCGCCGCCGACACCCACGCCGGCGCTGCTCGCACGCACCAGCTCCTCGTCGACGCCGGCGATCAGGTCCTGGCTGACGCTGCGATCGACGTAGAACGCGAACGCCCCGAAGGCGAGCGCCGCCGTGAGCACGACGGGGACGACCATCAGCCAGCGAAGCGAGATCCGACGCATCCTCAGCCCCGGACGAGGACGTAGCCGGCGCCCCGTCGGGTGCGGATCAGCTCGTGGTCGTGGTCGCCGAGCTTCTTGCGCAGGTATCCGACGTAGAGCTCGACAACGTTCTCGGAGCCGTCGAAGTCGACGTCCCAGACGTGGTCGAGCAGCTGCTGCTTGGACCGCACGATCCCGGCGTTGATCATGAGGTGCTCGAGCAGCCGGAACTCGGTGGATGACAGCTCGACACGCTCGCCGCCGCGGCGGACCTCCTGCGCGTCGACGAGCAGCTCGATCTCACCGACGCACAGCACGTTGCTCGGCTCCGGTGCGGAACGGCGCAGGATCGCCGCGACCCGCAGCACCAGCTCATCGACGCTGAACGGCTTCGTCAGGTAGTCGTCGGCCCCGGTGGTGAACCCGCGGATCCGGTCAGCCGGCTGGTCCCTGGCGCTGAGGAACAGCACGGGCGTCGCGACGCCCTGCTCGCGCAGTCGTCGGCACACCTCGAACCCGTCGAGCCCGGGCAGCATCACGTCGAACACGATCAGGTCGAAGTCGCCAGATGACGCGACCCGGAGCCCGGCGTCGCCTCGATCGGTCGAGGTGACCGCATGACCGTGGAACCGCAGCGCCGTGGTGACGACGTCGTTGATCGCGTCCTCGTCCTCGACGACGAGCACGCGCGCAGGCGGGGCGGCGGGGGTGGCGGGCATGCACGCCAGTCAAGCGCGTGAACCTGTGTCGAGCCTGTGTCCGCACCACGCCAATCCGGGCTCATGGCCTGCGGGCGCCGTCTGTCGGCCACGCGGGCACGGCGATGTCCCCGGATGTGAGCGTCCGGGCGACCAGCCGGTTGCGCACGAGCAGCCCGCCCGGGACCCGCTCGACGATCCCGCGGTTGTCGAGCCTCGAGAGCGTGCTCCCGAACGTCGCCGACGGCCGACCGAGCTGGGTGGTCAGGGCAGGGATCTCCACCCGGCCCGCGGCTGGCACGGCGAGCTCGACGATGGTTTCGAGCAGGGCACGCTCGCCATCCGGGAGGCCACGCAGCGCCGCGTTGGTGATCCCTGACCGTGCGCGGTACGTCGTCTGCTCCGCCTGCTCGACCTCAGCGAGGACGATCTCGGCGCCGGTTCCCGCGTCCCAGGCGGCCTTGCCAACGAGCTGGAACGCGAACGGATCGCCGGCAACGATGCGGATGAGCTCGTCCAGCGCGGACGCGGCGAAGGTGACGGCGTCGTCAGGCTGGGCAGGGTCGACGACGTACGGGAACTGGTCCAGGATCGCGTCCTCGATCTCACCGTCGCCGAAGTGCGTCAGCCGGTGCGTCGTGAACCGTGTGCGGAACGTGTCGTTCGTGGACGTCGTGTTCAGGAAGTGCGGCAGGCCCGTCACGAGCACCTGGACGGGCAGATGCACGCGCCGCGTGTGGTTCGTACCGCCGACGGGCAGCTCGCGTTCGGCGACGAGGAGGTCGGCCAGCACCGTCATGAGCTGGGACCTGGCCTGCTCGCTGGCGTTCTGCATCTCATCGATCCGGATGGTCAGCAGCCGTCCGAGGTGCCCGCTGCCGCCGGCGAAGTTCTCCCGGGCGATGGTTGCCGCGAGCTCGATCAGCGTGTCCCGCACCGTGATGTGCGGGTTCGGATCGGGGGCAGGCTGCTTGGGCCCGGCCTTCACGACACCGAGCACGCTGATCTCGAGCCGGTCGACGAGCCCGGCGAGCGCAGCAGACAACTTGCCGCTGGCGACGCCTCGCGCGGCGCGTGCCGTCTCCACGGCCAGCAGCGCGATCGGGTCGTCGCCCTTGGACAGCCGCACGGTGCCGAGGCGGAGGTCATCGGCTGCATCGCCGTGCGACGTCAGGCGGTTCACCAGGGCCGACTTGCCGACTCCCGATTCACCGACGGCCACGAACCCCGCCGAGTAGCGGCCCCGGAGCCGGTCCTTGCGGGCGCGACTGAACGCGAGGGTCGCTTCCGGTCGGTCAATCCAGATGTCAGGAACCACCGTCTCACCGGGAACGAACGGATTCTGCTCACTCACGCGCATCGTGCACCTCTGCTGGTAACGTTCTCAGGAAACCTCTGCTGGCAACGTTACCAGCATGAATGCTCGGAAGCACGCCAACCCTGTGAACAGCCTGTGTCCTCACCACAGCCCCAGCACAGGGTCGGGTGGCAGGCTGCTCCACGTCAGCCCCCAGACCAACATCTGTGCAATCGAGAACGCTGTGACCAGCACCCGCTCACGCCCCGCCCGGACGGCCTCAGCCGTCTTCGCGCTCGCGCTGCTCGCCAGCGCCTGTGGCGGTGGCGACACGACCGCCGAGCCGACCACGGCCGCCACCAGTGACGCCGCCGGCAACACCACCGCCGGGGTCGAGGCCGCGCAGTGGGGTGACAACGTCACCATCACCATGGGCGACGGGGCGTTCACGTACGCCTCGGACGGTCTGCCCAACCACGAGCTGCCCGACCAGTTCCTCATCCCCAACGACGGCAACATGCCGCCGTTCACGGGCGACGACATCGCGAACGACTTCTCCATCCAGGACACTGACGAGCTCATCGTCGCGTCACCGATCGACGTCGAGATCACGCTGAACCCGGTCTACAGCGAGACGGTCACGCAGACCTCCCTCGGCATGATCGGCGTCACGATCAGCGGCGCCCCGCTGTTCAACGACTACGAGGACATGCAGCTGACGTTCGTCGCGCTCGACGACAACCTCGAGCTCGACGGCGTGTTCTTCATCGACGCGTGCAACGGCCACCCCCTCGCGAGCGGCTCGAGCTACCACTACCACGGCATCCCCTACTGCGTCACCGATGGCATCGATGTCGCGGGCGAGCACTCGACGATCCTCGGCGTGCTGCTCGACGGCTTCCCGATCTACGCGGACAAGGACGTCGACGGCACCGCGTTGACCTCCGGCGACCTCGACGAGTGCTCCGGCCACGTCGGCGTGACCCCAGAGTTCGCCGACGAGATCTACCACTACCACCTCACGGAGGACATGGCTCCGTACTCGATCGACTGCTACCACGGTGAGATCGAGGCCGCGGCGAACGTCGGTGCCGGCGGGCCTCCCGGCGGCGGAGGTCCCCCCGGTGGAGT
>CBDTYW010000273.1:0-4791 GCA_965364735.1 uncultured Nitriliruptoria bacterium
TGCGGGCGTCGACGTAGGTGTCGAACTGGGCGTAGCCGATGCTGACGCCGTAGCCGGAGATCGAGCCGAGCGTGGTGTCGGGAACCAGCTGGTCGACGAAGATGACGGACACCACGTCGGTGGGGGTGGCCTCGACGTCGAGCCCGATCAGGTCACCGGTGAGCGAACGTGCGTCGCCGGCGGCATCGGTGGCGGAACCGACGTACGCGGTCGGGGCGTCGTGGGCCAGCTCTGCGACGGACCCGGTCACGTTGAACGTGCCGTGGTCGTTGGTCTCGCGCTCGGTCGGCGAGGACACGTCCAGCACCCGGATACGCGCGGCGGTCTCGTCGACGTCCGGGTCGAAGTTCGTACGCGGCCCTGGAACGATCCCGAGGTCCGGCTGCGGACAGTCCCATGCGGAGCCGGTCGACGAGGCGTGGAAGTACTGGCTCGGGTGCTGGACCTGGAACCCGTTCAGCCCGTCTCCGATCGGGTCGTTGGCGATGAGCTCGTCAGCCTCGGTGACCGCACCGTCGCCGTCGACGTCGAGGTACTTGCTCATGCGCAGGGCGAAGCCTTCGACGTTGAGCGTCGACACGCACTTGTTCTGCCCCGGCGGGTCATAGCTGTAGGCCATGATGTCGGTCGTCGGGACCGGGCCCCAGTCGCCGTCGGCGCCGTCTCCGACGTGGCCGATGGTCAGGCAGTGCCCGGTCTCGTGCAGGACCAGGTCGTACAGCGAGAACATGTCGGTGTCGCCGGGCATGGCGTCCAGGCCGCCGTTGACCGAGAAGCAGACGTTGCCGCCGGCTCCGCCGCAGTCCTCGACGTAGGTCCCGCCGGCACGATCGTCGTGGTGGCTGTCGAAGCCGGGCAGGTTCTCCCAGTAGGACAGGTCGAACGGGTTGGCGACGCCGTGGCACGGCGCATCGTCCTGGTCCTCGGCTCCGAAGATCGCGAGGAGCTGGCCGCTGAAGTCGACGGGGTCGATGCCGATGCCGAGGCCACCAGCGGGGCTGGAGGCGATGATCACGATCTCGGGGTCGTACAGCGGGTAGGTCGAGAACTCGCCGCCGTCGCCGGTCAGGTCGATGGCGTCGACGGTGATGTGGAAGTCGACACCGTCCGCGAGCCACTGCATCTCCATGCGCTCGGCGAGGTTGTCCAGACCGGCTTCCCACGCCTCCACAGCCTGTCGCATGATCCGCATCTCGCGCTCGGCCATCGGCGAGACGGGCACCAGGATCGCCACGTCGATCTGCGGCGAGTCGAGGCCGTTGAGCAGCACCTTCTCGTGGTAGCAGTGGTTGTCCGGGTTGTCGCGCGACATGTCGAGAACGCAGCCGGTCGGGAGGTGGCCCTCACCGAAGTGGTGCGGGTAGCCGTCGTCCTGCATGGCCCACGCAGCCATGGTGCCGAGCACCATCGTCGCAACGGCGACCGCCGCGATCTGGATCATTCGGTAGGTGTTGGAACGCGGCATCTCAGCGTCTCCTCGAGCGTCGACGGAAGGGGTCGACACACCGCGTCGAAGGTGCTCGTCGTGTGCCGGAACACCCATCATGTGATTCGCCATCTGAGGCACCGGCCCCTCCGGCAGCGACCTGCATTGCGCCCCGCGCGCGCCCTCGTCTCGGCGGCCACAGCACGCGGGGAGACCACGATCAGGTCGCGCGGTCCGCGGTAGAGCCGAGCCCGGTCATCTCCTCGAGGTCGGCCAGCAGCTCTTGAGAGCCCTCGAGCGACGTCGTCAGCATCTGGCGCCCGATCTCGAGCAACGAGAACACCCGTGGATCGACGACCTGGTAGATCACCATCGAGCCGTGCCGTTCCGAGGAGAGCACGTCGCTCCGCCGCAGGATCGCGAGGTGTTGCGACAGCGTCGATCCCGTGACCCCGACGGCTGCAGCGATGTCAGCGACGTGGGCCGGACCATCGATCAGCACCTCGAGGATCCGGATGCGCGCCGGGTGACCCAAGGTCTTGAAGAACTCCGCCTTGCGCTCGTACACGGGGCGGGACATCACGGGTCCTCTCCTGTCGTTGGCCGGCACGACGAGCCGCTCCCCGGGGACAGCCGCGAGCGTCGCGGTGGAACGCCACGCGGCCACCGACCACACACGTCGTGACTTCGCGCTTACACGAAATCACGATACTACGTTACGGTGCCAGCCGCTCCATCGCGCCACGTTCACCGAAGGCATCAGGATGCGTGTGTACGTCAGCCGCTTCCTCCCACGAAGCGACGACTACGACCTGACCACGTTGCGCGCTGACCTGCTCGCGGGGATCACGGTTGCGGTCGTTGCCCTGCCACTCGCGCTCGGGTTCGGCGTGACCTCCGGCGCCGGCGCCGCCGCGGGTCTGTACACAGCCATCGTCGCTGGCGTCCTGGCGGCCGTGTTCGGAGGCTCGAACTTCCAGATCTCGGGACCCACCGGGGCGATGACCGTGGTGCTGCTGCCACTGGTCGCGCGCTACGGCGTGGCGGCCCTCGCGCCCGTCGGCATCCTCGCCGGGTTGATCCTCGTCGTGCTCGGCGTGGTCGGCGTGGGACGGTATGTGCGCTACATCCCGTACCCCGTGATCACCGGGTTCACCATCGGGATCGCGGTGATCATCTTCCTGCAACAGCTCCCCGGCTTCCTCGGCGTCCCCAAGCCGGACGGCGAGCAGATCCTGCTCGTCACCTGGCGCGTCCTCGTCGACGCTGGCGGCGGCGTCGTCTGGCAGGTCCCAGCGCTCGGCGCGATCACCATCGCGGTGATGGTCGTGTGGCAGGCCAGCGCACGCCTCCGCACCTTCCCCGCGAGCATGGCCGCGCTGCTCGTGGCGACCGGCGTGTCGCTGGCCGACCCGTTCGACGGCATCGGGCGCGTCGCGGCGATCCCCTCGGGGCTGCCGACCCCGCACGTCCCCTCGTTCGCCGGGCTCGGAGCGACGGAGCTGGTGCGTGCCGCGATCGTCATCGCCCTCCTGGCCGCGCTCGAGAGCCTGCTCTCGGCCGTCGTGGCTGATGGCATGACGATCGGAGAGCGACACGATCCCGACCGCGAGCTGTTCGGACAGGGGTTGGCCAACATCGGCAGCGCCATCGTCGGCGGCATCCCGGCGACGGCCGCCCTGGCGCGCACCGCCGTCAACGTGAGGTCCGGCGGACGAACCCGGCTGGCCGGGATCATCCACGCCATCGCCCTCGCGATCATCGTGCTGTCGATGGCGCCGCTGGCCGCGCGTGTCCCGCTGGCCGCGCTTGCCGGGATCCTCATGGTCGTCGCCGCCCGCATGGTCGAGCGCGACGGATTCAGGGAGATCTTGCGCTCCACGAAGTCTGACGCGGCGACGATGCTCGTCACCCTCGTCGTGACGGTCATGTTCGACCTCATCCTGGCCATCGAGGTCGGGATGTTCGTCGCCGGCGCGCTCTTCGTCGCCCGGATGGCCCGTCTCATGGACGTGGACCCGACCAGCCTCACCGGCGTCGATGCCCCTGCTCACGACCAAGCCGGCGACGGGGAGCGTGAACGCGACGCACGCGGTGACGACATCGTCGTCTACCGCATCGACGGGCCGATCTTCTTCGGAGCCGCCGACCGCTTCTTCGAAGAGCTTCTCAGGGTCGACCACGGCATCCGAGCCGTGGTGCTGCGCATGAGCGGTGTCCCCGTCATGGACGTGACGGGTGCGACCGCGCTCCGCACCTTGGTCGACCGGCTCGCACGTCGAGACATCCTGGTCATGATGTCGGGCCTGCGCCCACAGCCGCAAGGAGTGCTCGAGCGCATGAAGATCCTCGAACGGATCACCCGGCGGGGCGACCACCTGTTCTCCGACACCGACGCCGCCATCGAGCACGCGCGCCAGCACCTGTCCCTCGACGACCACACCACACCGGCCGTCGTCGGCCCACAGCGGACATCCCGATGAAGCCACTCCCGGAACGCCTGCACGTTGGCCACAACGTCGACCTGCGACATCTCTGGGCTCAAGATCGCCATCGACCGTGACGCGACGGGTACGGGGCTGCTCCGTGAGATCCCCATATGCTCAGCCGATGGCGGGTCGCAGGCGCTCGCGCAGATGCAGGGGTCCCGGATGAGCCGCCACGCATCGATGGACGCGGTCATCGCCGAGATGGACCTGATCATCGAGCGGAGCATCGAGACGTCGGATCCACGAGGCTGGTTCGCGATCGTCTACCGCGCCGTGACCGCGCGGGTGCGCTCCGGCATCGAAGACGGCCAGTTCGAGGATGCGGACAGGATGGAGCGCTTCGACGTCAGCTTCGCTCGCTACTGGCTCGATGCCCACGCAGCCTGGGACCGCGACGAGGAGGTCTCGCTCTCGTGGCGCTGCTCGTTCGAGGCCACCCGCCGGCCCGGGCTCATCCTGCAGCACCTGCTGCTCGGCATGAACGCCCACATCAACCTCGATCTGGGTGTCGCGGCGGCGGCAACGTGCCCCGGGCCCGAGGTGGTCGACCTGCGCGATGACTTCGAGCAGATCAACGACGTCCTCGCCGAGCTGATCGACCAGATGCAGCTCGCCATCGCCGATGTCTCCCCCGTGGCCCGTTCGCTTGATGCGGTCGGCTTGCGGTTCGACGAGGCGCTCGTGAGCTTCTCGCTCCAGCACGCCCGCCGGCGGTCCTGGGCGTTCGCCGAACAGCTCGCTGCCGCCAACGGTCACCACGACCTGGTGGCCGCGCGCGACGTCGCGGTCGCGGCGTACGGGTCACGGCTGGCGCACCCCGGGGCGCCGCTTCGGTGGCTGCTCGACGTATGGCCTGACCGACAACGAGAAGACGGT
>CBDTYW010000274.1:0-4782 GCA_965364735.1 uncultured Nitriliruptoria bacterium
GAGCGGCGACGACGCCCGCGCGACCCGGCTGTTGCGCTCGATGATCACGCGGCTCGGCCGGCTCGCCGAGGCCGGAGCCCACGATCACGCCGAGCTCCTCGCTCCACCCGTCGAGCTGCTCCTCGACCTGCGTCGTCAGGCCCGCGCCGCGAAGGACTTCGCCCTCGGCGACCGCATCCGCGACACCCTCGTCGACGCCGCCATCGAGGTCCGCGACACCCCCGACGGCTCCGTCTGGGAGTTCACCGGCGACTGACACGCCAACACCCAACCTCGCCTGCTGCTCACTTTCCCCGTGATGTACGGGGAAAGCGAGCAACAGACCGCGTGGGCCGGGAAAGCGAGCAACAGCCCGTGTCAGATCACCAGCGGGTGAGCGCGGCCACGCCGCCGTCGGGGAGCAACGCCTCGGCTGCCTCGTCGTCGAGCGGGGTGACCTTCGCGCCGGTCTCGAGCGCACGCTGAACCATCTGCTCGACCAGCAGCGGGGCGGACCGACGCTCGTGCTCGGCACCGGCGGTCACGGCGAGGCGACCGTCGTCGTCGACGTAGCCGTGCAGGGTCAGGCCCTCGGAGAAGAGCAGGTGCTCGACGCGACCTTCATTGAGCGCGGACAGCGTGCCGGCGAGGCCAACGACGCCGTGACCGCCCGCACCGGCACGGTCACGCGCGAGGGCGAGCAGCTCCGTCTCGCGGTCGCGGTGGACGGACCGCAGGATCGGCCAGGCCGAGCTCGCCACCGACGGCGCCGAGCGGTCCTCCCAGCGACCTTCGTGCTCGATGATGCGCAGGTTCGCGGGGCTGCCGAGCGCGTCGACCACCTGAGACAACAGGCGTGTCGGCCCGACGACGAGCAGACGGTCCCAACCTTGCTCCTGCACGTGCCTGCCGGTCTCGCCCGCGGCCTCCTTGAGCAGGCGTGCACGGTTCGCGTGGATGCGGGCCTCGAAGGCCTCCTTGTGGGAGTCGCCGCGGAAGGCGCCGGTCCCGCTGCTCGAGCCGCCGCCGAGGACCTGGTCCGCGAGCTGCGCGTCACCGAGCTCGACCTCCCAGCTGTCCAGGGGCGTGCACTCGCCGACCTGCCACGCCATGAGGCGTGCCCCTTCGGCGTTGACGAGGAGGATCCCGGCGGGACGGCCTTCATCGTGCGCTGCGACCAGCGGACGGATGAACGCGTGGTCGTGCAGGACGGCGCGAGGCCGCGTCGGCATCTGGATGCGGATCTCGACCTGCTCTCCGCTCGCCACGCCGAGGAACAGGGCGCGTCCACGCCCCGTCGTGGTGGGATCGACCAGCGCGGCGATCTGCTCGGTCGCCTGCTCGACCCGGCTGTTGACCGCGTCGAGCGTGGCCGCCGGCAGCCCCTTCCGGAGCTCGCGCAGCTGGTTGTTGATCGCGATGCGCGACCCCTCGGCCCACGACGCGGTGTCAGGGTCGTGCTCGGCGTAGAGCGACAGGACACCGATCTCGTCGGTGAGCTGGAGCAGCTCGTGCAGACGGTCCTGAGTCAACGTCATGAAGGAGGCCTTCTCTGGTCGGGGTGTGTGCATCCTTGTGGATGGACATGCCCACGTCCACCGGTCAGCAACGGACGGATCCGGCCGACGGGACCGGAACGACGGCACCACCGCCGGCGTTAGGTTGCGTCCATGGCCCGTCCGCCCGCTTTCTCGCTTGGTCCGATCCCCGTTCGCATCGAATGGTCGGGCCTGCTGCTCAGCGCGCTCCTTGCCGGGGTGTTGTTCATGCGCGCAGATGCGAGCGGCGAGAGCACGACCTCGGCCGTCCTGCTCGCCGTCGCTGGGGGCCTCAGCTTCCTCGCGTCCATCCTGTTCCACGAGCTCGGCCATGCGTTCGAGGCCCGCCACCGCGACCTGCCCGTCGACGGGGTCCGCCTGTTCCTCCTCGGCGGCGTCACCCAGATGGGACGTCAGGCGACGCGTCCACGCGACGAGTTCGCGGTCGCCGCGGCCGGCCCCTTCATCTCCCTCCTGATCGCGGCGGTCCTCGGCACGTTCGTGACCGTCGTCGACAACACCGGTCTGAGCGTGCTGGACTCCGCCGCGGGCATCGTCGGGATCCTCGCATGGCTCAACATCTCGCTCGCGCTCTTCAACCTGATCCCGGGCAGCCCGCTCGACGGCGGCCGGATGCTTCGCGCCGGGCTGTGGAAGCTCACCGGCGACCGCGAGCGGGCCGTGCGAGGCGCGGCGCTGTCCGGGATGCTCGTCGCGCTCGCCCTGGCGGCCTTCGCCTTCACCCGCTTCGACACCGCCGGCGGGCCCTTCGAGGCCTCTTGGTTCCTGTTCCTCGCCTGGTTCATGGGCTCGGCGGCCGCCTCTGAGCACCGCCACTCGCGAGCCTGGAGCCGGCTCGGGGCGCGCACCGTCGACGGGCTCACACCGCCGCCTGCCGTCGCGATCGACGCCGCGCACACGGTCGCCCACTCCCTCAGCTGGATCGCGGCCGACGTCGACGACGAGCAGCCGATGATGACCACGCAGCCCGGCACCCGTGGGGTCGTGCTCGTCCAGACGCTGCGCGAGGTCCCCGTTCCGGACCGCGATCGCCGGCTGGTCGGCGAGCTCGCGACCCCGATCACGGACCTGGCCGAGGTCGCCCCCGAGGCGCCCGTCACCGACCTCGTCACCCTCCTGCGCGACCGGACGCTGGCAACCCAGACGACGCCAGCCGGCGTCGAGGTCTGGACCCTCCGCCGCCTCCAGGACGCGCTGGACGCGGAACGCCCCGAACGACGTCGTCGGCTGCGACGGGCGCGCCCATGAGCATCCACCGCTGGTTCTACGGCCTCGCGAGCGCCTGGCTGTTCGCGGCGATCTTCTACGTCGAGCTGCCGTTCATCGAGTACTCACCCGGCTTCAGCACCGACACGAGCACCCTCATCGCGCTCGACACCGACGAGATCACCCCGATCCACGGCCGCCTCGAGCTGCTCGCGATCCGCATCGGCGAGCCGACCCTGTTCGAGCTGGGACGCGCGTGGCTGTCCCCCGAGCGGACGCTGCTGGAGCCGTCGCGCGTCATCAACCCCGACCTCTCCGAGCGCGAGTACTTCGCCAACCAGCGGGCCCGGTTCGCGTCGTCGTTCGACACCGCCGCGGCGGTCGGACTCGAACGTGCCGGGTTCGACACCGGGACACGCCCCGCCGCCCTGGTCCTCGACCTCGTGGAGAACGGGCCGGCCGCGAAGGCCGGTGTCGTGGTCGGCGACGTCGTCGTCGGGATCGACGCCTCCCTGGTCGACTCGGCCGCGTCACTCGTCGACGCCGTCCATGGAGCCGTCGACGGCCAGCGCTTCACCCTGCACGTCGAGCGCGACGGCACCCCGCTCGCGCTGACGATGGAGGCAACGTCACAAGGCCCCGGCGAGCCCGTGCGGCTCGGGCTCTTCATCGACGACGTGCTGACCCGCCCCGACCTGCCCTTCGACGTGAGCCTCGCGAACCCGACGGGGATCGGCGGGCCGTCCGCCGGGCTGATGTTCTCCCTCACCGTCTACGACCTCGTCGCGCCCGAGGACCTCGCCCGCGGAAGGGTGATCGTCGGCACCGGGACGATGACGCCGTCGGGCCGCGTCGGGGCGATCGGCGGGATCCGCCAGAAGGTCGCCACGGCCCGCAACTCGGGTGCCGAGATCATGCTCGTCCCCGCGAGCCAGCTCGAGGAGGCGCTCACCGCCGACGCCGGCGACATGCGCGTCATCGGCGTCGCCACGATCGACGAGGCCATCACCGCGCTCCGGGGCGACTGACCGCGACAGCGGAAGGCCTGCTCCCGGATTCAGGCCGGGACGGGCGCGCAGCGGGTCAGGAAGTTGCGGAAGAGGTCGTAGCCGTGCGGGGTCAGGATCGACTCCGGGTGGAACTGCACACCCTCGACGTCGAGCGTGCGGTGCCGCAGGCCCATGATCAGGCCGTCCTCGGTGGTCGCGGTGATCTCCAGCACGTCGTTCGGGAAGCTCTCGCGCTCGACGACGAGCGAGTGGTACCGCGTGGCCTCGAACGGGTCCGGCAGCCCCGCGAACACGCCGAGCCCCGCGTGGTGGATCGGCGAGGTCTTGCCGTGGACGAGCTCCGGAGCACGGATGATGCGGCCGCCGTAGATCTCGCCGATGCACTGGTGACCGAGGCAGACCCCGAGGACGGGTCGGATGCCCGCAGCGGCGACGATCAGCTCGCGGCTGAGCCCGGAGTCGTCCGGGTCGCCGGGTCCGGGGCTGATGACGATGCCGTCCGGCGGGGCGGCCATGACGGCGGCGACGTCGAACTGGTCGTTGCGCACGACCGTGACCTCGGCCCCCAGCTCGCCCATCTCCTGGGCGATGTTGAAGGTGAACGAGTCGTAGTTGTCGACGATGAGGATCGCGGTCACGCGGTCAGCCTCCGAGCGGATCCGGACCGCCACGGTATCGGTGCAGCCCGCGCCGGTAGCGTGCGCGGACGGCCGCACGGGGAGTCACGAGATGGGCCACGGTCCACCGACGGAGGTCGTCGCGCTCCAGGCGCGGGTGTCCGCCGCGCTCGACGCGCACCTCGACGTCGTGCTCCCACGCCTCGCCGCGATCCACCCCGAGCTCGGGGTGCTCGCCGACGAGCTGCGTGCCTACCTCGCCGGCGGCAAGCGGCTGCGGCCGGTCCTGCTGCTCCTCGGGGCGCAGGCCGTCGGCGGCGCGGATGCCCCGCCAGAACGTGACCTGATGGGCCCGGCGCTCGCGCTCGAGCTGCTGCACGCCTGCGCGCTGCTCCACGACGACCTGCTCGA
>CBDTYW010000275.1:0-4777 GCA_965364735.1 uncultured Nitriliruptoria bacterium
CGTCACCGATCGCGCCGGCGAGGTAGAAGCCGCTGCGGCCGAAGCCGAGCGCGAGGAGCTCCGTGACGGTCGCTCCGGAGTCCAGCCACAGATCGCGCCCCGTGATGCCTGCGTCGATGGTGCCGCGGCCGACGTAGGTCGCGATGTCCTTGGGCCGCAGGAAGGTGAACTCCACGCCGTTGGCACGGTCGATGACCTGGAGCTCCTTGTTGCGGCGCTCGCAGCGGTAGCCGGACTCGGCGAGCAGGCGCAGCGCACCCTCGCTCAGCGCGCCCTTGCTCGGCACGGCGACGCGGAGGAGCTGGCCGTCGTGCAGGAACCCGTCCTCACCGGCCGCGGACTGCTGGTGCGGGTGATCAGAGGTGGGCATACAGGTCCTCCAGCTCGAGGCCCAGCGCGAGCGCCATCACCTGGACGTGGTAGAGGAGCTGGGAGAGCTCCTCGGCGGCGGCCGCGTTGCCCTCGTGCTCGGCGGCCATCCACGACTCCGCGGCCTCCTCGACGAGCTTCTTGCCGATGGCGTGGACGCCGGCCTCGAGCAGCTTCACGGTCCCCGACTCGGGATCACGTGAGGCGGCCTTGGCGCTGAGCTCGACCCACAGCTCATCGAAGGTCTTGGCGGACAAGGGCAGCTTCCTCACGGACGGGAGCGTCAGCGTCCTGTGCGCGCGTCCACGACGCAAACCGGGCCCGGTCCGGAGATGCTCAGCGCGGCCGGAGCAGCAACGTCGAGTCGCCGAGCTCATGCCACAGGTACTGACCAGGTCGGTCCAGCCGGACACGGCGCTCGCGATCCCGTCCTCCGCCTTCATCGCTGCAGCGCGCCACGCCGGGCTGACCCCCGTGGAGATCCGGGGTGATGCGCAACGCGAACGGGCGCCCCGTGGGGCGCCCGTCTGCGTGGTGCATGTCTTGGCTCAGCTCACTGCTTGAGGTTGCCCTCGGCCTCGCCGTAGTCGAAGCCCCACCCCTCGTTGAAGCCCCAGGACCCGTCGCCCTCGTAGGACTCGGTGGACGCGAGGAACTCCGCGATGTCGGCGGGCAGCGCCTGCTCCGGCAGCTCCGCATGCTCGACCGCGATGTTGCTGTAGCGGTGCAGCCCGGTGCCGGCCGGGATGAGCTTCCCGATGATGACGTTCTCCTTGAGGCCGACCAGCGGGTCCACGCGGGACTCGATGGCTGCCTCGGTGAGCACGCGCGTCGTCTCCTGGAAGGACGCTGCGGAGAGCCACGAGTCCGTCGCGAGCGACGCCTTCGTGATGCCCATGAGCAGCTGGCGACCTGCAGCCGGCTGCTGACCAGCCTCGACGAGGCGACCGTTCTCGCGCTGGAACTTCACGCGGTCGATGGTCTCGCCCGGGAGGAACTCGGCGTCGCCCGGCTCTGCCACGAGGACGCGGCGGAACATCTGGCGGACGATGAGCTCGACGTGCTTGTCGTGGATCGGCACACCCTGCGACTTGTAGACCTCCTGGACCTCACGGACCAGGAACCACTGAGCAGCACGCGGTCCGAGGACGTCGAGCAGCTCGTGCGGGTCGACAGCACCGGTGGTCAGCTGCTGTCCTGCAGCAACCTCGACGCCGTCCGTGATGACGATCTCGCCACGGTTGTCGTCCGCGATGCCGAGGTCGGTCCACTGGGAGACCTCACCGACGTAGAAGCGCGGGCTGGCCGGGAGCTCGTACTCGACGACCTCGTCGCCCTCGCCCTCGATGCGCATCGCGACCTGCGTGGGGTCGTCCTCGTCCACCTCGATGCGCAGGGTTCCTGCGATCTGGGCGATCTCGGCCTTACCACGCGGCGAGCGTGCCTCGAAGAGCTCAACGACACGCGGAAGACCCTGCGTGATGTCGTCTGCCGAGGCGACACCACCGGAGTGGAAGGTGCGCATCGTCAGCTGGGTACCGGGCTCACCGATCGACTGGGCGGCGATGATGCCGACAGCCTCACCGTCGTCCACGACCTCACCGGTCGCGAGCATCTGGCCGTAGCACTGGCGGCAGATGCCGACCTCGGTGTCGCACGTCAGCACAGAGCGACCGCGGATCATGCGATCCTCGTCGGTCGGCTGCGTGTCGAGCTTCACCTCGGTCACCGGGTGGACGCCATCGACGAGCGCCTTGCGCAGCGCGCGGATCTCGCCGTCCTGCACCAGGGTCTTCGCGTCGACGAGCACCTCATCGGTGCCCGGCAGCATCACCGGCTTGAGGAGGTAGCGGCCGAACAGCGACTGCGAGTCACGCAGGCCGACCTCGATCCAGACACCACGGTTGGACCCGCAGTCGTCCTCGCGGACGATGAGGTCCTGGGAGACGTCGACGAGACGACGGGTCAGGTAGCCGGAGTCCGCGGTGCGGAGCGCCGTGTCAGCCAGACCCTTGCGAGCGCCGTGCGTCGAGATGAAGTACTCGAGCACCGTGAGACCCTCACGGAAGTTGGCCTTGATCGGCCGCGGGATGATCTCACCCTTCGGGTTGGCCACGAGGCCACGCATGCCGGCGATCTGACGCAGCTGCGTCAGCGTTCCACGTGCGCCCGAGTTGGCCATCATCCAGAACGGGTTGGTGTCCTTGAAGTTCACCCGCATGGCCTCGGTGACCTCGTCGGTCGCACCGTTCCAGATGGCGGCGAGCTCGCGGAGGCGGTCAGCGTCGCTGATCGTTCCGCGGGCGTGCTTCTTCTCGATGGCGAGCGCGGCCTTGTCGGCTGCTGCGAGGATCCCGGCCTTCTCGATCGGCGTGTCGACGTCCGAGAGCGCGACCGTCACACCAGCGAGCGAGGCGTACTTGTAGCCCGCATCCTTGAGGGCGTCGAGGATCTCGGCGACCTGCCAGCGCGGGAAGCGGTCGGTGCACCGGTTGACGATGTCGCCGACGTCCTTCTTGGTGAGGACGTGGTTGACGAACTCGAAGTCGTCCGGCAGGACCTCGTTGAGGATCGCCCGACCGACGGTCGTGATGATGCGGATGGACTCCTTCGCCGCACGAGCCGCCTCGAACGCCTCGTCTTCGACGAGGTGCGCGGGACGGTCCGCCGGGTCGATGGCCTTGCCACGGGTCCGGAGGATGATCCAGTCCTGGACGTGCAGAACGCGCTTGTCCAGGGCCATCTCGATCTCGCCGAGGTTGCCGTACATCGGCAGCTTCTGGACGTCAACGTCCTCCGCCGGCGCGACGCCCTTGAACTTGCCGCGGGTCTCACCCGGCGCGTAGGTCAGCCAGTAGATGCCGAGGACCATGTCCTGCGTCGGCGTCGCGATCGGGCGACCGGTCGCGGGCGACAGGATGTTGTTCGCCGACAGCATGAGGATGCGGGCCTCGGCCTGCGCCTCAGCGGACAGCGGGAGGTGGACGGCCATCTGGTCGCCGTCGAAGTCGGCGTTGAACGCCGTGCAGACGAGCGGGTGCAGCTGGATCGCCTTGCCCTCGACGAGCACCGGCATGAACGCCTGGATGCCGAGACGGTGCAGCGTGGGTGCACGGTTGAGCATGACCGGGTGGTCCTGGATGACCTCTTCGAGGACGTCCCAGACCTGCGGGCGCTGACGCTCGACCATGCGCTTCGCGGACTTGATGTTCTGCGCGTAGTTGAGGTCCACGAGGCGCTTCATGACGAACGGCTTGAACAGCTCGAGCGCCATCTTCTTCGGCAGGCCGCACTGGTGCAGGCGCAGCTGCGGACCGACGACGATCACGGAACGACCGGAGTAGTCGACGCGCTTGCCGAGCAGGTTCTGACGGAAGCGACCCTGCTTGCCCTTGAGCATGTCGGACAGGGACTTGAGCGGGCGGTTGCCCGGGCCGGTGACGGGGCGACCACGACGACCGTTGTCGAACAACGCGTCGCAGGCCTCCTGGAGCATCCGCTTCTCGTTGTTGACGATGATCTCGGGGGCACCGAGGTCCAGCAGACGCTTCAGCCGGTTGTTGCGGTTGATGACGCGGCGGTAGAGGTCGTTGAGGTCGGACGTGGCGAAACGGCCACCGTCGAGCTGCACCATCGGGCGCAGGTCCGGCGGGATCACCGGGATCGCCTCGAGGACCATCGACGACGGGCGGTTGTCCGTCGTGCGCATCGCCTCGGTGACCTTCAGGCGCTTCGTGGCGCGCTGCTTCTTCTGGCCCTTGGACGACTGGATGATGTCGCGCAGGTCGAGGGCCTCGGCGTCGAGGTCCATGGAGTCGAGGAGGTCACGGACCGCCTCGGCGCCCATGCCACCATCGAAGTAGTCGCCGAAGCGCTCACGCATGACGCGGAACAGCTCCTCGTTGGAGATGAGGTCCTTGACCTTCAGCTTCTTCAGCGCGGAGACGGCGTCGTCGAGGAGGTCCTTCTCGGCGCGGGCACGCGCCTTGAGGGCCTTGAGCTCCTTCTCGACGTCGCGGGTCTCCTTGCGGATGACGTCCGCCTTGGCGCCGGCTTCCTTCAGCTCGTCGATCTGGACCTTCAGCTGCTTCTCGAGCTCGTCCTGCTCGAACGCGTACATCTCCTCGATCTCCGCCTTCTCGGCAGCGATCGTCTCCTCGATGCGGGGACGCGCCTCGTGCAGCTCATCCTCGTCGACGCGCGTGATGACGTACGCCGCGAAGTAGATGATCTTCTCAAGGTTCTTCGGGCTCATGTCCAGCAGGTAGCCGAGGCGGGACGGAACACCCTTCAGGTACCAGATGTGGGTGACCGGGGCGGCGAGCTCGATGTGGCCCATGCGCTCACGACGGACCTTGGCCCGCGTGACCTCGACGCCGCAGCGCTCGCAGATGATGCCCTTGAAGCG
>CBDTYW010000276.1:0-4747 GCA_965364735.1 uncultured Nitriliruptoria bacterium
CCTCGAAGTGTTCGCCCGCCGCGGTGATCTCCTCGACGGAGACCTGGGAGAGCCCGACGTTGCGGATCTTTCCCTCGTCCTGCATCTCGGCGATGACGCCGAACTGCTCCTCGCGGGGGACCTGCCCGTCGATGCGGTGCAGCTGCCACAGCGGGATCGCATCCATTCCGAGCCGACGCAGGCTCATCTCGACGCACTGGCGCAGGTACTCCGGCCGGCCGACCTGACGCCACTCGTCCGGACCGTGACGGGTGAGCCCGCCCTTGGTGGCGATGACGGTGTCGCCGTAGGGGTGCAGCGCTTCGCGGATGAGGTCTTCGCTGACGAACGGCCCGTAGCTGTCGGCCGTGTCGATGAAGTCGATGTCGAGCTCGACCGCCCGGCGGAGGACGGCGCGGGCCGAGTCCGGGTCCGCTGGCGACCCCCAGATCCCGGGGCCCGTGATGCGCATGGCCCCGAAGCCGAGGCGGTTGACGGTCAGGTCGCCGATCTGGATCTTGCCGGCGGCGTCAGCGGTGGTCGTCATGGAGTGCGGTTCCTCGTCGGTCTGGTCCGGTGCCCAACGGCGGCCGGCGGCTGGGTGTTCCGTCAGCCCGCGCGCAGCGCGTGGCAGGCGATCGCGCCCGCGACCGCGACGTTGAGCGAGTCGACCGCGTCGGCCATGGGGATCGTGACCCGCACGTCCGCGGCGGCGATGGCGGCCCGCGACAGCCCCGGCCCTTCCGCACCGAGCACCACCGCCACGCGATCTGGTCGCGCGCCGGCGAGCTCCGCGACGCTCTGGTCCGCCTCGTCGGACGCGACCATGGCAGCGGTCGTGATCCCGGACGCTGCGGCCGTCGCGAACACCTCGTCCATCGAGGACGCGACCGTCCACGGGACGTGGAGGACGTGGCCCATGGAGACGCGCACCGTCCGTCGGTAGAGCGGATCAGCGCAGCGCGGACCGAGCACGACGCCGCCGACGCCGAGCGCCCGAGCCGTGCGGAACAGCCCGCCCAGGTTGACGGTGTCGTTGATCTCCTCGAGGACGAGCACGAGGTCGGCATCCATCACGTCGGCGACGGTGGGCAGCGACTCGGGGCGCACCCCCACGGCGATCACGCCCTGGTGCATCGGGAACTGGACGGTGTCGAGAACGACCTGTCGGGGTGCCACGAGCACCTGGACGTCAGGCTGCAGCGCGAGCGCGTCGGCCATCGCGTCGCGGCGCTCCTCGGCGAGGAACACCGACTTCGCCGCGTACCGCGATGCGAGCAGCTCGCGGACGACGTTCGGGCTCTCCGCGATGAAGACGCCCGTGCGCCCCTCATAGAGCTTGCGCAGCTCCGGGTCGCGCAACGTCCGGTAGTCGTCGAGCAGCGGGTCGGCCGGGTCGGCGATGGGGATGTCCATGTGCCGCAGCCTACGGGCGACGTCCCGGTCAGCGGATGCCGGTGTCGTAGTCGACCTGCAGCTCGAGGAGCTGACCGTCCGCGATGCTGAGCTGCGCCGTCCCGGCGGTGCCGAGCAGGCCCTCGACCGGCTGGGGGACCAGCACGCGATCGCCGGGGGCGAAGGTGAGCGTCAGCTGTCCGTCCGCGTCGGTCACGCCGCGCGCGACCTCACGGCCGTTGACGTCGGTGAGGATCATCACGGCGTCCGGCACCGCTCGCGGGGCGCAAGCCGGGTCTGGCGGATCCCGTTCCACCGGACACATGGGCCCGGCGACCGCGGTCACTTCGAGCGTGGCGCTGCCGGGCAGGCCCGCCGGCCCGGAGCAGCCGACGACGAGCACGGCCAAGACGGCGAGGACGAATCGTCGCACGAGGGCTCCTCGGTGAGCGTCAGCCGTACCGGTGCTCGGGACCGGGGTACTCCGCGTCGCGGACCTCGGTCGAGAACGCCTTGACGGCATCGGTGATCTGCGAGCGCAGGTTCAGGTACGGCTTGACGAAGCGTGGGAGGCGCCCCGTCGTGAGGCCGAGGACGTCGTGCCACACGAGGACCTGCGCGTCGGTGTCGGCGCCAGCGCCGATGCCGATGGTCGGAACGGTCACCGCTTCGGTGACGCGGCGGCCGACCTCGCTCGGGACGCACTCGAGGACGATGGCGAACGCACCGGCCTCCTCGAGGGCGATCGCGTCAGCGATCATCTCCTCAACGGCGGCCTCCTCACGGCCTTGGACCTTGAAGCCGCCGACCTGGTTGACCGACTGCGGCGTCAGGCCGAGGTGACCCATCACCGGGATGCCCGTACGTACGAGCGTGCGCGTGACCTCGACCATCGGGCCACCGCCCTCGATCTTGACCGCGTTCGCGCCGGCTTCCTTGAGCATGCGCATCGCAGACGCAAGCGCCTGCTCCGGGCCGGCCTGGTAGGTGCCGAAGGGGAGGTCGCCGACGACGATCGCGTTGGGAGCGCCACGGGAGACCGCGCGGGTGTGGTGCAGCATCTCGTCGAGCGTCACGGGGACGGTCGAGTCGTAGCCGAGCATGACCATGCCGAGGGAGTCGCCGACGAGGATCACCGGGATGCCCGCGTCGTCGAGGATCTGCGCCGACAGGTAGTCGTAGGCGGTGAGCATCACGAACTTCTCGCCGCGCGCCTTGGCGGCTGCGAGATCGTGGATGGACAGCGGACGCCTCGGGGCAGATGCCTCGTGTGCGCTCGTGGGAGCAGCGTGAACCGACACCTCGGTCTCCTTCCTGCCGGCCCGTGAGGGTCCAGCGGCACGTTGACGGTGTGTGTGTTCAGTGTGCCCCAGTCTGGGCTCAGGAGCCATCAGGTGGTCGGCGCCCGCACGACGACGTCCCGCGTGGAATCACGCGGGACGTCGAGGGGTTGGGCGCTGCTCAGTGGTGGATGGCAGCCAAGGTGTCGCGCAGGTGGAGGAGCGACTCCGTCTTGCGGACGACGCCGTCGGCGCCCCGCTCCATCAGGTCCTCGGTCGCGTAGCGCTGCTCGTGCGCGGTGAAGATGACGATGGTCGCATCCGGCAGCGACTCACGGAGGCGGGGAAGCGCCCGTCGGCCGTCGACGTTCGGCATCGCGAGGTCCAGGAGGACGTAGTCCGGCGCGAGGCGCCACGCCTGCTCGAGCGCGTCGGCTCCGTCGGTCGCCTCACCGAGGACCTCGAAGCGATCGTCGCCGCTGAGCGCGAACCGCAGCATCAGCCGCACGTCCTCGCTGTCGTCGACGATGAGGACCCGACGCGATCGTGTGATCGTTGCGCTCATGTGTTTGCCACCCTTTTCCGGTTGCCCATGGTTCCACACGTCGGCCGGCGACATGCCCGTTTCCAGCGATTCCTTGAGGTTTTGGGCCAATATCCCCCGTTTGTGCACGCGACCGGGCAACATCGCGTTGAGGTCTGGCCACACGAAGGGCCGGGATGGGTGGTTGACAGATGGCCCGTTCAGGCCGGGTCGCGCCATCCCGACGTGATCGGGACCCGACGGTCCTTGCCGAAGGCCCGGTCGGTGATCTTCACGCCGGGCGGCGACTGACGTCGTTTGTACTCCGCGCGATCGATCATCCCGACGATCCTGCGCACGACGGCGACGTCGAACCCGTCCGCCACGATGTCCGCGATCGACGCTTCGTCCTCGACCCATCGCTCGATGATCGGATCGAGGATCTCGTAGGGCGGGAGCGAGTCGGTGTCGAGCTGATCCGGACGCAGCTCTGCGCTCGGGGGCTTGGTGATGGTCCGTTCGGGGATCGCGGTCTCGCCACGCGACTCGGCCACGGCGTTGCGATGACGGCACAGGTCGTAGACGAGGAGCTTCGGGACGTCCTTGAGGACGTTGAACCCACCGTTCATGTCGCCGTAGAGGGTCGCGTAGCCCACGGCCATCTCGGACTTGTTGCCGGTCGAGAGCAGGATCGATCCGAACTTGTTCGAGCAGGCCATCAGGATCGTGCCGCGGATCCTCGACTGGAGGTTCTCCTCCGCGACGCCGGTCTCCGTGCCCGCGAACAGCTCCGACAGCGCCTCGTCGAAGGCCTGCATCGGCTCGCCGATGGCCAGGACGTGATGGTCGGTGCCGAAGCTCTCGGCGAGCTCGGCCGCATCCTCGAGCGAGTGGTCCGAGGACCACGGGGACGGCATCGCGAGCGTCCGGACGTTCTCCGCGCCGAGGGCGTCGCAGGCGATCGCGGCCGTCAGCGCCGAGTCGATCCCGCCGGACAGCCCGATGATCGCGCGGGCGAACCCGTTCTTGCGGCAGTAGTCGCCCACGCCGAGGACCAACGCCTCGTAGGTCTCGGCGACCGGGTCCAGGCGGGCCGGCTCGGGCTGTGGCGGGATCGAGGCGTGGTCGTCGCGTCCGCCGACGGGGCCCGGGTCGATGTCGAGGACCCGCAGGTCCTCGGCGAACTGGGCTCCGCGACCGTGCACCCCACCGGTCGGGTCCATCAGCATCGAGTCGCCGTCGAAGACGAGCTCGTCCTGCCCGCCGACCTGGTTGGCGTAGGCGACGAAGACCATCCCGGAGGTGGCGTGGTGACGGACCCAGTCCTCGCGCGATGCGCGCTTGTCGCGGTGGTAGGGCGAGGCGTTGAGGTTCACGACGACCCGCGCCCCGGCGGCGGAGGCGGCGTGCACGGACCCACCGCGCGTCCAGAGGTCTTCGCAGATCGTGAGGCCGACCGGTACGCCCGCGACGTCGACCACGGTCGTCGCGCTGCCGGCCGTGAAGTGCCGTGCCTCGTCGAAGACGCCGAAGTTCGGCAGACGCCACTTGTGATAGGTCCCGATGATCA
>CBDTYW010000277.1:0-4739 GCA_965364735.1 uncultured Nitriliruptoria bacterium
CCACCATCGCGTCCGCCGCGACCGCCGCCGCCACCGGCGTCGGCGCCACCGAGCAGCTCGCCGTCCTCGCCGACCAGGGCCAGCTTGAACTTGCGGCCACCGTCGAGGACGTCCTGGATCTCGACCCAGAGCTGCTCACCGACGTTGACGGCCTCCTCGGCGTGCTCCAGACGGGAACCGTCCGAGAGCAGCTTCAGCTGCGAGATGTGGACCAGCCCGTCGATGCCCGGGGTGAGGGACACGAACGCACCGAAGTCGACGGTCTTGACGATCGTCGCGTGGTAGCGCTCACCCTTCTCCGGGATGGTCGGGTTGGCGATGGCGTTGACGCGCTCGAGTGCGTCACGAGCGATCTCGCCGGACGAGGCGTAGATGCGGACGACGCCCTGGCCACCGACCTCCTCGACGTCGATCTGCGCACCGGTCTGCTCGGTCATCTCCTTGATGATCTTGCCGCGCGGTCCGATGATGTCCCCGATCTTGTCCTGGGGGATGTAGACGACCTCGACGCGCGGCGCGCTGTTGGCGACCTCCTCGCGGGGCTCGGCGATCGCGTCCTTCATCACGTCGAGGATCTCGAGACGCGCGTCCTTGGCCTGGAGGAGCGCCTTCTTGAGGACGTCCGCCGGGATGCCGGAGAGCTTGGTGTCGAGCTGCAGGGCCGTGACGAACTCACGGGTACCGGCGACCTTGAAGTCCATGTCACCGAAGAAGTCCTCGGTGCCCTGGATGTCGGTGAGGGTGGAGAACTTGTCGCCCTCCTTGATGAGGCCCATCGCGATACCGGCGACCGGCGCGTGGATCGGCACTCCGCCGTCCATGAGCGCGAGCGTGGTGCCACAGACGGAGGCCATCGAGGTGGAGCCGTTCGAGGACAGGATGTCCGAGACGACGCGCATCGCGTACGGCCACTCCTCGAGGGACGGCAGGACCGGGACGATGGCCCGCTCGGCGAGCGCTCCGTGTCCGATCTCGCGACGCTTCGGCGAGCCGACGCGACCCGTCTCACCCGTGGAGTAGGGCGGGAAGTTGTAGTGGTGCATGAAGAACTTCTCGGTCACCGGGTCGAGGGTGTCGAGGCGCTGGTTGTCGCGCGTCGTTCCCAGGGCCAGGACCGAGAGGGCCTGCGTGTCACCGCGCTGGAAGAGCCCGGTGCCGTGGACGTGCTCGAGGACGCCGACCTCGGCGCTGAGCGGACGGAGGTCCGAGAGGCCACGACCGTCGATGCGGATGCCCTGCTCGGAGATGAGCGTGCGGACGACCGTCTTCTCGACGTAGCGGAAGGCGTTGGACGCCTGCTTGTCGATGTCGGACGGGGCGTCGTCGCCGGCGTCGGCGGTGACCTTCGCGATGGCGGCGGACTTGATCTCGGCGAGCGCCGAGTCCTTGTCCCACTTCGGGAGGTCAGCCTGCAGGTAGACGGCCTTGACGTCGTCCTTGGCCGCGGCCATGACGGCAGCGAGGACATCGTCGGAGTAGTCGAGGAAACGCGGGAAGTCCTTCTCCGCGATCGTCCCGAACTTGTCGATGAAGGTCTGCTGGGCCTCGCACAGGGTGCGGATGTGGGCCTTGCAGTCCTCGATCGCCTGTCCGATGAGCTCCTCGGTCGGCGCCGTGGCTCCCATCTCGATCTTGATGTAGGAGGTCGGGGAGGCCTCGGCCTCGATCATGAGGATCGCGACCTCGTCACCGTCGACGCGACCGGCGATGACCATGGAGAAGACGATCTCCTCGGCCATCTCGGCGTAGGACGGGAAGGCCTTCCAGGAGCCGTCGGGGTACAGCGCGTAGCGCAGCGAGGCGACGGGGCCTGCGAACGGGACGCCGGCGAGCATGGTGGACGCGGACGCGCCGTTCATGGAGATGACGTCGTAGGGGTGGGTCTGGGTGGTCTGCATGACCGTCGTGACGACCTGGATCTCGTTGCGGAGCCCGTCGGCGAACGTCGGGCGCAGCGGGCGGTCCGTGAGGCGGCAGGTCAGGATGGCGTCGGTGCCGGGGCGGCCCTCACGCTTGAAGAACGAGCCGGGGATCTTGCCGGCTGCGTACTGGCGCTCCTCGACGTCGATCGTCAGCGGGAAGAACCCGAGGAACTCCTTGGGCCGCGACGATGCGGTGGTGGTGGTCAGCAGGACGACGTCGTCGTTGAGCTGCATGACGGCGGAGCCGCCTGCCTGCTGCGCGAGCTTGCCACCGTTGAAGGTGATGACTGCTCCGTCGATCTCGACGGAGTGGGTGATGTTTCCGAGCGTGCCCAACTGGGGCTCCTCTTTGTTGCGCCACGTCAGGGGACGCACACGCAGCGCGAGGGTGACCAGGAAGGTCTCCCAGCGCCACGGGCCTGAGGTACCGCCGGGCGCCCGACCGAGGTCGGGTACGGGGCGACACGACGCGATCCGCAGCGGGAGGTGTGTCGGACAATCAGTGAGGGCGCGTCGTGATGCTGCACTCCTGCAGCTCTCGACGGGTCTCCACTGACCACCGACCCTGATGCTCCCGGGCCCTTCGTGGGCCCTGCGCGGCGTATGCGCGAGACGTGGTGTGGTGTGTTTGCAGCCGCCCGGATCCTCCGGTCGGCGTTGTGATGTTGCAGTCTTGCACGAACCGGGCCGTCATGCATGCATGACGACCCGTGAAGACCGTGTCAGCGACGCAGCCCGAGCTCGGCGATCAGCGTGCGGTAGCGCGCGATGTCCTTGTTGCGCAGGTAGGTCAGCAGGCGCTTGCGCTTGCCGACCATGATCTGCAGGCCACGACGTGAGTGGTGGTCGAGCTTGTGGTCACGGAGGTGGTCGGTGAGGTGCGCGATGCGCTGCGTGAGCAGCGCGACCTGGACCTCGGGGGAACCCGTGTCACCCTCGTGCTGCTTGAACCGGTTGACGATCTCAACGCGATCCGTGGGAAGTTCAACTGCCATGCGGTGTTTCTCCTGGATACCTGCACGTGGGGCGCGGTCATGACGCTCAGGTGAGCGAGACCGCGTGGGGACCGGCCGCGACCGGAGCTGGAGGGCTCCGACTTCGACGTGTGGTCCACGACGCCCCGACGGGCACGTGACGAAGCAGCCCGAGTAACGGGCCGCATCGCGGAGTGTGCCGTGCACGGGCCTGCGCAGCAAACGCACGCGCGCCGAGGCGTACAGCGACCCCGCGCGTCGTTAGGCTTCGCGGACGCGCTGGGCGGGGCCAGCGACTGACCCACGGAACCTGTATGCGGATGATCCGGCACGCGATCGTCGTCGTGCTGACCGCAGGGGTGACCGCGGCATGTGGCGGAGCGACGGGCGCCGGGACGACGAGCGATGGGCCTCTTTCTCCGCTGGACTCGCCGCTCGCAGGCTTCCTCGGCGTCGACGGCTTCGCGTTCGGCGACAACGAGGCGTTCGCCGAGCAGCAGCGGAAGGCCGAGCAGACGATCCGCGACTGCATGATCGCCGAGGGCTTCTCCTACACCCCGTCACCGCTCCCGGACTTCGGGAGCGCGTTGCAGGCACAGTTCGACGACCCCGTCGGCTACGCCCGCGAGAACGGGTTCAACATCGTCGCCGGCGAGAACCCGTTCGCCGCGCTGTTCGAGAACCCGAACGCCGAGTACCTCGCGACGCTCGACGACGCTGGCCGCGAGGCATGGGAGGCCGCCCTCTCCGGTTCCTTCGACCCGAACGGCGAGGGGGGATTCGGCTTCGACCCGTCGAAGCTGGGCTGTCAGGGCCTGGCGTTCGCGGAGATCCTCGGCGGCGAGATCGGTGACCTCCTCAACGACCCGGCGCTCGAGGCCTTCGGCGAGCTGGTCGAGGAGACGACCGCGGCCGCGGAGCGCGACCCGCGGCTCGGCCCCGTCCAGGAGCGCTACGAGACCTGCATGGACGAGCGCGGCCACGGTGGCATCACGAGCGAGGACGAGGCGCAGGACGCGGTCCGCGAACGCCTGCCGGACGACGCGGTCGTGCTTCCCGAGTTCGGCGGCGGGTTCGGCCAGGGCATCGAGTCGGAGGCGTTCGACCCGACCTACGGCCTCGACCCGGATGAGCTCGCGGAGATCCGCTCCTTCGAGATCGACATCGCGGTCGCCCACGCCGAATGTGCCGCGGAGCTGGTCCAGACCGAGCTCACGATCCAGTTCGAGGCGGAGCAGGCGATCATCGACGACCCGAACAACACCCGGGTGCTGGAGAAGGTGAAGACGTTGTTCGAAGCCTTCGCCGGATGACGTGCCACAGATGAGGTCGTACAGATGAACAGCCGCAGCCTGCTCGGGCTCCTCGTCGCGACGTCGGTCGTCTCCGCCGGTGCGTCGTGGGCCGTCGCCACGAACCTCCAGTCCCCCGACGAGCGGGCCGCGCTGACCGCCGCCCCCGAGGCGGGCCCCATCGCCGTCCCGGTCGAGCGCCGCGACGTCCAGGGCGGCCTGATCGTGCGCGCCACCGTGACGTTCGAGGACGCGGTCAGCGTGCGCGCCATCGCGCCCCCCGGTGCGGGCGCTCCGGTGCTGACCGTCGCCCCTCCGGTCGCCGGCACCGAGATCTCTGCTGGCGACGCCCTGTTCGCGATCTCCGGCCGTCCCCGCATCGCCCTGCCGGGCCTGCTGCCCGCGTGGCGTGACCTCCGGGGCGGCGACCGCGGCCCGGACGTCGACCAGCTCCAGCTCGCGCTCGTCGAGCTCGGACACCTCGGCTCGGCCAGCGGCTCCTACGACGCCGGCACCGCGCAGGCGCTCGGACGCCTCTACGCCGAGGCGGG
>CBDTYW010000278.1:0-4695 GCA_965364735.1 uncultured Nitriliruptoria bacterium
GGACGAGCTGGTCGTTGATGATCTGGGTGTCGAACATGTTCGTCATCCAGCGCTCGTACGGCGACTCGTGCTTGCGGTGCTCCAGGGCCTCGATGTGGAACGGGTCGTAGATGTCGGCGACGACCGCAGCGTCGACGGCCCCGATCTCGGGGAACATGTACATCGTCATCCCCTGGAAGACGATGACGTCGGCGTGGTTGATGAGCAGGCGAATCGCCTCGCCCTCACAGTGCTCGACCTTGAAGCGCTCGTGGGTGAGCTGGGGCTTGGTGAGCGCGGCGAGCGTGACCTCGTGCTCGAAGGACAGCAGCTTCGCCATCTCCCAAGCGCGGATCGCCGGGCCGGCCATCTTCGGCCCGATCGTGTCCGCGCAGAGGATGAGGACCTTCTGACGGGCCGTCGCGGTGAGCGGGACCTTGAAGGCCTCCGTGACGGACTTGAAGACGTCGAGGTAGTCCTGGTCCGCGGTGTGCGCGACGACGGCGGCCTTGAGCAGCGGCACGAGGTCGCGGTCGGCACGGGCGCGATGCGCCTGGATGTGGGCGCGCTTCGGGGCGAGCTTCTCCAGCGACAGGGCGAAGTCACGGACTGCGGCCAGGTTCGCCCCCGCGTAGGGGCTGAGCTTCGGCAGCGCAGGAAGCTCGCCGGGGACGGCCGACTCGATGCGGTAGTCCGCGATCTCGGTGTCCTCGCCGGTTGCCGAGCGGGCGGCCGCGAGCAGCATCGTCGCGGGCAGGATCGACGGAATCGACTCGTCCGACCAGTTCTTGTAGACCGTCATCAGCGCGTTGCGCTCGAGCAGGTAGCGCTCGCGGACGTTGCCGTACTTCTCGTCCTTGCCGAACTTCGAGATCGTGCCGTGGTGACGGTGTCGGACCCGTGAGGTCGGGGTGAACCAGACCTCGTAGCCGAGGATCCACAGCCGCCAGCCGTAGTCGACGTCCTCGTAGTAGGCGAAGTAGTCGTCGTCGAAGCCGCCGTGCTTCAGGAAGACGTCGCGTCGCGTGATCATCGCGCCGCCGCAGGCGAACAGCGTCGTGCCCGGCTCGAGGTCATCCGGGATCTCGTCGCCGTGGGCGGTGGCGATGCCATGTCCGGTGAACATCGCGGCGCCGCCGGCCCAGTCGACCTTCTGGCCGTCGTCGGACAGCATCAGCGAGGCCGTGCAGGCGACGCGCTTGCGCAGGATCATCGGAGCGATCCCGTTGCGCAGCCACTGCGGCTCGGCGATCGCGTCGTTGTTGAGCAGCGCCAGGTACTCACCGTTGCCCGCGCGGGCGCCCTGGTTGACGGCCGGCGAGAACCCGACGTTGGCGTCGTTGACGATGATCTGCACCGTCGGCATCAGCCGCCGGACCTCCTCGACCGAGCCGTCGGTCGAGGCGTTGTCGATCAGGACGATCTCGATCTCGTCCTGCGGGTAGTCCTGGTCGAGGACCGACTGGAGGCACGGGAGCAGGAAGTCACGCCCGTTGTAGTTGACGACCACGACGGTGATCGTCGGGCTGGGGATCTTGGACACGTCAGGACTCGAGAAGGTCGGCGAGAGCGCGAGGATACGCACCGTCCCACACGTAACCTCGCGGGCATGACGACCTCTCCCCCGCCGCCGGTCCGCGTCCTCGTGGCAACGACGAACTTCGCGCTGCGCGAGCGTGGCGACGTCACGGCGAACTTCGTCGTCGACCCGGTGATGGCGCTCGGCCGCGACCCGCGGGTCGAGGTCACCGTCCTCGCCCCGCTCGATGACCGCATCGCGGCGCCCCGCGAGGAGTTCTCCCCCGGCGTCCAGATGCACCGCTTCTCGTACTGGTGGCCCCGCCGGACGATGCGCCTCGCCTACGGCCAGGGCATCCCGACGCACCTGAAGTCCTCGTGGCTGGCCCGCCTCCAGGTGGTGCCGTTCGTGGTGGCGTTCACGCTGGCGATCCTTCGTGATGCACGTCGAGCAGACGTCATCCAGGCGCACTGGCTCCCGGTGGCGCTCCTCGCGTTCCCGGCGCGGGCGATCCACGGCACGCCGATGGTCGTGACGCTGCACGGCACCGACATCACCCAGTTCCCGTCGTGGTTCACCAAGCGGATCCTGCGCCGCGTCGACGGGATCGTCACCGCTCACGAGGACCTGCGTCGCGCGGCCGCCGAGCTCGCGCCCGACGTGCCGTGCCACCAGATCCGCCACCTCGTCGAGCCGCAGCATGTTCCGGACGCAGCGCGCGACGAGCTCGCTGCATGGATCGGCGGCGCGGACGTGCCGGTCGGCGTGTTCGTCGCCCGGTTCTCCCCCGAGCGCGATCCGGTGTCGTTCGTTCGCGCCGTGCCCCACGCGTTGGCCCTGTGCCCGGAGGCGAAGTTCGTCGTCGTCGGCGACGGGGTGCTGATGCCTGAGGTCCGCGCAGCCGTCGCCGGGCTCGACCTCGACGGTCGGGTACTCGTCACCGGCTACCGCAGCGATGTGTGGACGTTTCTCGAGCGCGGCGACTGCTTCGCAGCGTTGTCGGACCGCAACAACATCTGGGTGACCGCGCTGATCGAGGCGATGCGCGCCGGGCTCCCCTGCGTCGTGACCCGCTCCGGCGACGCCGAGACGGCGCTCACCGACGGCATCGATGCGCTCCTCGTCGACGTCGGCGACGCCGCGCAGATCGGCGACGCGATGGGGCGCCTGCTCGCCGACCCGGAGGTGGCGGCGCGGATCGCCCGCGGCGCGACCGCCAAGCTGTCCAGCATCGGGTTCGACCCCGAGGTCGTGATCGAGGAGACGGTCGCGCTCTACCGCGGCCTCGCCTCCTAGGCTGCGAGCCGACTGCCCCGAGAGACGAGCGCCCTGCCATGTCCAGCGACCACGTCGACGTGAGCGTGATCCTGCCGGTCTTCAACGAGGTCGGCCACATCGAGGAGGAGTTCGCGCGGATCATCGCCGCGTTCGACGCCTCCGAGTTCTCCTACGAGCTGATCGTCATCGACGACGGCTCGACCGACGGGTCCCACGAGGTCTTGGCCAAGCGCGACGACATCCGGCTGATCACCTTCACCCGCAACCAGGGTTCGGGCTCCGCCCGGCGGGTCGGGACGGAGGCGGCGCGCGGCGACATCGTCGTCTGGACCGACGTCGACATGTCCTACCCGAACGACCAGATGCCGGACCTCGTCCGAGCGATGGCCGGACACGACCAGGTCGTCGGGGCCCGCCGCACCGAGGAGGGCACGGTCAAGATCCTGCGGACGCCCGCCAAGTGGCTGATCCGTCGGCTCGCTCAGGTGCTCAGCGGCACCGAGATCCCGGACCTCAACTCCGGCTTCCGCGCCTTTCGGCGTGACGTGGCGCTCCAGTACCTGCACCTGCTGCCCACCGGGTTCTCGTGCGTCACGACGATCACCATGACGTTCCTCAACAACGGCTACGACGTCGCGTACATGCCGATCGACTACGCGACCCGCGCCGGTGAGTCGAAGTTCCACTGGTACGCCGACACCCGCCGCTACGCGCTGCAGGTCGTGCGGATGGTCCTGCTCTACAACCCGCTGAAGGTGCTCGGCCCGATCGGGCTTGCGCTGATGGCGCTCGGGTTCGGCAAGGTCGTCTACGACTCCATCAGCGATCCGATCTCGATCGCCATCAACACGCTCGTCATCCTGCTGATGGCGATGCTCGTCCTGCTCATCGGCCTGCTCGGTGACCTGATCGTCCAGGTCAACCGCAAGCCCGGCCGCGTCCCGCCGGCCGCGGTCATCATCGGCGACGCCCGGTCGGCTGAGCGGTGACGCTGACCGCTGCGCTCGGGACCCCGTTCCAGCCGGCGCACCTGCTCCGCGCGACCCCGCTGTTCACATGGTGCTGCGTCGCGCTGTTCGGACTGCTCGGGATCGTGTACTCGGTGGCGCTGCCCCCGCTGCACGCACCCGACGAGGCTGGCTACGTCGACCTGGTGATGTCCGGCCCCGCCCCGTTCGGGCTCGACCCGTTCGACGGAGCGCAGCTCGACAACCGCATCGAGGCCGCGATCCCCCTGACGGGCCTTCAGCAGCTCGACTGGCGCGTGGCACCGGCCAACCCGTGGGTCGGCCTCTCCAGCGAGGACATCCCGGCCCGTGGGGAGCGCGCCGAGTGGGACGAACTCGCTGCGCCCGGTCCCGGCGCCGCGACCGGAACGTCCGTCGTCAACGCCGCGCGCAACCACTCGCCGTTCTACTTCAGCCTGCCCGAGGTGCTCCGCCGCCCAACCGGCCTGCTCACATCCGCCGGCGGCTGGACCGGCGACGTGATGGCGCTGCGGCTCGCGTCGCTGCTGTTGATCCTCCCGTTGCCGCTGCTCTGCGCGTGGACCGCCGGACGACTCGCCTGGTACCGGTCGCTTCCGGTCGAGGGCTCGGACGATCGACGCATCCGCGCAGCGGTCCTCGTCGCCTCTGCGATCCCGCTGACGATCCCGCAGCTCGCCCAGACCGCCGGTTCGGTCAACAACGACGCGCTGATCACGATCACCGCGTCGGCCTGCATCGCCGCGTGCGCATGGCTGGCGACCGGCGACCGCCGGATCTCGACCGCGGCGTGGGCCGGTCTCTTCGGCGGCCTCGCGACGTGGTCGAAGGTCTTCGGGCTCGGGGCGCCGGTGTGGATCTTCGGCGCCGTCGTCGCGGGCGCGTTCGCGACGGGTGCGCGGCCGGGCGCCCGCGTCCAGGAGAGCGTCCGCC
>CBDTYW010000279.1:0-4695 GCA_965364735.1 uncultured Nitriliruptoria bacterium
CCGACGGCGGGTTCGCCCTCGGGCGCGCCGCCGCGGCCGAGCACGCTCGGCTGCTCGACCTCGACCCGGCCACCGCGACGGACATGGCCGTGCACTGGTTGACCGTCATCGGGATCGCGGGCGGCCACACCGGCATCGGTCTCGGGCTCGGGGAGATCCTGGCCTCCTACCCCGGACTGGCCACCGGCGGTCTCGCAGCCTCCGGCGCAGGCGAGGACGTCGACCGCGACACCGTCCACCTCGGACCAGCCGCCACCCTCGCCCCGACCGACGCCCTCGTCAACGCGATCACCTCGCTGGAGCTGGCCGGGTCCGTGTCGCTGACGCTGACGATGCGCGCCGTCGATGCGGCGGTCGCAGGCGAGATGGCCACCGCCACGGCCCTCGCGGAGCTCGCCGGGGAGATCCTGGCCCACGCGCAGCGGCTCGCGGAGGCGCAGGGGCGGCTGGACGACGCGGTCCAGGCCTTGGTCATCGACTCGGTCGGCATGGTCCCGGGCATCGGCGACCTCACCGGCGTCGGCGAGATCGTGGCCGGCATCGTCGCGGTCGAGCAGGCCGCGCGCCGCGACGTCGACCCGATGCACGTCGTCGCGGAGGCTCGCCGCACGATGATGGAGTACGCCGTGGCCAGCCGGATCGCCGCGCTGGTGGCCGACGCCCCGCTCGGCGACGACGGCCTGCTCGTACGCCCCTGGGGTGGCTCGGCCGAACGTCGCGCCTACGAGGACTGGCTGGACCGCGAGGACGTCTTCGCGCTCAACCTCACGATCGGGGCGCCGATCGCCAGCTTCTTCGCCCGCGGCCGAGGCGCCGGCGAGACCGGCGGCGGCGTCACCCCCGACGGCACGGCGTCCTCGACGACCCACTGACCACCGACCCCCCCCCGAGCGATGGCCAAACCTGCACCACGCAGGTTTCGACGTCGCTCGGCGAAACGCACCCACCGGCGAGCGACGGCCAAACCCGCACCACGCAGGTTTCGACATCGCTCGGCGAAACGCACCCACCGGCGAGCGATGCCCAAACCCGCACCACGCAGGTTTCGACGTCGCTCGGCGGGGTGGCTGGGGCACGGAAACCGTCCGGAAAACGCTTGAGCGACGGCCGATACGGCCGCCGCTCAAGCGTCTCCCGCCAATCTGATGAGGCTCCCGCTCCATCACCAGAGGCGAGAACGACCGTACGGCCACGCGGGCTTCCGTGTCAGCGGAGCGTTGCAGGCGCGCACAAAGCCGTGCGCCTCACGCGCGGCCATGTTCCTTGGTGCGCGCCCGGTGACCCCGCAGGGGATTCCCTGCAACCGTGGGTGGCTCCCGTGCGTCCATCTCCATGCGCGTGCATCCGCACGGGCACCAGATGTCCGTGAACAAGCCGGCGAAGGGGCGAGTGCAGCAATGTCCGAGGTCCGGCCAACCGACAGCCGCCGAACGCCCCGTGTCCTGAGCCTTCTCCTGCTCGCGATGCTCGCCGTGACCGCGTTGACCCTCCCGTCATCGAGTGCGCTCGCGCAGTCCGCCGTGACCGCGGAGGAGTTCGGCCTGTCGATGCGGGCCGGCTTCGGCAACGGCCGCGCGCAGCCCGGGACCTGGATGCCGGTCGAGGTGACGGTCGCGCCCCGCCGGCTCGTCTCCGGGACGCTGAGCGTCCTCGCGCAGACCAACTACGGATCGGTCATCGAGGAGCTCGAGATCGAGGTGTCCGCGGGTGGCACGAAGGTCTTCCGCCACCTCATGCCTCCCGGCACGAGCTACAGCGTTCAGCTCGACCTCGGCGATGGCACGCCGATCGTCGCCCGAGCACGCCTCGACCGCGTCGACGGCCACCTCATCGGGTGGCTCGGCACGACGGTTCCCGACCGGGTGCCTCCGGTCCGCAGCACCGGGCTCGACAGCGTCGGCAGCTGGGTCGCGGTCGCGCCCGAGTGGCTCGAGCGCTCGCCCCGAGGCATCGACGGCATCGACACGCTCGTCGCCTCGCCGGCAGCGCTCGCCGCCCTGACGGAGACCGGCCGGACCAACCTCGCCACCGCCGTCGTCCTCGGCCAGCAGCTCGTCGTCGCGGCCGACGGGAACACGTTCGATCCGGGCGTCGTCACCGGCGTCACGCTGCCTGCCACCGCCGCGGACCAGCGCACCGTGACCCCGTCTCCCGCCGCGTTCACGATGACCGCTGGCCAGGTCGAGGACCCGTCCGCGGCCGCCGAGGGCGACGTCGTGGTCGCTGCAGCCGGCGCCGGACGTGGTCGGCTCACCGTCGTCGCAGCGACCCCGGGAACGGGCGAGCTCGGCCAGAGCTCCGCGCTGTGGGGCCACGTCACCTCGCCCCGCACCGCGACCCGCACCAACGGCACCGACCCGACCAACCGCACGATCGACACGATCGGCGAGGTCGTCGCGAGCGGCGCCACGTCGCTCCCGTCGCTCCCGTGGCTCGGCGCCTTCCTGCTCGCCTACGCGCTCATCGTCGGCCCCGTCAACGGGTTCCTCCTCACCCGGATGAAGCGCCCCGAGTGGGCGTGGGGAACCGTGCCGCTGATCACGCTGGTGTTCGTCGTCGGGGCGTTCGCCGGGAGCCGGACGACCGTGTCAGAGCTCGGTACGTCTGCGAGGGTCGGGTACTGGGTCGACGGGCTCGGCGGCGAGGTCGCCGTGATCATGGCCTCGAGCCCCAACGGCGGCTCCACGTCCCTGCGCCTTCCCGGTGAGGAGTGGGACGTCACCGTCAGCCGCGGCAACGCGATGACCGTCGACCGCGA
Organism: uncultured Nitriliruptoria bacterium; assembly: GCA_965364735.1. Taxonomy (GTDB): domain Bacteria; phylum Actinomycetota; class Nitriliruptoria; order Nitriliruptorales; family Nitriliruptoraceae; genus CBDTYW01. The sequence continues at coordinate 2,759 of CBDTYW010000279.1, forward strand.
CGTCGCCGGGACGACCGCGAACTTCCGGCTCGGCTCGTTCGAGCAGGGCGGCGTCTTCGCGCAGCGGGCCGTCACGTCGCCGCCGCCGCTGCAGGTCGAGGCGTCGGTCACCGGCGAGGACATCCTCATCGAGGTCACCAACGTGTCCGGTCGCGACCTCTCCGACGTGACCGTGAACGCCGCCACCGCGAGCGAGACCATCGGCGATCTCGCGGCGGGCGCCACCGAGAGGGTGAAGCTCAGCGGGCTCCTCCCGACGGTCGACCCGTGGGGCTGGGGCTTCCAGGTCGACCGCGACTTCAACGGCCGCGTCCTGCAGCCCGGCGCGCTGACCATGCTGCTGCGCTGGGGGATCCTCGACGGCGCGCCGGGCCAGGTGTTCGTCACGGCCGGCGAGGTCCCGGAGCGCGACGAGGAGCTGCGGACCAACGACTCCCCGTCGAACAGCGTCGGCCGGCTCTTCGTCGTCGGGGTGACCCCGGAGCTCGACGGCGCGAAGTCCCCGTTCGTGACGCAGCGCGAGCTGCTGACCCTCGGGTTCGGCGACGCATGGCGCCCCGGTCCGCTCGCGATCGAGGGCCAGGTCCAGGCGGTCCTGCGCTACCGCCTCCCGAACGACACACGCCCCATCATCGCGATCGTCCCGTCGCTGGACCGCGGGATGTTCCAAGGCCAGTTCAACGGTCCGGACCGCCTTCCCGACGCCCCTCCGGTGGCCTTCGACGAGGCATGCTTCGAGATCGAGGTGACCGACCAGCTCGGCCAGCTGCTGGAGACGACGACGCTGTGCGGCGAAGAGGTCATGGAGCGCCAGTGTCCGCCCGAAGCCGTCCAGTGCGACTTCGACTCCAACGGCGGCTTCACGTGGTGTGACGCCGACGGGTCCTGCACGCGGGGTACGGCGCTGAACATCGCTCAGCCGGAACCCGAGCAGTTCGGACAGGTCCAGTTCGAGGCCTGGAGCGTCACGACCGCCCGCTGGGAGTTCATCACCGTGGACCAGCTGGGCGCGGATGGCGGGCTCGAGTTCGTGAACCCGCTCGGAGAGATCCTGCTCCGCGCGTCCGGCGAGATGTTCCCGTTCGACTTCTCCGGCCGCGGCATCGCAGCCTTCCGTGGAGTGGGAGGCTCCTCATGACCGACGTCGCCACCGTGCCCCCGCCCAGCGAGCTGCCGACGACGGCCGTGCGCATCGAGGGACTCACCAAGCGCTACGGCAGCGTCAACGCCGTCGACCACCTCGGCCTCGACGTCCCGACCGGTGGCGTGTTCGGTCTGATCGGTCCCAACGGCGCCGGCAAGACCACGACGATGGAGGCCATCGTCACGCTGCTCGTCCCGGACTCCGGCCTCATCCGCGTGTTCGACATCGACCCCGTGAAGCAGCGCCGCGAGGTCCGACAGATCGTCGGATACATGCCGGACTTCTTCGGGGTCTACGACGGCTTGACCTGCGCCGAGTACCTCGACTTCTTCGCCTCCGCATACCGGCTCGACACCGCGACCCGCGCCCAGCAGGTCAGCGACCTGCTGGAGCTCGTCGAGCTCAGCCACAAGTCCGACACCGACGTCTCCGGGCTGTCGCGCGGCATGCAGCAGCGGCTGTCGCTGGCCCGCGCGCTCGTCCACGACCCCAAGCTCCTCGTCCTCGACGAGCCGGCGTCTGGCCTGGACCCGCGCGCCCGCGTCGAGCTGCGCGAGATCGTCCTCGAGCTCGGCCGCCAGGGCCGCACCATCCTGATCAGCTCGCACATCCTGTCGGAGCTGCAGGAGGTCTGCGACCGCGTCGCGATCATCGAGGCCGGCACGGTCCTCGCGCAGGGCACGCCCGACCAGATCCAGGACGCGTTCCGCGCGGCCCGCACGATCACGTTGCGCGTCCTCGGCGGTCAGCCCGCCCGCGAGCAGGCCCTCGCGATCGCGGCCGCGCGAGGCGC
>CBDTYW010000280.1:0-4695 GCA_965364735.1 uncultured Nitriliruptoria bacterium
GGCTCGGGTGACCGGACCGGCGGCGGGGGCGCTGGGCGCCCGGGCTCCGGCCGGCCGTCGAGGACAGCGTCAACGCTCTCCAGCTGCCAGCGCGCCAGCTCCACCTCGACGTCGAGGTCGCGCAACGCCACCGGGTCCTCGATCCGAGAGACCGCGTCAAGCGCCTCGCGGTAGATCCCGGCAGCCTCGTCGTAGCGGGCACGCAGGCCCCGGTCCTGGGAGATGACGATCCGCGCGTCGAGCTCGAGGATGTGGTCGGCCATCACGGTCAGGTCCTCCCGGACCTCGTCACGCGCCTGCTCGATGGCTGCCTGGCGACGTGACTCGTCGGTCTTCTTGCCGCGACGGTTCAAGACGAAGAAGCCTCCGCCCACGACCAGGACGATCCCGACCAGCACCCACGGGAAACCGCTGCCCGCGGTTCCGCTCCCGGTTGCGCTGCCGGAGCCGCCGGCCGCCGCGGTGTCCGACAGGCTCACGTCGAGCCCGTAGAGGTCGTTGCCGAACGCGACCAGCGCCAGCGCGTCCTGGCGGTCGAAGAAGGGGCCCTCCGCGGCGGTGAGGGCTGCGTCGAGCCGGTCGCCGTCGAAGATGCTTGCCGCACCGATCTCATCCGACGTCAGGACGACGACCGCGGTGACGGTGGTCGTGGCGTCGAGCACGTTTCCGGCGAGGATCGTGGCCCCACCGGCCGCGTCGCTGCCGAGGACGATGACGCCGAGCCGCTCGCCGCGGTTCGCGAACGCCGCCGCGACCGACTGCGCTTCAGCGAGCGAGAGGCTCGCCCCGGCGTCCGTGAACGCTCCGGTGCGCTCGAGGTCAGCCGCGATCGCGGACACATCGGCCGACTGTGCCATCGCCGCTGGAGCGGCGAACAGCAGTGCAAGGCCTGCGAGCACTGCAGCGACCCATCGCGAGCGGATCATGCGTCTGCGTCTTTCCTCGGCTGAGCATCGAGCCTACTCAGCGCCGCGAAGGCGAGTCCGCAGACCGCACGCATCCAGCCACGCCGGGCGGCTCTGAGGCGCCACGAGTGGACGCGGGAGGGACCTGTACCCACGCTGTTCCATCCGATCGAGGACTTCGCGTGCCGGACCGTCAGCCCAGATGTGTTCGTCTCGTCCTGCTCATGGTCGCGGCGACCCTGATCCCGCTGCCCGCGTTCGGTGACGGAGCGCCACGTCCGCTGGCCGGTCAGTCCACGCAGCCCCGATGGCAGCAGGCCGGAGCCATGCCGACTCCGCTCCCCGCCCCACCGGCTCCCGAACCGGAGCCGTCCCCGGAACCTGACGTCGTCCCTCGCCTCGGCGAGGTGAGCTGGGTCGGGGTCAACGCTGGGGGCCCGTCGTTCCCCAGCCCGCGCGGAACGTGGACCGCCGACACCCTTGCTGCTCCCGACCCCAGCCGCGCCGCCCCTGATCTCGTCGCCGAGCTGACGACCGACGCCGAGATCGCCCGCCATCGAACCGCGCGTCGGGTGCCGGACGAGGTCGTCGGCTCCTCGCTGACGGCGGACGAGATCCGCTGGGAGATCCCCGCCGACGACGGGACCTACCGCGTGACGGTGCACTTCGCCGAGATCGGCAACGCGCCCGCCGGTGCCCGGATCATGGACCTGCTCGTCGAGAACGTCCTGAGCAGCAACAACCTCGACCTCGCCGACCGCTTCCAGTCCCGCGCATGGTCGCGCGCCACGAACGTCGAGGTCCTCGACGGACTGCTCACCGTCGTCGTCCGGCGTGACAGCGCCAGCGCGCAGCCGGTCATCGTCGCCGGCTTCGAGGCCGAGGTGTTCGACGCCCCGACGCCCACACCCACGCCGACGCCCACGCCCACACCCACGCCCACGCCCACGCCGCCGGATGCGATCCCGGTCAACGCCCCGTCACCGCAGCCGCCGCTCGCCATCCCGTCGGAGGCGATCCGGATCGACGTCGGTGACGACGCCGACGCCATCGTCGCCGCGCACCCCGACGGCACGACGTTCGTCATCGGCGCAGGCGTCCACCGAGGGTTCCGGGTCCGCGTGACGTCCGGGAGCCGGTTCATCGGGGAGACCGGTGCCGTCCTCAACGGCAGCCGAGACGTCCCGACGTCCGCGTGGGCTCCGGACGGCGATGACTGGGTCGCCGGCGGCTTCATCCAGGTCGGCACCATCACCCCGTCGAAGCGGCTGGAGACCAAGCCCCTGCACGGACGGCCGGAGTGGCTCGTCGTCGACGGTGACTGGTGGGAGCCGGTGGCCGACCGCGACGAGCTCATCCCCGGCACCTGGTACTGGGACACCAGCGCGCGGGAGATCTGGATCACCGACGACCCAGCGGGCCTCGACGTCCGGTTCGTCCACACCCCGAACGCCTTCCACGGCGACTCGGTCGCCGAGGTGGTCATCGAGAACGTCGTCATCGAGCAGTACGCCAGCAGGTCCTCCTGGGGCGCGCTGAACACCCGCAACGGGATCGACTGGACCGTCCGTGACGTCACCGTGCGCGACAACCACGGCGGCGGCATCGGCATCTCCCCCGGGCTGACCCTCGAGCGGGTCGAGGTGTACGACAACGGCCAGATCGGCATCGTCGGCTACGGGGAGTTCAAGGGCGGCGCGCTCGACGGGCAACGTCGCCCCGTCGTCCTCCGCGACAGCCTGATCCGCGACAACGGGTTCCTCGACTACCGCACGTCATGGGAGTCCGGCGGGGTCAAGCTGCTGCGCTCCGAGCCGGTGACCGTGGTCAACAACCTCGTCCACGACAACGACGGCCCCGGCCTGTGGTGCGACGGCGACTGCGCGTCCGCGGTCATCAACCACAACCGGGTCCATCGCAACTCCACCAGAGGCCTCATGTACGAGCTCGCCCGGGGCCCTGCCGAGCTCGCCTACAACGACGTGCGCTTCAACGGCGAGCAGGCCGACCTCGACTTCCGTGGCTCGCAGGTCTACGTGTCCAACGCCGACGACGTCGACGTCCACCACAACATCCTCGAGGGCGGCAAGAAGCAGGTCTGGATCCGCGTCGACGGGGCGCGCACCCCAGAGGGCTCGCGCATCCGCATCCGGGAGAACTGGATCGCCGCAACGGTCTCGAGCGGCGTCGGTCAGGACCTGTACCGCGACGCCGACCCCGCCGCGTGGACCAACGCGACCAACACGTTCCGCGACAACCGCTACGTCGTCCCGTCCGCCAACCTCGCAGCCTTCTCGTGGTTCGGCTCGTCGCTGACGTTCGACCAATGGCTGGCAACGACCACCAACGGCGAGGGCTCCTCGATCGAGGTCGGCGGTTCCGTCCCGGACCAGGGCCCGAGCCCGTTCGTGGCCGTCGGCGTCGGTGTCAGATGACGTCGCCAGATGGAGACGCTCCGTGCTACCACGGCCACGCAGAGGGCGCTGACGGTCGCATCCTGCTCGCCAGCGCCTGAAGGGCGCACTGATCTTCGTCAGGGCAGTCCCCAGGGCACTCGATCGTGGCATGCTCGGTGGCACTGAACGTTTCTCTGGTCGTGTTGAGGTCTCCGTGTCGCTTTCTCGTCGTACCCCCGTCATCGCCGCCTTGGCGGCCGTGCTCACCGCGGTCTCGGGCCTGCCCGCCGTCGCAGCGGCGCCCACCCGGCTGCTCGCCATCGACGTCGGGGGTCCCGGTGACGTGGACTTCGCCGAGGACACGGACGCGGCCCCTCATGACTTCCTGACCGAGCCGGGCGATGCGATCGTCGGGCCGATCTCCGTCACGTCGGCGAAGCCGACCGTCCAGGACACCCCGCTGAGCGTCTTCGAGACCCAGCGGACAGGCGACGCGGTGATCTACGCGATCCCGGTGTCCGACGCGACCTACACCGTCTGGCTCGACTTCGCGGAGCTCGAGGCAAGCCGCAACGGCGAGCGCAAGGTCGACATCTACGTCGAGGGCCGTCGCCGACTCGACGATCTCGACCTCTACGCCAAGGGCCGCAACCGGGCCCAGACCCTGCGATACTCGACGGCGGTCACCGACGGCGTCCTGGACGTCGAGGTTCGCACAGGGCGCTCCGGCTCAGCCCCCGCCGTGCTGAACGGCCTCGAGATCTGGTCCGACGGCGGCAGCGTCATCGGCGCGCCGTCGCCGACGCCGACCGACTCCGTCACCCCGACCGAGACGTCCAGCCCGAGCGAGACCCCGACCGAAGACCCCACGGACCCGCCGACGACGCCCCCGGGCGGGGGCGGGGGCGGGACCGAGATCTTCATCAACACCGGCGGCCCGACCGTCTCACCGTTCCAGCCCGACGAGCTGACGGCACCGCACAGCCTGCTCACCTCACCCGACGCGGCAGGCTTCGGCCCGACACCGGTGTCAGCGTTGCACGGCAGCGTGGTCGGGACACCCAACGAGGTGTTCACGACCGCTCGCTCCGGTGAGGAGATCAGCTACGCAATCCCCGTCACCAACGGCACCTACGAGGTCCGCTTCGACCTCGCGGAGATCGACCCCAGCGTGACCCGCAACGGGCGTCGCTACATCGACCTGATGGTCGAGGGTGCGACCCGCATCAACGACCTCGACATCCATGCGAAGGCCCGGAAGAAGGGCCTCACCATGAAGTTCTCGGTCGACGTCAGCGACGGTGTCCTGAACGTCGCAGCGGTCCAGGGTCGACGGGCATCGCTCCCAGCGATCCTGAACGGCCTCGAGGTCCGCACCAGCGACGGCGCGATCG
>CBDTYW010000281.1:0-4656 GCA_965364735.1 uncultured Nitriliruptoria bacterium
GGCGGGCTGGGCGGTGGACAGCCGGGACTCGGCGCCGTGCAGCGCCTTCGTGCCGCGCAGCCACGGGCCGGCGTCGACGAACGCCCCGTTGGTCGTGAGGATCCGCGAGCGGTCCTGTCCGTTGGACGCGAGCGCCGCGAACACCGCCGCGACCTCACGCGCGGCCTGCGCCTTGCGACCGAAGCCCATCGACGCGGACAGGTCCACGACGATGCGCAGCGCCGCCTCGTCCTCGGCCTCGTAGAGCTTCACGAGGAGCTTGCCGAGCCGTTGGTAGGCGGCCATGTCGACGCGACGGGGATCATCGCCCGCGACGTACTCGCGGTAGTCGGCGAAGTCGAGGCTCGCCCCGAAGCGTCGAGACTGGTGCGCGCCCGAGTACCGACCGCTCACCCGACGTCGGGAGCGCAGACGGAACTGCCCGAGCTGGCCGAGCAGCTCAGGCGTCAGGATGCGGGTCGCGGTGTCGGTCATGTCAGCTCACACGCCGACGGCGTCACGCACCGGAGGTCGCGGGGCGGGGACGGAGTCGAGGACCGCGTCGACGACGTCGTCGCTGGACACGCCGGCCGGCAGCGCTTCGTAGCCGAGGACGAGCCGGTGACGCAGGCACGGCTTCGCGGCAGCGCGGACGTCGTCGATGGACGCTTGCAGACGCCCGTCGAACAGCGCGTAGACCTTCGCGAGCAGCACGATCGACTGGCCGCCGCGCGGCGACGCCCCGTTGGTGACGTAGCGGCGGACGGTGTCGGGCGCGGACGGCTCGTCACGGTGGGTCGCCTGGACGAGGTCCACGGCGTGGCGCAGGACATGGCTGGCGATCGGGACGTTGCGCACGAGCGCGATCGCGGCGATCAGGTCCTCGGTGGTCGCGACGGGGTCCGGCTCGTCGAACGTGCTGCCGGTGGTGCGGGTCAGGATCTCGGCGAGGTCGTCGGCGTTCGGGAGCGGCACGAGGACCTTCGCGACGAAGCGGTCGAGCTGGGCCTCGGGCAGCGGGTAGGTGCCCTCCATCTCGATCGGGTTCTGCGTCGCCATGACGAAGAACGGACGGGGGAGGTCGCGGGTGACGCCGGCGACGGTGACGCGTCGCTCGGCCATCGCCTCGAGCAGCGCCGACTGCGTCTTCGGCGTGGTGCGGTTCACCTCGTCGGCGAGCAGCAGCTGCGTGAACACCGGGCCCGGCGCGAAGCTCATCTGCCCGTCGCTGAGCACGTTCGTGCCGACGATGTCCGCGGGCATCAGGTCGGGCGTGCACTGGACGCGGTTGAAGTCCAGGCTCAGCGCCTGCCCGAGCGTGCGGAGCAGGACGGTCTTGCCGAGCCCCGGCACGCCCTCGAGCAGGACGTGGCCCTCGGCGAACAGGCACGCGAGCACGTCACGGACGAGGTCCTGCTGGCCGACGATCACGCGTCGGATCTGGAACTCGACGCGCTGGGCGAGGTCGGCGAACTGCTCGGGCGTCATGGCTGTTGTCACGAGGCGTCCTGATGGTGATGCGTCGAGGGTGAACGGTGGTTCTGCGGGACAGATGCTGGTGAGGAGCCTGTCAGGGCTGGGTGCCGCCGGAGGAGATCGCGTCGAAGTAGTCGCGGACGAGACCGCGCAGCTTCGTCGGGAACCCGGCTCGCTCGATGGCATCGGTGGCGGACTGGCGATAGCGGGTGAGGACGTCGCGGTAGGGGACGATCGAGGAGTTCTGCTGACCCTCGCCCTCGAACTCGCCGACCTGCTGCTCGGTGCCCTGGCCGGAGTCGTTGCCGCGGATCTGGACGTCGTCGCCCTGGGTGTCGATGCGACCGGGCGGGTCGAAGACGGTCTCGAGGTCCGGGGTCTCGTTGCCGCCCGCGTTCGGGGTGCCGGAGCCGTCGTTGGCGCCGCCCTGACCCTGCTGGCCGGTCGGGTTGCCCCCGCCGCCCCCGCCACCAGCGCCGCCCTGTCCTTGGCCCTGTCCCTGTCCCTGTCCCTGGCCCTGACCTTCGCCCTGGCCCTGACCTTCGCCCTGGCCCTGACCTTGGCCTTCGCCCTGTCCCTGGCCTTCGCCCTGGCCCTGGCCCTGACCTTGGCCCTCGCCCTGGCCCTCGCCGGGCTGCTGCCCCTGCCCCTGGCCCTGCTGGCCCTGCTGCCCCTGCTGCCCTTGACCCTGTTGACCGGTGCCCTGCTGGAGCTGCTGCTGGGCGTCCTGGAGCGCCCCGTCGGCCTGGCCGAGCGCCTGCTGCTGGTCGAGGTTCTGGACGGCGTCGCCGACGGCGTCGGCCGCTTCGCGCAACGCGTCGGCGGCCTGTGTCGGCTGGCCCTGGCCGAGCGCCTGCGCGGCGTTGTCGAGCTGCTGTGCGACCTCGGGCTGGCCTGCGGCGAGGGCGTCGGCGAGCTCTTCGAGCCGTTCCGCGAGCGCGGCCTGGTCCTCCGCGGAGACCTTGCCGTCGTCGAGGTCCTGAGCAAGCTGCTCGAGCTGCTCGCGCACGGTGTCGCCCGCGGCGAGCGGAGACTGGCCGAGCTCCTGCGCGAGTCCGGTCAGCGCGGTGCGCTGGGAGGCGAGGTCGTCCTGCAACCGCTCGGCGAGCTCCTGACGTGCGTCGGAGATCTCGTCGAGCGCCTCGCGGAGGTCGGACTGCTCGAGGGCGTCGGCCAACGTGTCGAGCTCGTCGGCGAGCGCGGCCCGGTCGGGGTCGCCGGTCTCACGAAGCTGGTCAGCCTCCTCGCGGAGGTCCTCGACGGTCGCGGCGACGACAGCCTGCTGACGCGCACGCTCGACGCGGACGGCGTCCTGCGGGTTCGGGATGAACGCGGCCACCCCGGCGAGCAGCACCAGGACTGCCGCGATCGCGAGGCGGCGCTTCGGCCAGATCGGGGCGACGCCGAACTTCGTGAACGTCGTCGCGTGCTCCTCCGCGAGCTCGACCTGCGCCTGCGCGAGCGGCGCGGGGACGGTCGGCAGCTTCCCTTCACGCAGCTCGACGGTCGTCGCGTAGCGCTCGTTCGTGCCGAGCCAGCGGTCAGCGGCCCAGGCGGCGTGGTGGTCGGAGATCCGACCGAGCCAGGCGACGATCCCCGCGAGCACCGCCACCCCGACGAGCACCGCGATGACGACGACGTCGATGGCGGGAAGCAGGACGAACCGTCCGACGACGAGCCACGCGAGCGCGGCCGCGGCTGCGGCCACGGCAGCACGGCTGACCCAGGCGAGCGCACGGTTCAGGCGCATCCGTCGACGCGCGGCACCGATGACCTTGTCCATGGCCGGTGTCGCAGGGAGCCCCGCGTCGGGGGCGAGGGTCGGGGAGTCGAGGAGCGCGGTCATCGCGGGGCCTCCTGCTGTGCTGCGGTCGTCGGCGGCGGCGGCGGCGTGGTCACCACGGCAGGTACGACGTCCGGCGTGGCCTCACGGTTGCGGAGGCTGCGACCCTGGGGGATCGAGACCCGTCGGGTCGCGACGGCGAACGCGATCGCGCCGGCGAGCAGGTGAAGGCCGAGCGTGATCAGCCAGACGGGCTGGCGCGACTGGTTGTTCTGGAACCCGCCGAACCCGCCGAACTCGCCCTGCGCGACCGCACGGTCGATGAACACGTCGTCGAAGGCGCCCTGCTCGACCGCCACGTCCTCGAAGGCGATGCCACCGCGCATCACCTCGTTGAACCCGAACCCGCCGCTGTTCTGACGTGGCAGCGCGTAGGCGAACGGGGTGAGGACGCTCGGTGGGGACGAGAAGGACTCCTGCTGTGCTCGGACGGCGTCGGCGAGCCCGAGGTACGGGTTCGCGTACATGGTGAACGCGGAGCGGTCCTGACCGTTGCTCCACGTGTCGACGATGGTCGCTTCCAGCGCGAACGTGAAGAGCGTTCCGACGCTGAGGAACAGCACGATCGCGTAGGTGATGATGATCGACGCGGTCGTGCGCTTCACCATCGAGGACACCCCGATCGCGATCGCGCCGATCGAGATCGCGATGCCCATGATGAACACGAGGCTGCGGGCCAGGTCGCCGGGCGTGATCCCGCCGAGGAAGAACAGCGCCGCGGCGAAGGGGAGCGACGTGATGACGAGCAGCCCGACCCACGCCACGGACGAGGCGAGCTTGCCGAACACGAGCCCCGACGGGCGCATCGCCGTGATCTGCAGCAGCCCGAGCGTCTTGCGCTCCCGCTCGCCGGAGATCTGTGCGGCCGCGTAGCCGGGCGCGACGAACAGCACGAGCAGCAGCACGAACGCGAGCATGTTCTCGAACATGAACCGGCCGAGGATCGGGCCGACGTCGACCTGGGCCTCGAAGCGGAACCCGAACTGGTCCTGCAGGTAGGACGTGCCGATCCAGTACAGCAGCTGGGCGCCGAAGCCGAGGAGCAGGACGAAGATCGTCAGCACCCAGAAGGCGCGACGGCCGCGCCAGCGCTCCACCAGCTCGCGGCGCAGGACCGGGTTGAGCGTCATCGCACGATCCCCTTCGTGACGGACAGGAACAGTCGTTCAAGACCTGCGGCGTCCTCGCGGAAGTCCGCGACGCGGATCCCGGCGGACACGATTGCGGTCAGCAGGTCCGCTGCCGCTTCCTCGCCGCCGACGAGCTCCAGCACGATCCCGCCGGACGGACCGGCGCCGGCGACGGCAGCGCCTCGGCGTCGCCGCTCGAATCGGCGCTCCAGTCGAGCAGCACGTCGG
>CBDTYW010000282.1:0-4655 GCA_965364735.1 uncultured Nitriliruptoria bacterium
CGGCAAGCGTTGGCAGGTTCACCCAGGCGAGGGCGGAGCCAGCGAGCGCGACCGCGACGACGGCGACCGTCGCGACGGTCGAGAACCTCGCCGCGGTCCGCGCACGGACATCCGGGTCGGCACGCCGCGAGAGCAGCAGCAACCCGACGAGCCCACCGATCCAGATCGCGGCGGCGACGGCGTGGACGATGTCGGCCGACCGGACCACGATCTCGGGGGCCGCGGACGCGGTGTGCCCGACGAACTGGAAGGACCCGAGCGCGAGCGCGGTCCCGACGAGCTTCCCCGCGTCGACGCCCGAGGGCTTGTCCCTGCGGACCCGATGGAGGGCTGCGAACGCGATGAGCGCGAGCCCGACGGTGCGCACCGCGAACGCGGTGCCGAGCCCGGTCCGGAGCACCGGCCCCCAGGTGTCGACGTCAACGATCCCCGTGATCCCGTCACCCGAGACCGCAGCGACGTGGAAGGCGATGTCACCGACGCTGGCGATCAGGGCGATCACGGCCGCGCTCCCCGCGACCTTCGACATGCGTCGCGCGCGCTCGGTCTCCCCGCGGTGCGGGCCCGCGGTGAACAGCGCCAGCCCAGCAGCCGTCATGAGGCCCAGGTAGAAGACGATCCGCGACACCGACCCGAGCGACTCGAGGAGTCCACGCTGTGCGCTGGTCGGGCGCGCCGTCGGAGCGCTGACCGCCGCCGCGAACGACTCCGTCGGGCGGGGCGCCACGATCGCGGACGGCGTGGAGGCCTCGGGTGCCGGGGCTGACGGCGCCACCGTGGCCTCCGGCTCCGGTTCTCCTCGCGCGACGACGAACGTGAAGGCTCCCTCGCGTGGGTGCGAGTCCGTGGCGAGGACGCGCCAGTCGACCTGCCACGAGCCGTCGCCGAGCGGCTCGCTGAGATCGCCCGTGACGACCAGCCCGTCGGAGCTGCGCCGCACGGTCACGTCGCCACCGGCCAAGGATCCGCCCTCGTCGGTGACCACGATCGTGTCGCCGAGTGGCTCGACGGGCTTCGAGAACGTCAGGACGATCGTCGAGAGCTCGCCGTCGACGATCTGGTCCTGCGTCGGGACGCTGACGTCGAGCTTCGTGTGGGCGTACGCCGGTGCTGTCCCCAGCGCCACCACGACGAACGCGAGCAGCAACGCGACCAGGGCGTGGCTTCTCTGGCGGGGCTTGGCGAACACCGAGGCTCCTGTGCAGGTCACGGTCTCCGTGACCACCACGAACCGTATAGATTCCAGTCGACTGGAAGGTCAAGCAGGCGGGGGAAGATGCGCATCGGACAGCTCGCCGACGTCGTCGGCATCTCGACCAAGGCAGTTCGCTACTACGAGTCGATCGGCCTGCTCGAGGAGCCGGAACGCACCTCGTCCGGCTACCGCGACTACGCGAGTCCGGCGATCGCCCGGCTGACCTTCATCCGCGACGCTCAGGCCGCGGGCCTCTCGCTGGCCGAGATCGGCTCGGTGATCACCATCAAGAACGAGGGCGGTACGTCATGCGGGCACACGCTCGATCTGCTCGAGGGCCACATCGCTGACCTCGGCGTGCAGATCTCCCGGCTCGAGGCCGCACGGGCTCAGCTGCGTGATCTCGCCGATCGAGGACGAGGTCTGGATCCGTCGACGTGCACCGACCCGCACCGCTGTCAGGTGATCGTTGACACGACGTCCGGCTGATCGAGGTCGCCCAGCAGCTCGAGGATCCCGACGCGACGTCGGGTGGGTGAGCTGCCCCAGTCGTTGCGGGTGTGCGGCCAGAAGACCGCGGAGAAGAAGATCCCCCATCCGACCGCGCGGCGCCAGAGCGGGTCGCGAGGCTCGACGCCGAGATCTCGACGCAGCGCCTCACGCTCCGCAGCGCCGAACAGCATCCACGTGCCGCCCAGATCGACCGCGGGGTCGCCGGCGCAGAGGTCTCCCCAGTCGATGAGCGCGACGACACGACGGTCGTCGTCGACGATGACGTTGCCGGCATGCAGATCCCCGTGGAGCCAGACCGACGGCCCTTCGTGCTTGGGCGCAGCGACGGCGTCATCGAGCGCGCGGTGCAGGATGTCTCGCTGCCGGGCGTCGATCCCGGGGCCCGCGACGTCGTCGTGCAGCTCGTCGACCCAGCGGTGGATGCGGTCGGCGCGAGATGCGAGGTCCACCGAGCGGAACGGGTTGAAGGGAGCGTCGACCGGGGCCGGCCGATGCAGGGCTCGGAGGATCCCGCTCCAGAGCGGAACCTGCCCCGCCGAGAGCGCCGGCCACGGATCGTCGTCGCTGGCACCGGACAGCCCGTCGCGGCCGTCGACCCAGCGCACGATCGACCACGGGTACGGGTAGCCCTCCCCCGGCTCACCGCGGTGCAGCGCCGTGGGCAGCTCGACAGGGAGCTGGGCCGCCAGGTCCGGCAACCACCGGTGCTCGCGCCGGACGAGATCCGCGCCGACCTCGCGGCGCGGGAGCCGAGCGAGGAGGTGGTCGCCGATCCGCACGATCTCGTTGTCCCAGCCAGAGACGTCCACGTGGCGCAGCGGCTGGTCCGCCAGCGACGGGACCTGCGCACGCAGCAGCCGACGGACAAGGTCCTCGTCGATCTTCACGTCAGGGTCGGGGCGCATGCGCCGCAACCTACGGCTCATCCGGCGCCGAAGCGCTCGAGGATCGCGTCGACGATGGCGTCCGGAGCCTCCTGCTGGATGTAGTGGCCGGCCTCGGGCAGATCGATCGACACCGCGTCGCTGAGCAGCCGTGACCACTGGGCGCGGACCGGTGGCGGGAAGGCGAAGTCCTTCATGCCCCAGGTCAGCAGCGCCGGCTTGTCGATGAGCGCGTCCAGGCCTGCGCGCACCTCGAGGAGGAAGTCTCGCGACTTCGTGATCTCGCGCGGGAAGACCCAGCTCGCGTGACGCCGTCGACGCGTGTCCAACGGCGAGCGGAAGTGGTCCATCTCTGCCTGGCTGAGCTTCGTCTGCCTGGTGGCTGCGGGGATCAGCAGGTTCACGAACGCGTTGGCGCGCTCGATGGGCAGCTTCATGAGGGGCCCGCCCATGAGCGCCGCGAAGGCGCGCGCGGCGATGGCGTCATTGGGCCAGGCCCAGGTGTTGCCGATCCCGAGACCGCGCACTCGGTCGGGGTGCTGGCCGGCTGCCCAGAGCCCGATCGGCCCACCCCAGTCCTGCACGAAGGGGATGTAGCCGTCGAGGTCGAGGTGCTCGACGACGGCCTTCGCGACCTTCGCGTGCTCGGCCGGCAGGAAGCCGTAGCCGTCGGGCGCGCTCGACAGGCCGAACCCGGGCAGGTCCATCGCGATGACCCTGAAGTGCTCCGCCAGGCGCGGGATCATCCGCCGGTACAGGAACGACCATGTCGGGTTGCCGTGGTAGAGCACGATCGGAGGCCCGTCGCCCTCGTCGACGTGATGGACGACCGCGTCGCCCGAGTCGGTCGGCACCCGCAGCCAGCTGCTCGCGAAGGGGTAGAGCCCATCGTCGAGCCAGCCGGGTCGCTCCCCCGTTGTCGTCGTGACCTGCTGCCCCATGCGATGCTCCAGGATCGATCTGCGGATGCGAGTGTGGCGATCACGGCGGCGCTCGGCCAGACTCGCCGAGGACAAGGGGACGCTGGTGGCGGCACGCGGTCTGGTGACGGGCGACGACGGGGTGACCCGGTGCTGGTGGAGCGGGAACGACGAGCTCTACATGCGCTACCACGACACCGAGTGGGGCGTCCCGACGCATGACGAGCACCAGCTGTTCGAGAAGCTCTGCCTCGAGGGCTTCCAGGCCGGGCTCGCGTGGATCACGATCCTGCGCAAGCGCGACCGATTCCGCGAGGTCTTCGATGGCTTCGATCCGGCGAAGATCGCGGCCTACGACGCAACAGACGTCGAGCGGCTCGTGACCGACGCCGGGATCATCCGCCACCGCGGCAAGATCGAGGCAACGATCAACAACGCGCGCCGATACCCCGGGCTCGTCGAGGAGTTCGGATCGCTCGACGCCTTCGCATGGTCCCATGCACCGCCCGATCACACCCCGCCGGCAGCCGACGACGACATCGTCGCCATCACCGAACAGTCGACGCAGATGTCGAAGGACCTCAAGCGGCGCGGCTGGAAGTTCGTCGGCCCCACCACGATGTACGCCTTCCAGCAGGCCATGGGCCTGGTCGACGACCACATCGTCGGCTGTCACCGGAGCCGGGCGTGACCGACGGGTACGGCACGGTCACCAGTCCCGAGCGCTTCGCCGTGCTCCACGAGGTCGCCGACCGCTGGATCTCCTGGGCTCACGAGACCTTCGACGTCCGCGTCGCCGAGATCTGGCAGCTCGATCCGGAGCTGATGCGCGGGGTGACGCCTGCAGGCCCGGGCCTGCATCTGCTCCCCGACGCCCCGACCGCGCTCGACGTGATGGTCGTCCCGACGACGTTTCCCGGGGTGCTCGTCGCGCCCGGCGAGCTGGCCACCACCTGGTTCCCCGGCTGCGGCTGTGACGGCTGCGACGACCGCCTGAGCGACCTGGCCCTCCAGCTCATCGACCTGCTCGACTCGATCACGGCCGGTGGGATCCGACGCAGGGTCAGCGGCGGGCTCCGCCCGAACCTGAGCATCGTCAGCGGCGAGGGTCAGCGCAGCCGCCACACGCCGTTGACCCGGCCC
>CBDTYW010000283.1:0-4654 GCA_965364735.1 uncultured Nitriliruptoria bacterium
GCCTGGCTGCTGACCGTTGCACGACGGCGCGCCATCGACCACACCCGCCGTGACGTCGCGCGGCGCAACCGTCAGGACCGGGTCACGACCGACCCGAGCACGCCCTTCGCGAAGTCCGCGACGGAGGATCACGCGGAGGACGTCGTGGACGATCTGGTCGATCTCTCCACGACCATCCCGGACGAGCGGCTGGCGCTGCTGTTCACGTGTTGTCACCCAGCGCTCGGGATGGAGGCGCGGATCGCGCTGACGCTGCGGACCGTCGCCGGCCTCTCGACCGCGGAGATCGCACGGGCGTTCCTCACGAACGAGCCGACGATGCGGCAGCGGCTGACGCGGGCGAAGCACAAGATCCGCGACGCGGCGATCCCGTACCGCGTCCCCCGCGACGACGAGCTGCCGGCCCGCCGGACGGGCCTGCTGGGCGTCGTCTACCTGATCTTCAACGAGGGGTACTCGAGCGCATCCGGGCCGCGCCTGATGCGGACCGACCTCGCGGAGGAGGCCATCCGGCTTGCGCGCATCCTGCACCAGCACCTGCCCGATGACCCCGAGACCGCTGGCCTGCTCGCGCTCATGCTGCTCACGCACGCACGCGCAGCCACGCGGACGGACGCCGCGGGGAAGATCGTGCAGCTCGAGCATCAGGACCGCTCGTGCTGGGACCGCGGGATGATCGATGAAGGGGCTGCGATCATCCGGACGGTCATGGACGGCGGCGTGCTCGGCACGTACGGCCTCCAGGCCGCGATCGCACGCCAACACGCGATGGCCGCCACGTTCGCGCAGACCGACTGGGTCATGATCGTGCGGCTCTACGACCTGCTGCGCACGGCCGCTCCGTCGCCGGTGATCGACCTGAACGCCGCCGTGGCGGTCGCCCAGGCCGACGGCCCGCAGGCCGGGCTCGCACGTCTCGAACCGCTGCTCGCCGACGCCACGTTGACGCGCTACCACCCCCTCCACGTGGTCAGGGCGGAGCTGCTCATGCGTACGGGCGAGCACGAGGCAGCCGCTGCCTCGTTCCGGCGGGCTCTCGAGCTCGTCGGCAACGACGCCGAGCGAGCGCATCTCGTCGAACGTCTCGACGCTGCGAACGGCTGAGCTCAGCCGAACAGCATCGGCAGCCGCATCGTCGGCTCGGCGACGCCGACGATCGCGCCCGCGACGCGGCCGGCGCGGGCTGCGACGTCGATGCGGTCCGCCACCTGCTTCGGCGTGTCGTCCGGCGTGAGCCCCAACATGCTGCCGACCACCAGGATCGATCCGGTCATGCGCTTCGCAGCCATGACCCAGTCGATGGCGACGGCTTCACGCGGGAGCTTCAGGAGCGCGATCTCCCCGTCGTCCTCGAGCACGAGCTCTCCGCCGCGCAGCGTGAACCCCAGACGCGCCCCCTGAGGCATGTTCACGCCGTAGAAGCCGCGGAGCACGAGCAGGCCGCGCTCCGTCGCTGACTGGAACAGGCTCCCGTCGAGCAGGAGCGTCGGCCCCGGCGACGGCTCGACCAGATCGATCGCGACCAACGGCATCTCGCGGACGACCAGGAACCGGACGCCCACCTGCGGGGGCGCGGCGTCGAAGAGGTCCATGGCGAGGCTTCACGTCGGGGCACGCGACGGTATCCCGGCCCCGAGGTGGTCAGGAACCCCAGCCGTCGCTGCCACCGCCCGCGCGAGCGAGCATCTCCGGGCTCGACGCCGCGTGGCTCCCCGTCACGTACTTCGCCACCCACTGCAACCGCTCGAGCGACCGACCGATGTCACCCAGCTCGTCCTCCCGCCCGACCGGCATCACCGTCTCGAGGTCCCCGCCAACGAGCCCCGCGGCTGCGTCTCGGAGCTCCTCGACAGGCTCCGCAACCGCCCGCGCCGCCCCCGCCCCGCGTGCCGCGGACAGACCACCGAGCACCGCTGCCAGGACGAGGCTCAGCACGATGACCTGACCGATGGTCCTCGCGACGTCGTCGCCGACCTGAGCGACAGCGTCCAGCGACGCGACGGCCACGTCGCCTGGCTGGCTGACCACCACGAGCCAGCCAGACCGCGCGCTCGCCGCGTACCCGAAGGCGACGTCACGACGCACCTGTCCTCCGTCGACGCCAGGAGCCCACTCCCCGATCGCCTGCCCGAGCTCGAGGTTCTCGAAGGCGACGCCCGCGTCTTCGTTCCCGGTGTCCACGCGGACGACGCCACCCCGGTCCACCACCAGAACCCGCGCATCGCGCAGCCGGCCGCTGATCGACTGGGCGACGTCGCGGACCATCGTGGCGTCGGCGACGTCATCCACGCGTCCGTCGATCTGGGCCATGCCGCCGAGGGCGGTCGCACGCAGGTTCGTGGCGATGACGTCGGTCGCCAGGCTCAGACGGCTCTCCTCGACGCGGTCGATCGTCGTCGAGCGCAGCTGCAGGAGCAGCAGCGTCACCGCGACCGCCATCACGGCGACGGGGACCACCGCGATCACGACCAGGCGCCGTTGGATGTCGCGTCGCAGCGCGTGTTCGAGCTTCGGGTTCATGACGCCTCCTGCAAGGCCGCCCCGGACTCGGCCTCGAGGAGCTCGACGAGCTCCTCGAACCGCACGGGTCGGCTGATGAAGTACCCCTGGATGTAGTCGGCGCCTGCCGCGACAGCGGCCACGAAGGTCTCCTCGTCCTCCACCCCCTCGGCGACGACCTCCTTGCCGAGCTCGTGGGCCAGCGTGGCGAGCGACGACACCATCGCCGTGGCCCCCTCGTCGGTGAGCAGCTGCACGACCAGCCCGCGATCGATCTTCATGGCGTCGACCGGGAGCCGGTGCAGATGCCGCAGCGACCATGAGCCGGAGCCGAAGTCGTCGATCGAGACACGGACGCCGACCTTCTTGAGCCGCCGCATCACGCCTGCTGCGCCGACGGTGTCACGGATCTCGGAACGTTCGGTGATCTCGAGGCGCAGCCGCTCGGGTGGGACGTTGTTGCGGAGCAGATGCTGGGCGACGCGGAGCGGCAGCCCGGCGTCCACGATGTCCTCGGGGAAGACGTTCACCGCGACGGAGATCTCCCAGCCGGCAGCGTTGAGCTCAGCGATCCGAGCCACCGCGCGCGCCAGCACGTACTGCGTCAGCTCGTGGGTCAGCCCCACCTCCTCCGCGACGGCGACGAACCGGTCCGGCGGGATCATGCTTCCCTGATGGTTCCAGCGGACGAGCGCCTCGACCCCGGCGATGCGGCGATCGTGTCCGTGGACGATGGGCTGGAACACGAGGTCGAGCCCGCCCTGATCGAGTGCGATCCGCAGGTCCCCTGCGAGCGCGACCCGGTCGCGGTAGACCCGGTCGAGCTCCGGGGTGAAGATCCGCAGGATCTCCCCGGCCCGCTTCGCGGCGTGGAGCGCGGCGTCGGCCTGCCGCAGCAGATCGGCCGTCCCGTTTCCGTGGTCGGGGTGTCGGGCGACACCGAAGGTCGCACGGACCGTGACGGAGTGACCGTCCAGGATGAACTCGCGCTCGATCGACCGGTTGAGCCTGCCGACGAGCTCGAGGGCTCCGTCGTCGTCGAGCGGCCCAGCACAGACGATCGTGAAGAGATCTCCGCCGACCCGGTACATCGTGTGTGCTCCGAGGACCATCAGCATCCTCAGGCTGGTCTCCTGGAGCAAGGCGTCACCAGCCTCGAAGCCCAGCGTGTCGTTGATCTCCTTGAGCCGGTTGACGTCGATGGCGATGATCGTCACCGTCGCGCCCGACGCGACGAGATCGTCGAGATGGCGTGGGAGGGCGTGCCGGGTCGGGAGACCGGTCAGCACGTCCTGCGCTGCGGCTTCGACGGCGCGGAGCTCTTGGGTGCGGTTGGCCCAGACCGTCGCGCGATACAGCCCGAGCTGCGTCGCGAGGAACGCGCCGAGGAGAAGCCCGAGGATGGCCCGGGCCCGCGTGACGTCGCGCTCCACGGGAATGCGGAGCACGTCGACGTCGAACTCGATCTGATGCACGACGGGTTCCCCGTCAATCGCCGCTCCTGCGACGAGAACGGACAGCGGAGCCTCGCCGGACACGGGGCCAGAGCCCGGACCGACGGAGCCGATCACGGTGAGCTCGGCCAGGACCACCTGCGGGGTCCCGGCAGCGGCGGCATCGATCGCGTCCATCGACGGCGTCGTCGCGGTGTGCGGGAGCCCGAGGTCGATGTGCGCGCCCGTCGACGGGTCAACGGCGGCAACCGCCAGCGCGTCGAGCGCCGCCGGTCGACGTTGATCCAGATCCGTTTCGAGACGCGGCTCGATCACCAGCCGGGAGACGAGCGCAGCACGCTCGATCAGGTCGCCGCGGTGTGCGTCGACGACCAGACGCTGTGCAGCAGCGATGGCTCCGAAACCGATCAGGAGGGTCAGCAGGCACGCCGCGACCAGCTGCCGAGGCGAGCTGCTGAGTCGTCCGGCGACGCGAAGGGTCCTGCCAGCACGCGGCACGCTGGGCTCCTGGGTCCCGGTCCGCGGTGATACGGACCATCACCCACCTGTCGGCGCGAAGCACCCGCCCTTGACCGGCCCCGCGCGTACGCTTCGACGGATGCGTCGCTCCCCCACCTCCGCGAACCGACGGGCCCTCCGCCAGCACCGGCGGCTCGTCCGCAGCGCGCTCCGCGACGGAGCGCTCGAAGGTGTGGCGGCGG
>CBDTYW010000284.1:0-4629 GCA_965364735.1 uncultured Nitriliruptoria bacterium
CGGCGTCGGCGTCGGCGTCGGCGTCGGCGTCGGGGTCGGGCTCTGCGCCTGAGCCTGACCCGGCCAGACGACGTCGAAGGCGGCGGAGTTCGCGAAGTCCTTGAAGCCGTTCTTCGCGGAGTTCGAGGAGATCGTCCGCCAGTCGTGCTGGCCGTGAGTGTCAAGGCGGTTGGCGTCGAAGTACACCCAGGCGCGGATACCCGGCAAGTCGTTCTGCAGCTGCGTCGCGGCGTTGCGGTACCACTGGGCCTTGCGGCCCGGGTCATCCTCGAGGACTCCGAACTCGCCGGCCATCATCGGCTTGTTGCGGGCGGTGCCCCAGGCGTGGAAGTCGCGGTAGATCGTCTTGATCTCCTTCCACGGCGTGTCCCAGTTCGGGTGCCAGTTGTAGCCATCGGCGCAGACCCAGTCGACGACGTCGTCCCCGGGGTACCACTGGTCGACGCGGTCGATGTCGAAGCCGTAGGAGGTCGGGCACCAGACGAAGACCGCGTTGTCCGCGCCGCGAGCACGGAAGCGGTTCACGATGCGACGCCATGCGGCCTTGTACTCGGCCGGCGTGCCGGGCAGGGCGCCCTGGTGATTGCCGTCCATCTCCCACATGTAGCGAACGAAGATCTCGTCCCCGAACTCCACGACCTTGTCGGCCCGGGCGTCGATCGCGGCGTCCTTGCTGCCGTTCACGACGGTGCTGGACTTCCATCCCTTCCACGACACCATCGCGATGCGATCGTTGTCGCGGTGCCAGCGCTCGCGCCATGTCGGCCACGAGTCATCACCGGTGTAGAACCACTGGCCGATGTCGTAGTCGCGAGCGTTGTTGCTGACACGGTCGGCCCAGGCGTTCATCAGGTCGGCCTTGGCCCATCCCGTGTCCGGCTTGATGTAGGTACCGAGCAACGCCCCTGACTCCGGCACGAGCGGTCCGGTCGGCATGCCGCCCTGAGCGGCGTCTGCTGTCGGCGGGCCGACGAGCGTCGCGAGCATCGTCGCGATGACGAGCAGCGCGGCGAGCACCGAGCGGAGTGGACTGATCGGGGAAATGTTGACGGCCATGTGGCGGACTCCGGAAGGGACATCCGGACGCTGAAGGGGGCCGCGTTCGGACTGGTCCCACTGTGCCGACCGACCGGCCCGCCTGTGATGGGACACTCGCCCCAAGCGACCTCACGCTGCGTGGTGGCCAAGGCCACCACGACCACCCTCGGAGTCAGGCGGCCTCAGCGAAGCTGACCTCGCCCAACGCCTCCGCCACCCGTGCCTCGGCCGCGGGCAGGTCGCAGTCCAGACCGGCCGCGACCTCCCCGACGATCATCTCGTGGGCCTGCTGCTCCAGACGCCGCTCGGAGGGCGACAGCGTTCCGCGCTCCTGATGCTTCGCGGCGAGCTCACGCAGGGCGATCGCGACCTGGCGGAGCCGGCCGCTGGTCAAACGCTTCGTGTTCCGGCGCAACGCGGCCGACCAGACGCCCTTGGGGCGGTCGGCATCACCCGCGAGGAGCTCGAGCACCTCGCCGACGGCCGCGGCGTCCGCGGCCTCCCGCACCCCCGACTCGTCGAGCGCATCGACGGGCAGGAAGATCTCCATGCCGTGCTGCGGGGCGTCGAGCCGGACGTAGGTCACGGCCTCGCCGCCGACCTCGCGATCCTGGGTGCTGTGCACGACCGTGAGGCCGTGGACGGGATGGATGAGCGTGGTACCGGTGGCAGGAAGCACAGAACCTCTGAGGGTCGGGGTCAACAGGAAGGGCAACCGACCATACCGGACAACTTGACATATCGCAACCCGCAGGACACGACGGGACACGACAAGAGGCGCCGGCAGATGCCGGCGCCTCGTCGATTTCTTCTGTCTCCCCGAAGGGAGTCGCGGTGTAGCCCCGAAGGGATTTGAACCCTCGCTACCGCCTTGAGAGGGCGGCGTCCTAGGCCGCTAGACGACGGGGCCTTGGATCGTCGGTGGCTCCGAGGAGCCGGTGACGTTGTGTGCGCCACCGAGGTGGCGCGACGTGCAGTCTATCGCTCGGGGGGAAGGACTCGAACCCTCAATGACTGGACCAGAACCAGCTGTGTTACCGATTACACCACCCCCGAAGGGCGCGCTCCGGGGAGCGGTCGCAGATGTTACCCAACCTGCGCGCGGATGCCGATCTCGGGTTCACCCAGCGGACGGCATCGCCAACGGGATCGCCGTGTCGATGCGTGCCAGCACGCGTTCCCGACCGATCAACGCGATCGACTCGAACAGCGGAGGGCTGACGGCCGAGCCGGTCACCGCCACGCGGACGGGCTGGAACACCTTCTTCGCGCCCATCTCGAGGCGGTCCTTGAGGTCGCGCAGGCACTGCTCGACGGAGGCGTCGGTGTACTCCCCCAGCGCAGCGAGGTCCTCGCGGGCTGCCTCGAGGACCTCGCGGGCACCGGGCTTGGAGAGGAACTTGGCGACCGAACCCTCGTCGAGCGTCACGCCGTCCGAGAAGAACGCAGCCGCGTAGCCCTGGACCTCGTCGAGACGCTGCATCCGCTCCTGGACCAGCGGGACGAGGCCCGCGAGCGTCGCGAGGTCGGCTGCTGATGCGGGTGCCGTGATGGGCGGGACGAAGCCGTCGTCGTCGAGTGGCTGGAACGTGCCGTCGAGGAACGGCAGCAGCCGTCCGGCGAGGTCAACGGCGTCGAGGCCACGGATCCGCTCGCCGTTGAAGGCGGTGAGCTTGTCCGGGTCGAACATGGCGTGCGCCTTGCCGACGTTGTCGAAGGAGAACGACGCGATCATCTCCGCGTCGGTGAGGCGCTCCCGTCCGTCGCCCGGCGACCAGCCCAGCAGCGCGAGGTAGTTGCGGATCGCCTCGGGCAGGTAGCCCTGACGTGCGAACTCCTGGATGGCGACCGAGCCGTGACGCTTGGAGAGCTTGGCCCGATCGGCACCGACGATCAGCCCGAGGTGGGCGAACTGAGCGGGCTTCTCCCACGACGGGTCACGGGGCGGGAGACCGACCTCGGCGAGCGCCTCGTCGATGAGGCCGTCCGCGGTCAGCATCTCGTGCAGCACGACCTGGCGAGGCGTGACCGAGAGCAGATCCTCGCCGCGACAGATCAGCGTGATCCCGTGCGCGACGTCGTCGACGGTGTTGGCGAGCGGGTAGGTGGCAGAGCCGTCACCACGCTGCAGCACCGGGTCGGACTCGTTGGACCAGTCCCAGGTGACGGGCCCCTTCACGAGGTCGTCGACGACGATCGTGCCCTCGGTGGGCAGGCGCAGACGCAGCACGGAGGGGTTGGCGGGATCGCCGGGCGTGGAGCCGTCAGCGGGAGCATGGATCGCGGGCGGCTGATCGGCTGCGCGCTGCGCGGTCCGGAAGGCGTCGAGCTCCTCCGGGGTGCGGTGGTCGCGCCAGGTGTGGCCAGCCGCCTCGAGACGCTTCGCGACCGCGGCGTAGAGGGCCGCTCGCTCGGACTGGCGGTACGGGCCGTACGGGCCCTCGACCTGGACTCCCTCGTCCCAGTCCAGACCGACCCAGCGCATCGCGTCGAGCATCGACGCAGCGGACTCCTCGGTGGCGCGGTCAGCGTCGGTGTCCTCGATCCGGACGACGAAGACGCCACCGGTGGCGCGGGCATGCAGCCAGTTGTAGAGGGCTGTGCGGACGGAGCCGACGTGCAGGAACCCGGACGGGGCGGGAGCGATGCGAACGCGGACGGTCATGGGTTCAGCTCAGCGGAGTCGGGGGCAGGCGGGGTCCGCGCACCGTATCCGGCGCCCACGTCAGCTCGGACCGAGTCAGTCGTCGTCGAGGATCCGCGCCGTCGTGAACTCCTCGACGACCACGGCGCCGACTGCGTCGAACAGCCGCAGGTCGAGCTTCTCGTCCCACTCGTCGATCGTGTCCTCGATCGTCTGGACCGTGACGATCTGGGTGTCGTTGCCCGGCCCGAAGGTCAGCGTCCCGCTGACGCGGACGTAGTCGACGTCGGGCGTCGCGTTCTGCGGCGGCGTCCCGAACTGCACGGTCACCTGTCCGGTCAGGTCCCCGAGGACACGGACCTCGAAGGTCACGTCCTCGCCCTCCTCCGCGTTGAACGCCGTGGCCACGATCTGGAGCGGGCCGGCGTCGTCGTCATCGAGGATGGTGCCGCGCTCTCCGTCCAGCCCGATCGTCGCCGGACCGCGAACCTCGAGGATCCGGATGATCAGCTCCTCGTCACCCTCCGCGAGGTCATCGCCGAGCACCGGGATCACGGCGAACCTCTGCAGCTTGCCGGCAGGGATCGTGACCGTGCCGGAACGCTGCACGAAGTCCACGTCGGCCGTCGCCGTGTCGCCCGAGGACGTCCAGTCGATCTCGACGGGCCCGTCCGCCTTGGCGCTCAGCCGCAGCGGTACGCGCAGCTTCGGCTTCGCTCCGGGGCCGCCTTCGACGACCTCGGCCGCCATGACGGACACCGTCGGCAGCTGGGGTCCGGCGGCCACGAACCCGGCGGTGATGAGCTTGTCGGACCACGGCCGCAGCTCCAGCGCCGTGCTGGTCCCGCGTGCCTCCCCGTCGACGAGCCACGACGTGAAGTCGTGGAGCATGCCGGCGATGGTCTGCGGGGAGACCACGGAGATGGACGTCGTGGCGTTGCGGGCGA
>CBDTYW010000285.1:0-4628 GCA_965364735.1 uncultured Nitriliruptoria bacterium
CTTCGAGGCCTGGCAGGTCGGGGGAGCGTGGCGCGTCGCGCTCGTCCCGGACCCGGACCCCGCGCCCCGGGCGATGGCGGCGCTGCTGCCGGACGTGCACGTGGACGGCACGAGCGTCGACGAGGACGCCGACCTGCTGCTCTACGGGGTGCCCGAGGAGGAGCGGGGGCCGATCGAGGACCACGCCCGCTACGACGGTCAGTCGACCTGCTCCCCGGACGCGAAGCGCGGCGCCGCAGCGCTGCGTGAGAACCTCCTGGCCCAGTACCCGATGACCCGCAGCCTCGGGATCTCGCGCGCATGCGGTCGCGGCGGCCAGTCCGAGCACAAGGAAGGACGTGCGTTCGACTGGGGTGCACGCATCGGGCGGCCCGACGAGCGGGGCGCCGTCGAGGACTTCCTCGGGGCGGTCCTCCTGCCGGACGATGACGGCAACCTCCATGCCGCTGCCCGGCGGATGGGGCTGATGTACGTGATCTGGAACCGCCGCATCTGGCGTTCATACCGTGCCGACCAGGGCTGGACGCCGTACCGGGGCTCCAACCCACACGTCGACCACGTCCATCTGTCGATGTCGCGTGCCGGAGGGGCGGGCGAGACGTCGTGGTGGGCGCCACGGGATCCCGGGCAGCCCGGGCTGATCGACCTGGTGCCCGTGCTCGAGATCGGCGGGGTCCCCGGTCGTGCGCAGGGCGCGTCGGGCGCGGCCGGGGTGGTGTCGCCCGGGGTGGCCTGTGGGCTACGCTGCGGACGCGCAGCAGGTCCCTGACCTGCTGGTTGCGCATGCATCGCTTCAAGGAACACGCCATCGCACACATCGACGACCTGATGGACAAGGTGGACTCCAAGTTCACGCTCGTCCACCTCGCGGCCAAGCGCGCGCGGGAGATCAACGCCTACTACGCCCAGCTGGGTGAGGGCCTCGGCCACCACGTCCCGCCGCTCGTCGCGACGGAGTCGAACAAGCCGCTCTCGATCGCGCTCGAAGAGATCGCGACCTCGAAGGTCATGGGCGTCGTGCCCAGCGACCTCCCCGAGGGCGAGGCGACCGACGACCCGTTCGCCGCGAGCTGATCTCGTGAGCTCGACGACGAGCGGATCCGACGACGCGCGGCTGCGCGGCCGTCGGGTCCTGCTCGGCGTCTCGGGCGGCATCGCCGCCTACAAGTCCGTCCTCGTCGCTCGCCTGCTCGTGCAGGCCGGCGCCGAGGTCGACGTCGTCATGACCCGCGGGGCTGCGCGCTTCATCGGGGCGCCGACCTTCGAGGGCATCACCGGACGGCGGGTTCGCAGCGAGGTGTGGGAGGACGTCGACACCGAGACGCACGTCGCCCTGGCACGTGCCGCGGACGTCGTCGTGATCTACCCGGCGACCGCGCACACGCTGGCCAAGGCAGCCGCCGGCCTCGCCGACGACCTCCTGACGACGTCGCTGCTGGCGACCACCGCCCCGCTCGTCGTCGCGCCGGCCATGCACACGGAGATGTGGCAGCACCCGGCGACGCAGGCCAACGTCGACCTGCTGTCTGCGCGCGGCGCCGTCGTCGTCGGCCCCGCCAGCGGTCCACTGATGGGCGGCGACGTCGGTCCGGGGCGCGTCGTCGAGCCGGCAGAGCTGGTGGCTGCGGTCCGCAGCGCGATCGGGCCAGGCGATCTGCGAGGTCGTCGTGTCCTCGTGACCGCAGGCGGCACGCGCGAGGCGATCGACCCGGTCCGCTTCCTCGGCAACCGTGCCACCGGCCGGATGGGGTTCGCGATCGCGGCACGCGCTGCCCGCCGCGGGGCCGTCGTCACCCTCGTCGCAGGGCCGACCGATCTCGCGACACCGTCTGGCGTGACCCGCGTCGACGTCGTCTCGGCTGACGACATGCACCGCGCCGTCGTGGAGGCCCGCGACGCGCAGGATCTGATCGTCAAAGCGGCGGCCGTCGCGGACTTCCGACCCGCAGTGGTGTCCCCTGGCAAGGTCAAGAAGGCGGCTGGCTTCCCGGAGATCCGGCTGGTCCCGACCGTCGACATCCTCGCGGAGCTCGGTGGCTGGCGTGCAGCGTCGGGCGACGCAGCACCGGTGCTCGTCGGCTTCGCGGCGGAGACGGACGACGTCCTGGCCAACGGTCAGGCGAAGCTCGTCCGCAAGGGCGTCGACCTGCTCGTCGTCAACGACGTCTCGGAGAGCGACGCAGGGTTCGGCGTCGACACCAACCGCGTCACCATCCTCCGGGCGGACGCCACCGAACCGCTCGCGCTGCCGCTGGCCGCCAAGGCGGAGATCGCGGACCGCATCCTCGACGAGGCGCTGCCCCTGCTCGACCGTGCTGTCGGGCCCCTCCACTAGGCTGCGTGACCCACGCAACCGATCACCTCGCGCTCCTTCCAGCGCTGTCGTCACTGAGAGATCCCCGTGTCCCGAACCACGCTCTTCACCTCCGAGTCCGTCACCGAAGGCCATCCTGACAAGGTCGCCGATCAGGTCTCCGACGCCATCCTCGATGCTCTCTACGAGGCGGATCCGAACCCGGAGCACGTCCGGTGCGCGGCCGAGACGCTCGTCACGACCGGCCAGGTCGTCGTCGCCGGCGAGATCCGCAGCAACGCCTACGTCGACATGGCGCAGGTCGCGCGAGACACCATCGTCGGGATCGGCTACGACAACGGCGACATGGGCTTCGACGGCCGGGTCTGCGGCGTGACGATCGCCATCGACCCGCAGTCCCCGGACATCGCCGACGGGGTCGACAACGCCATCGAGACGCGCGGTCAGAACCCTCAGGACGAGATCTCCCGGCTCGGCGCCGGCGATCAGGGGATGATGTTCGGCTTCGCCACCGACGAGACCCCCGAGCTCATGCCGATGCCGATCGCGGTCGCCCACCGCATGGCCCAGCGCCTCGCCGCGGTCCGCAAGGACGGCTCGCTCGGCTACCTCCGGCCCGACGGCAAGACCCAGGTCACCGTCCGCTACGAGGGCGAGCGTGCCGTGGCGATCGACACGGTCGTGCTCTCCACCCAGCACGACCCGGACATCTCGCTGGCCGACCACCTGCAGCCCGACATCATCGAGCACGTGATCATGCCGGTGCTGCCCGAGGGCGTCGACACCTCCGAGATGCGCGTCTTCGTCAACCCGTCCGGCAAGTTCGTCATCGGTGGCCCCGTCGCCGACGCCGGCCTCACCGGACGCAAGATCATCGTTGACACCTACGGTGGCTACGCACGGCACGGCGGCGGCGCGTTCTCCGGCAAGGACCCGTCGAAGGTCGACCGCTCCGGCGCGTACGCCACCCGCTGGGTCGCGAAGAACATCGTCGCTGCGGGCCTGGCCCGCAAGGCCGAGCTCCAGGTCGCCTACGCGATCGGAGTCGCCGAGCCCGTCTCGATCATGCTCGAGACCTTCGGGACCGAGAACGTCGACCCGGAGCACATCCTCAAGGCGGTTCGCGAGGTCTTCGACCTCCGTCCCGGCGCGATCATCCAGGACCTGAAGCTGCGTCGTCCCGGCTACAAGGAGACCGCCGCGTACGGGCACTTCGGCCGCACCGGTGACCGCTTCACGTGGGAGCTCACGGACCGCGCCGACGCCCTGAAGTCCGCAGCGGGCGCCTGAAGCCCGCAACCCGCAGGATCGCCACCGCATGTCCGACGACGCCCCGACGCTCGCGCTCGGGGCGTCGCTGCGTCCGGACGACGGCCCCGCGGATGACGGCGCGCCCGACGACCTCGGACTCATCGCCCGCGTGATCGTCGAGGTTCCGCCGTTCCACCTCGACCGCCGCTTCGACTACGGCATCCCCGAGAAGCTCGAAGGTGAGGTCCGCCCAGGGGTGCGCGTCATGGTGCCGTTCGCCGGGCGCAGCCTTCGGGGGATCGTGACCGACGTGGTCGACGTCACCGACGCCGCGCCGGGCAAGCTCAAGGACGTCCGGCGAACGCTGGGCACCCACGTCTGGATGACCTCGGCCGAGGTCGCGCTCTGCGAGTGGGCGGCGACGCGATGGGGCGCGCCGGTCGCTGACGTCGTACGCCATGCGCTGCCCGACCGCACCGTCGACGTCGAGCGACGCGCCGAGTCCGCGGGCTGGTTCCCGACCTCCCCGCGCCGACGAACGCGCGGGCTCCCACCACCGCTTCCGGTCGGCTGGGAGACCTACGCTGCCGACGTCCTGTGGCGCACCGCCGCAGGATCTGGGACCGGCGGGGCGGCGCTCGCCGCCTTCTGGCGACCGCTGCCCGGTGAGGACGTCGGTCGACGTCTGGCGGAGCTCGCCGCCGCCACGCTGGTCGCAGGACGCGACGTGCTCGTCGTGGTTCCGGACGTCGGGTCCCGGGTGGCCGACGGGTTCCTCGCCGGGCTGCACGCCGTGCTCGCCGACCACGAGCAGGTGGACGATCTGCTCGGTGACGGTGCGGTGATCGACGTGCGCGCTGCTGGGTCGCCGCGCACGCGTTACAAGGCGTGGCTGGCGGGGCGCACCGGGCGAGCGCGTGTCCTCGTCGGCGGCCGATCGATCGCGTGGTGGCCCCTCGAGGACCTCGGCCTCGCCGTCGTCGTCGACGAGGCCAACCCGGTGCTCAAGGAGCTTCGGTCGCCGCGACACCACGCGCGAGAGGTGGTGCTGGAGCGGGCACGA
>CBDTYW010000286.1:0-4610 GCA_965364735.1 uncultured Nitriliruptoria bacterium
GGGCTCGCCGGGTCGCCGTCGAACAGCACCACCGTCGCCCCGGTGAGCAGGCCGGAGACGAGGAAGTTCCACATCATCCAGCCGGTGGTGGAGAACCAGAAGAACCGGTCACCTGGCTGGATGTCGCAGTACAGCCCGACGGCCTTGTGGTGCTCGAGCAGGATCCCTCCGTGTCCGTGGACGATCGGCTTGGGAAGCCCCGTCGTGCCGGACGAGTAGAGGACGTAGAGCGGGTGGTCGAACGGCACCGGCGTGAACGTCAGCGGCCCGTCGATCGCCAAGAGATCGTCCCAGGTCGACACCGCCGCCCCGTGCGGTGCGTCGAGCGTGGCGTCGGCGTCGAGGTAGGGGAGCAGGACCAGGTGCTCGACGGAGGTCAGGGCCTCGATGATCCCGACGACTTCGCCCAGCCGGTCGATGCCCTTGCGGCCGTACTGGTAGCCGTCGACGGCGAGCACGACCTTCGGCTCGATCTGGAGCCAGCGGTCAACGACCGAACGCGTCCCGAACTCCGGGGCGGCCGACGACCAGATCGCCCCGATCGACGCCGTCGCGAGGAACGCGATGATCGTCTCGGGGATGTTCGGGAGGTAGGCGCAGACGCGGTCTCCGCGACCGACGCCGAGCCGGCGCAGACCGGTCGCGCACCGAGCCACCTGACGCTCCAGCTCACGGCCTGCAACGGTGACCTCGTCGCGGGACTGCGACCGGGCGATCATGGCGGTGGCGGAGTCGCGGGACCCGGCGATCACGTGCTCGGCGTAGTTGAGCGTGGCTCCGTCGAACCACCGTGCGCCGGGCATCTTCGCGCCGTCGGCCGCCGGGGCGAGCGCGGTCGCGTGCGGGCTGTGGGCGCGGACCCCGACGTGGTCCCACAGCGTCTGCCAGAACGCTCCCGGCTCCTCGACCGACCACGCGTGGGCCGCCTCGTGATCCGCGAACGTTCGTCCCGTGACGTTCTCGGCGGCCGTCATGAACCGTCCCAGCGCGGTCGCCGTACGTGCGTCCGGACGAGGCAGCCACAGCAGCTCGGGTTCTGTCGTCATCGGGCTCTCGGTGATCGCGCTGCCGGTCCTAGGCTTGAGGCCGCATCGAACCATGCAGGTCCACGCCCCGCGCGGACGCTGCCAGCCCACGAACGAGGACGACCACGTGCAGCACCATGACGTGCTGTTGCTCGGTGCCGGGCACGCCAACCTCGAGGTGATGTCGCGCGCTCACGTCATGCGCGCCGCCGGCCACGACGTTGCGGTGGTCGAGCCGGCGGACTTCTGGTACTCGGGGCTCGCATCGGCGGTGGCCGGTGGCGCGATCGATCCGGACGTCGACCGGATCGACGTCCGCGCCTGGGCTGCCCACAACGAGGTGACGCTGCACGCCGACCGGGCTGTCGGGCTGGATCCCAGCGCCCGCACCCTCACCCTCGGGTCCGGAACGACGCTCAGCTGGGACGTGCTGTGCGTCAACGTCGGGTCATCGGTCGAGGCGCACGGGATCGAGCTCGGCGAGGACGTCCTCACCGTCAAGCCGATCCACCGGTCCGTCGAGATCCGTGACCGGGTGATCGCCGCCGAGGGCGACCTGCGCATCGTCGTCGTCGGAGGAGGGGCGAGCGCCGCGGAGTTCGCCGGCAACCTCGCGGTCCTCGCCCGTGAACGCTCCGGCACTGCCCCGGACGTGACGATGATCACCCGAGACGCCGACGTCGTGCTCCCTGCCCAGCCGAAGGCGCGGGCACGGATCGTCGAGATCCTGACCCGACACGGGGTCCGCATCCTGACGGACTCGGAGGTCGTGCAGGTCGGCGGTGGGATCGTGCGGCTCCGACGCGACGGCGCGGAGGTGCAGCTCGGCTACGACTTGGCCGTGGTCGCGACCGGCCTGCGGGCCAGCACCACGATTCAGACGCTCGGTCTCGGCGACGCCCGCGGGATGCCGACCCGCGCGACCCTCCAGCACGTCGACCATCCACGCATCCTCGGCGCCGGCGACTGCATCCGATTCGGCGACGACGGACTGCCGCGTCTCGGGGTCTTCGGCGTGCGGCAGGCACCGATCCTCGCGGACAACCTCCTCGCCGTGCTGGACGGCGGCTCGCTCGCGGAGTACGTCCCACAGCAACGCTTCCTCGCCGCCATGGACCTCGGTGGCGGTGCGGCCATCGCGATGCGCGGTGGCCGCTGGCACGCCGGGCCGCTCGCCAAGCACCTGAAGCGGTGGCTCGACCTCCGATGGCTCGACCGCTACCGCGCGTGAGCGGCCCCGTGCGCTGTCGCCGGACCTCGTGTGCCGAGACGTCTGCCCGTCTATCGTCGGCGCCGACTCTGCGGGACGCAGGGACCACCGGAGATGGGAACAGCCGATGCGCGTCGGGGTACCGAGCGAGGTCAAGAACAACGAGTTCCGCGTCGCGATCACGCCGGCAGGCGTCCGCGAGCTGACGCACTCCGGCCACGACGTCTTCGTCCAGCAGGGCGCCGGGATCGGGTCGTCGATCACCGACGAGGCGTTCGTGCAGGCGGGCGCGCAGATCCTCCCGGACGCGGAGTCCACCTGGGGCAGCGTTGACATGGTCCTGAAGGTCAAGGAGCCGATCGCGCAGGAGTACGGCTTCCTCCGCGAGGACCTCACCCTCTTCACCTACCTCCATCTCGCCGCCGACCGGCCGCTCACCGACGCGCTCGCGGACTCGGGCTGCCTGGCGATCGCCTACGAGACGGTCGAGGGACGAGGTGGCGGTCTGCCCCTGCTCGCCCCGATGTCCGAGGTTGCCGGCCGGATGGCGCCGCAGGTCGGCGCCGCATCGCTCGAGCGCGCACACGGTGGACGTGGGGTGCTGCTCGGCGGCGTTCCGGGCGTCGCCCCGGGACGCGTCCTCGTCATCGGTGCCGGCACGGCCGGGCAGAACGCCGCGTGGATCGCCGCGGGGATGGAAGCCCAGGTCGTCGTGCTCGACCTCGACGTCGGTCGGCTGCGCTACATCGACTCCGTCCAGCAGGGCAGGATCACGACGCTGACCAGCAACAAGCTGACGCTCGAGGAGGAGGTCGCCAAGGCCGACCTCGTCATCGGTGCGGTCCTGATCCCGGGCGCGAAGGCGCCGACGGTCGTCACCCGCGAGATGCTCAAGACGATGAAGCCGGGCGCGGTGCTCGTCGACATCTCGATCGACCAAGGTGGCTGCTTCGAGACGTCGAAGGTCACGACCCACTCGGACCCGACCTACGTCGTCGACGGGATCGTGCACTACTGCGTCGGCAACATGCCCGGAGCGGTTCCTCACACGTCGACCTACGCGCTGACGAACGTCACGATGCCGTACGCCGTGCGGCTCGCGAACGACACCCGGGCGGCGCTGGAGCGCGATGCTGGCCTCATGGAAGGCGTGAACGTCGCACGTGGGAAGATCACGAACGCGGGCGTGGCCGCGGCCCACGGCCTCGACCACGTCGGGGTCATGGACGCGCTGGGCTGAGGTCGTGGGGACGCGCGCGACGCTTGATCGCTACCTCGACCACCTTCGGGTCGAGCGGGGCCTCGCCGACAACTCCCTCGCCGCCTACCGCCGCGACCTCGCGATCTACGAGCGGTACCTGAGCGAGCGCGAGCTGACGGACATCGCCAAGGTGACGGCACCGGACGTCGAAGCGTTCGTGGTGTGGCTCCGTGAGTCGGTGTCGGCGTCCGGCAGGCCCTACGCCGCCTCGTCGGTCGCGCGCATGGTCGTTTCGGTCCGGGGGCTGCACCGTTTCCTCGCCGACGAGGGTGAGACGGCGACCGACGCCGGAGCGTCGGTGGTCACCCCGAAGACGACGCGCAGCCTGCCCAAGGCGCTGCGTCTCGACCAGATCGAGGATCTGCTCGCGACCACCGGCAGCAGCGACGCCGCGGGGCTGCGGGACGCCGCCATGCTCGAGATGCTCTACGGAGCGGGACTGCGGATCTCCGAGCTCGTGATGCTCGACGTCGACGACGTCGACCGCGACGAACGTCTGGTCCGCGTCACCGGCAAGGGCGACAAGACCCGCATCGTCCCGTACGGGACCGTCGCAGACCGCGCGATCAACGCGTGGCTCGTCCGCGGCCGGTCCGGGCTGGCCGTCCGGGGACCTGCGCTCTTCACGAACCTTCGGGGAGCACGGCTCACGAGGCAGGGAGCCTGGTTGGTCGTGAAGCGTCGGGCCGAGCAGGCAGGTCTGGCGGACTCCGTCTCGCCCCACACGCTCCGCCACAGCTTCGCGACGCATCTCCTCGAGGGCGGAGCCGACGTGCGTGCGGTGCAGGAGCTGCTGGGGCACGCCAGCGTCGTCACGACCCAGATCTACACGCTCGTCTCCGAGGGCCGGCTGCAGGAGGTCTACGCACAGGCGCATCCCCGGGCGCGATGACGCCCGATGGACCGCGACGCCCCGCCTCCCGTGCGGCATCATGGACTCTCACGAGCGGCCACGACCGGCCATGGGGGCGTTGACCGATGAGCAGTGACTGGACCCCGCCGGACTCTTCCGGAGAGCCGTCGGGTGATTCGTGGCCGCAGACCGACGCGGTCGGCACCAACCCGCCGCCGCCCACGCCGGGCACCATGCCGCCGCCCACGCTGGGCACGATGC
>CBDTYW010000287.1:0-4566 GCA_965364735.1 uncultured Nitriliruptoria bacterium
CGGCTGGCGACGCGCGCCGGGACCCGCAAGCTCTCCGACGTGCTCATCGACGCGGGGGTCCCCAGCGCGGTCCGTGGCCTGCTGCCGGTCATGGAGATCGCCGGGCGGGTCGTCTGGGTCCCCGGCGTGGCGGTCGACGTCGATCTGGAACGGCTCAGCACGGCGGGAACAGGGCTCAGCCTTGCCGCCGTGCCGCTCCGGGGACGCGGGCCGCTACCGTCGCCGCCCTGACACGGCCCCGCAGTCGACCCTTGGATGCACTCGTGCCTGACGCGCCACAGCAGGCCGAACTCGACCGGATCCCAGCGGCGTTGCGCGGCCGGGTCGACCGGATCCTGATCAGCGCCGCCGAGATCCAGGCGAAGGTCTCGGAGCTCGCTCGCCGGATCGACCAGGACTACGCCGGCGAGGAGATCCTGCTCATCGGCGTGCTCAAGGGGGCGTTCGTCGTCATCGCCGACCTCGCGCGCAGCCTGACGATCCCGTGCTCGGTCGACTTCATGGCCGTCTCCTCGTATGGCTCAGCGACGAAGACCTCGGGCGTTGTCCGGATCCTCAAGGACCTCGACGCCGACATCGAGGGCAAGCACGTCATCGTCGTCGAGGACATCATCGACTCCGGGCTGACGCTGGACTACCTGGTCCGCAACCTCAACTCGCGGGGGCCGGCGAGCCTCGCCGTCATGGCGTTGCTCACGAAGCCTTCGCGGCACCGGGTCGAGGTCCCGCTCTCCTACCTCGGCTTCGAGATCGAGGACCACTTCGTCGTGGGCTACGGGCTCGACCTCGACCAGCACCACCGCAACCTCCCGTTCATCTGCACGCTGAAGGGCGTTGACTGATGACGATCGACCGGGAGCTGCTGGGGCCGCTCGCAGACCTCGTCGGGAGCTGGGTCGGTGGGGGCCACGGGCATTACCCGACCATCGAGTCGTTCGACTACGACGAGCGGGTCACCTTCACCGCCCTGCCCGGCAAGCCGATCGTCGAGTTCAGCCAGCGGACCCGAGCGGTCAGCGATCGCCGACCGCTCCACGCCGAGTCCGGCTATCTGCGCTGGCTGGCGCCGCTCGGCCGCATCGAGCTCGTCGTCGCGCAGCCGACCGGCATCGTCGAGGTCGCATCGGGCGAGCACGTCGAGGTGCCCGGGCACGGCCCCGCCGACTCCGGATGGGGCGTGGAGCTGGCTGGTGAGGTCGCCGGTACACCCACCTCGGTGGACGTGACCAGCGTCCGCCGTCGCTTCACGGTGACCGGCGACGAGTGGCGGTACGAGCTCGCGATGGGCGTCCGCGACATCCGCGAGACGCCGCACCTCCTCGCCGTCCTCCGCCGGGCACCTGCGGGCTGAGCGCTCAGGTCCCCATGTGCCGGGAACGCGGGCCGGCTGCTCGACGTTCTTGCCTGTCCTGACGTCTGTCGTCGGCTGGGCGGCTCCAGAAGCCACCCAGATCGCCGACAGAGCCGAATACCCGGCAGTGCTAGCCTTGGCGTCTCCCCGCCGAGGCCCAGCACAGCTCCCCGGTGCGCGGCGCGTACCCATCTGAAAGTGCTTCATGAAGCCCTCGCAACGCATCTTCCGCGGTCCCGTGGTGTGGATCTCGCTCGTGGTGCTCGCCCTGTTGGTGACGATGAACGTCGTCTCCCAGGCCAACGCCCCCCGCGTGCTCACGTGGACCCAGTTCCAGGAGCTTGCCGAGGCTGGTGAGCTTCGCAACACCGCAGAGCCGCTCGAGTTCGGACTGCGGTCCAACACCATCACGGGCGAGTTCGAGGACCCGACCGCGCCGGGTGAGCAGGTGCAGTTCCTCACGACCTTCTCGGACCCGATCAACGCCGAGACGCTGCGACGGCTGCTGGACGACGAGCTCATCAACGTCGAGAACAACGCCGAGCGTGACTCGGCCCTGGTGACGATCCTCTTCCAGTTCCTGCCGTTCGTGCTGATCTTCGGCGTGTTCTTCCTGTTCATGCAGCAGATGCAGGGCGGTGGCGGGCGAGTCATGCAGTTCGGCAAGTCCAAGGCCAAGCTGGTCTCGAAGGACTCGCCGAAGGTCACCTTCGCCGACGTCGCGGGAGCTGACGAGGCCGTCGAAGAGCTCCGCGAGATCAAGGAGTTCCTCGAGACCCCGCAGAAGTTCCAGGCGATGGGCGCGAAGATCCCGAAGGGTGTGCTGCTGTACGGGCCTCCCGGAACGGGAAAGACGCTGCTCGCGCGCGCCGTCGCGGGTGAGGCCGGCGTGCCGTTCTTCTCGATCTCCGGATCGGACTTCGTCGAGATGTTCGTGGGCGTCGGTGCCTCGCGTGTCCGTGACCTCTTCGAGCAGGCCAAGGCCAACGCTCCGGCCATCATCTTCGTGGACGAGATCGACGCCGTCGGTCGTCACCGCGGTGCCGGCATGGGCGGCGGCCACGACGAGCGCGAGCAGACGCTCAACCAGCTGCTCGTCGAGATGGACGGCTTCGACGTCCGCACGACCGTCATCCTCATCGCCGCCACCAACCGCCCCGACATCCTCGACCCGGCGCTGCTGCGTCCCGGCCGCTTCGATCGACAGATCGTCGTCGATCGTCCGGACCTGCTGGGTCGTGAGCAGATCCTGAACCTCCACGTCCGTGGCAAGCCGCTGGCCAAGGAGATCGACCTGAAGTCGCTCGCTCGCCAGACCCCCGGCTTCACCGGTGCCGACCTCGCCAACCTCGTCAACGAGGCGGCGTTGCTCGCGGCGCGCTTCGGGAAGAGCGAGATCTCCATGGACGAGCTGGACGAGTCGATCGACCGCGTCATCGCGGGGCCCGAGCGCAAGACCAAGCTCATGAGCGAGCAGGAACGTTCGATCACGGCGTACCACGAGGCGGGCCACGCCATCGTCGGACACGCGCTGCCGCACTCCGACCCGATCCACAAGATCACGATCATCCCGCGCGGCCGCGCCGGAGGCTTCACGCTGTCGCTGCCGACCGAGGACCGCTCGTACGCGACGCGGCAGGAGCTCACCGACAAGCTCGCGATGATGCTCGGCGGCCGCGTCGCCGAGGAGATCAAGCTCGGTGACTACACGACCGGCGCCTCCAACGACATCCAGAAGGCGACGGGCCTGGCTCGCGAGATGGTCACTCAGTACGGCATGAGCGACACGCTCGGACCGGTGCTGCTCGGGCAGAAGGACTCGCAGCCGTTCCTCGGCCGCGACATGGGCCACACCGCCGACTACTCCGGTCGGGTCGCGGAGCAGATCGACCTCGAGATGCGTCGCCTCCTCGACGAGGCGCACGACGAGGCGCTCCAGATCCTCGTGGAGAACGACGACGTGCTCGAGCGCATGGCCGAGGAGCTGCTCGAGAACGAGACGCTCGGTGGCAAGGAGCTCGCCGCCGTCCTCGGCGACGTCCGTCCGCGACCGTCGCGCGCCGCGTCCGCGCCGAACGGCAAGAGCCCGAAGGCGGTCATCGAGGCGCTGCGTCGTCTGGACCACACCGCCACCAACGGCAACGGGAGCGGCAACGGCACGAGCAAGACCACGGTCAAGAAGAAGACCACCGTCAAGCGGGCCGCCGCCGCGCCGCCGCGCAAGAAGGCCACGCGCAAGGGCGCCACCGACCGCAAGGGCTGACCGCGATGACCGACGACGCCTTTGGTCGAGCCCGCGTCGAAGCGGCCACGGGCATCGAGCCCAGCGGCTCGTTCGACCATGCCAAGATCCGGGCCGCTGTCCGGATGATCTTCGAGGCGATCGGCGAGGACCCCGACCGTGCGGGCATCGCCGACACGCCTGACCGGGTCGCGCGCATGTTCGACGAGATCTTCGCGGGCATTCTGGTCGACCCCGAGAGCGTGCTGTCGGTGACCTTCGAGGAAGGTCACGACGACATCGTGATGATGCGCGACATCCCGTTCGCGAGCGTCTGCGAACACCACCTGGTGCCGTGGTTCGGCAAGGCCCACGTGGCCTACCTCCCCAACCGCAGCGGGGCGATCACGGGGCTCTCGAAGCTCGCTCGTGTGGTCGACGTCGCGTCGAAGCGTCCGGGTCTGCAGGAGCGGATGACGACGACGATCGCCAACGCCATCGAGGCGAAGCTCGACCCGCGGGGCGTCCTGGTCATCGTCGAGGCGCGTCACATGTGCATGGAGATGCGCGGTATCCGCAAGCCCGGGGCGGTGACGTTGACCTCCACGATGCGCGGGATCTTCCGCGAGGACGCGCGGACCCGAGCTGAGGCGATGTCGCTGCTCCGCGGCTGAACCGTCGAGCACGCCGGGTGGCGCAGCGGTGGGCACTACGCTCGCCATGCGCTCGACCCTCTCCTGCCCGAACGCTCCAGGAACGCCACATGGACCCCCCCCAGCCGGCCCCGCTCCGTGTGCGGGTCCGCGAGGCACGTCTGGCTCTGGACGGCGGGCCGGTACGGGTGGTCGTCTCCGGCTTCCCGGACCCCGAGAAGGTCGGCAGCGCCATCGCCTCCGCGGGCAGCTCGTTCCGGGTGGACGCGGGTCGCCTCGAGGTCGTGGCGACCGCGTCACGGCTGGTTGCCGCGGCCGGGCGCACCGGGGGTGCGGACCTC
>CBDTYW010000288.1:0-4557 GCA_965364735.1 uncultured Nitriliruptoria bacterium
CCGGCCGCTCGGCTCGCTCGCCTGGATCGAGCGGATCTCGAACGAGGTGGAGCTACTGACCATGGAGGTCGAGGTGCTGTCGCAGCGCCTGGACCGTCCCGACCTCGGCGACGACGACCGCGACGCGACGCGACGTCGCCTCCACGACGTCCACGCGCGCCTCGACGGCATCCGCGCCCTGCTCTGAGCGATCAGTCCGGGAGACGCTCGGCGAGGTATCCGTGCAGCCGGTCGATCGAGACGCGGTCCTGCTCCATCGTGTCGCGGTCGCGGACCGTCACGGCGTCGTCCTCGAGGGAGTCGAAGTCGACGGTGACGCAGTACGGGGTGCCGATCTCGTCCTGACGGCGGTAGCGGCGGCCGATGGCCTGCGTCTCGTCGTAGTCGCACATCCATGAGCCCTTGAGCATGTCGAAGACCCGCTCGGCCGTTGGGGTGAGGTCGTCCTTCTTGCTCAGCGGCAGCACCGCCACCTTGTACGGCGCGAGACGCTTGTCGAGCTTCAGCACCGTGCGCTTCTGCATGACGCCCTTCGCGTCCGGCGCCTCCTCCTCGGCGTAGGCGTCGACGATGAACGCGAGCGTGGCGCGGGTCGCGCCGGCAGCCGGCTCGATCACGTACGGGACGTAGCGGTGGTCGTTGGGCTGGTCGAAGTAGTCCAGCTTGGTGCCGCTGGCAGCGGCGTGAGCCTTCAGGTCGAAGTCGGTGCGGTTCGCGATGCCCTCGAGCTCGGACCAGCCGAGCGAGGAGTCGGCGAAGAAGTACTCGACGTCGACGGTGCGCTTCGCGTAGTGCGACATCTCGTCCTCGAGGTGCTCGCGGATCCGCAGGTTCTCGGAGCGGATCCCGAGGTCGCGGTACCACGACATGCGCTGGTCGATCCAGTACTCGTGCCACTCCTCGTCGGTCCCCGGCACGCAGAAGAACTCCATCTCCATCTGCTCGAACTCGCGGGTGCGGAAGATGAAGTTGCCCGGCGTGATCTCGTTGCGGAACGACTTGCCCATCTGGGCGATGCCGAACGGCGGCTTCTTGCGCGAGGCGCGCTGGATGGTGGCGAAGTTCAGGAACATGCCCTGCGCGGTCTCGGGACGCAGCCAGACGATGCCGGCGTCGGTCTCGATCGGCCCGGAGTGGGTCTTGAACATCAGGTTGAACGCCTTCGGCTCGCCGAGCGTCTTCTTGCCGCACGACGGGCACTGCAGCTCACCCTCAGCGGTCTCGGAGCCGAGCTGCGTCTCGCGAAGGTGGTCCTCGCGGTGGCGGGTCTGACAGTTCGAGCACTCGACGAGCGGGTCCGCGAAGTTCTCGAGGTGCCCGGACGCCTGCCAGACCTCGGTCGGCCCGAGGATGGCCTGCTCCATGCCGACGACGTCACGACGCATCTGCACCATCGTGCGCCACCACTGCTTCTTGACGTTCTCCTTGATCTCGACGCCGAGCGGGCCGTAGTCCCAGGTCGAACGCACGCCGCCATAGATCTCCGCCGTGGGGAAGATGATGCCGCGCTGCTTGCACAGCTCGACGATCGTCGACATCTCGGTCGTGTTGGTGGGCGCGGGAGCATCAGTCATGACGAAGTTCCGTGGTGGGGCGAAGCCGGAGGCTACCGGTGCCATACTGACTTCCCGGCTGCAGGAGCACCCTTGATGGACGACGACGTGACCGTGACCCTCGACGCAGGCCTCGTGCGCCTCGCGATGGAGGCGCTCGACGCTGCGAACCCGCAGGAGGCCGTCCGCGAGGCGTTGCTCGAGGCGGTCAGCCGCCACGAGCGCACCAGCCACCGCGATCCGGTGATGCGGACGAGCCCGCGCAGCGGGTCGGACGCACCGTTCGAGGACTGATCCACGTGGTCGTGCCTGATCTCCCCTGGGCGGGGCTCGCGGATCTCGGCGTGCCGTTGGCACCGCTGGGTGAGCTCGCCGTGGCCGCCGACCGACGCGGACACGCCGCCGGTGCGGCAACCGTCGAGGAGCACCCGTGGGGCCAGCTGCTGCGGTCGCCGGCCGAACCGACCGTGCACGACGCGAACTGCGCGCTCGTGACGTCGGGAGAAGCAGACGTGATGCAGCTCCTGGATGACGTGGATCGGGCAGCAGCCGCGGACGGGCTGCGTCATCGGCGTGTGCTCGTCGACGCCGGCGACGCGGTGGCCACCGAGATCGTCAGCGCGGCAACGCAACGCTGGTCGGACGTCGAGGTGAGCGCCGAGCTCGTCATGGTCGCGGTCGCTCCTCCAGATCGCTGGGTCGAGGACGTCGACGTCACGATCGTCGATGACGCAGGGTTCATGGAGTTCGAGCGCGAAGTCATCGGCCGCGCACCGTGGATCGAGGAGGAACCGGGATTCGCCGACCAGATGCTGCGTCGGGACGCACGGCTCGTGGCGGCGGTCGACTTCTTCGGTGTCCTCTCCCCCGATGCCTCGGCACCGGTCGCGGGCTGCCATGTCTACAGATCCGGCGATCTCGCCCAGATCGAGACGGTCAACGTCCTCGAGGAGGCCCGCGGCCGCGGGCTGGGACGGGTGATCGTCCAGGCCGCCCTCCAGGAGGCGACGCGCAGGGGCGCGAGCGGCTGCTTCCTCGTCGCCGAGGCGGACGACTGGGTCTGGCGGCTCTACGCACGGCTCGGCTTCACGACCGCACGTCAGCGAATCGTGGTCCGGACCACCAGCCCGAACGCCGCTCGAGGACCGCGCTCATGACCTCCATCGCCGCCGAATCGCGCTCGGACGACGCCGTCCGAGCAAACACACGTCGGATCGTCGCCGCCCAGACGGCCGTCGGCATCGGCGACCGCGTCGTCGACGCGAAGACCGTCCTGACGTGGCTGCTCCAGGCGCTCGGTGCGCCCGCCGTGTTCATTGGCTTGCTCGTCCCGGTCCGCGAGTCCGGATCGATGCTGCCGCAGACGTTGTTCGCCCCGTGGGTCGCGTCGTTCCAGCGGCGCCGGATCGTCTACGCGATCGGCGCCGCCGGGCAGGCCGCCGCAATCGTCGTGATGGCGCTGGTCGCCGCGAGCCTGACCGGCACCGCGGCAGGCGCCGGGATCCTGCTGGGACTGGCCCTCTTCGCCACGGCTCGAGCGCTCACGTCGTTGTCGTCCAAGGACGTCCTGGGGCGCGCGATCCCCAAGGGTCGCCGCGGCAGGGTGACGGGCCTCTCCACGACGATCTCCGGTGTCCTCGCGATCACGCTCGGCGTCGCGATCCGCGCGCTCGCACCAGCCACCGGCGACACGGTCGACGTTCGCCCGTTCGTGTGGCTGCTCGCTGCCGCTTCGGTGATGTGGGGCATCGCCGCGGCCGGCTACCTCATGGTCAACGAGGGCGTCGGCGAGGACGTCGAGCCGCCCGCGCCACCATCCACGGAACCGGCGTCATGGCTGAGCCGGCTGTCGCTGCTGCGGACCGACCACGACCTCCGTCGGTTCATGGTCGCCCGGACGCTGCTGCTGGTGAGCGCGCTCAGCCCGCCGTTCGTCGTGTCGCTCGCTGGTGACACCTCCGATGCCGGCCTCGCTGGCGTCGGGCCGTTCATCGCGGCCTCCGGACTCGCGGCGATGATCGGCGGCAGAGCTTGGGGCGAGCTCGCAGACCGCAGCTCCCGGCACGTCATCGCGATCGCGACGGGCATGGCCGCGGGCACGGTGGCCGTCTACCTCGCCGCGCTCCAGTTCTGGCCGGGCCTGGCCGACGGGGTCACGATCCACCTGGTGGCCTACCTGCTCCTCGCGCTCGTCCACACGGGCTCGCGGATCGGGCGCAAGACCTACGTCGTCGACTACGCGAAGGGCGATGCCCGCACCGATCTCGTCGCGGTCACCAACACCGCGATGGGCCTGCTCCTGCTCGCGGTCGGGCTCGTCACCGGGCTGCTCGCGATGCTCTCCACCGAGCTCGCCCTGCTGGTGCTCGCGATCATCGGGGCGATCGGCGTCCCCGTCGCGCTGCGGCTTCCCGAGGTGTCGGCGCGTCGCGGGTCCTAGGCTCGCCGGTCACCGCCTCATGGAGTCGCGCGATGACCGAGACCAGCACCCCTCCCGCCAGCTACGACGACCTCCGCGCCGTCTTCATCAACACGACGCTGAAGCCCTCGCCGCAGGAGTCGCACACCCGCCTGCTGATCGACAACTCGGTCGCCATCATGGAGGCGCAGGGCATCCACGTCGACGTGATCCGCTCCGTCGACCACCAGATCGCGCCGGGCGTCTACGACGACATGACCGAGCACGGCTTCGAGCGCGATGACTGGCCGCCGATCCTCGAGAAGGTCATGGCCGCGGACATCCTCGTGATCGGCACGCCGATCTGGCTGGGCGAGAAGTCCTCGGAGTGCACGCGGGTGATCGAGCGCCTCTACGGCCACTCCGGTGAGCTCAACGACGCTGGCCAGTACGCCTACTACGGCCGCGTCGGCGGGTGCCTCGTCACCGGCAACGAGGACGGCGTGAAGCACTGCGCCATGAACATCCTGTACTCGCTCGGCCACCTCGGCTACACGATCCCGCCCCAGGCCGACGCCGGCTGGATCGGTGAGGCCGGGCCCGGCC
>CBDTYW010000289.1:0-4555 GCA_965364735.1 uncultured Nitriliruptoria bacterium
TCGTGGCGATCATCAGCGCCGCGGCGAGGGCGAGCTGCCAGACGGGGACGACGGTGACCGCCATGCGGGCGGGCATCGCCATCGGGGTGATCGGCGGGATCATGCTCAGCACGATCGCGGAGACGCTGTCGGGGCTCGGGGCGGCGACCGTCAGCGCGACGATGTACGCGACCGTGAGCAGCAGGCCGAGCGGGCCAGCGGTGGACTGCGCGTCCTCGACGGAGCCCGCCATCGCCCCGCCGACCGCGTACACGCTCGCGTAGAACGCGAAGCCGAGCAGGAACCAGAGCAGCGCGAACGGGATGGCTGGGCCGGTCCCGGGCGGGATCGTCAGCGCGCCGGTCGACAGCCCGACCCCGAGCCCGGTGCCGACGAGCAGCGAGAACTGCACGACCGCGACCACGCCGATCCCGAGCAGCTTCCCGGCGAGGAGCTGGCGGGGCGTGAGCGTGCCGAGCAGCACCTCGACGACGCGCGAGGACTTCTCCTCGATCGTCCCGGTCAGCACCTGCGACGCGTTCGCGGTCACGACGAGGAAGAGCAGGACGACGCCGATGAACGCCATGGCGAGGCCGGCCTCGCGCTGGGTCTCGTCGAGCTCTGCGGTGCCGGTGAACTCGACGCCGCGCGTCGGCGCGACGAGCGCCGCGATCTGCTCCGGCGTCAGGTCAGCTTCGACGAGACGCTGCTCGAGCTCGCGTTGTCGCACGACGACGTCGACGAGCCGGATCACGTCCTCGACGGGATCCTCCTCGAACAGCAGCGTGCCCTCGCCGGTGAGCACGCCGACCAGCTCCCCGGAAGCGAGCAGCACGCGGGCCGTGTCCTCGTCGGCCACCTCGCTCAGCTCGACGGTCAGCTCCAGGCCTTCGGCCGCCGCGAGAAGCGTCGGCGCGAGCGCGTCGTCGGAATCGAGCAGCCCGATCGCGTAGGTCGGTGGCGTGTCATCGCCCAGCAGCTTCGGAAGCGCGATCGCACCGGCCAGCACGAGCATGGTGATGAGCGTCGAGATGATCACGGTGCGGCTCGTGCCGCGTTCCCGCAGCTCGCGTCGCGCGACGAGCATCACCGCGCGACGTCCGCCGACGGAGCTCCGCGACGTCGTCATGGCGCGACCTCCCCGCCGTCCCCGAGCACGGCCGGTTGCAGCCCGGCGGCCGCGACCGCCTCCCGGAAGACCTCGGTCAGCGTCGGCGGCTCGTACAT
Organism: uncultured Nitriliruptoria bacterium; assembly: GCA_965364735.1. GTDB lineage: Bacteria > Actinomycetota > Nitriliruptoria > Nitriliruptorales > Nitriliruptoraceae > CBDTYW01. Next base: position 1,207 of record CBDTYW010000289.1, read on the forward strand.
GAACGCGGTCACGCCGGCCGACGCGGCTGCTGCGAGCACGCGCCCCGCGCCGTCGGCTGCCGCGACCCGCAGGACGAGATGGTGGTCGCCCCGCTCGACGACGTCCGCCCCGACCGGCACGGTCAACGCTGCCGGGTCCGGGAGGGCGATGCGGATCAGCCGGTGGTGGGCGCTGGCCCGGACCTCGTCGAGGCTGCCCTCGAGGACCACCTGCCCGCGCGCGATCACGGTGACGTCGTCGCACAGGTCTTCGACGAGCTCCAGCTGATGCGACGAGAAGACCACGGCAACGCCGCGCGCTGCCTGCTCCCGGAGGACGGCGATCATGTCGTCGACGCCGATCGGATCAAGACCGGTGAACGGCTCATCGAGGACGAGCAGGTCGGGCTCGTGGACGAGCGCCGCGGCAAGCTGGACGCGCTGCTGGTTGCCATGGCTCAGCTGGTCGACGCGGTCACCTGCGCGGTCGGCGAGGCCGAGACGCTCGAGCCAGGACATGGCAGCAGCGTCCGCGTCGCGGCGGCTGGCCCCGTGAAGCTCCCCGAAGTAGGACAGCTGTCGACCGATGGCCATGCGCGGGTACAGGCCACGCTCCTCGGGCAGGTAGCCGAAGGCGAGCCGAGCGTCAGCGTCGATCTGCGCGCCCCGCCAGCTGACCGTGCCGGCGTCGAGCCCGACCAGGCCGAAGACCGAGCGCATCGTGGTCGTCTTGCCGGCACCGTTCGGCCCGAGGAACCCGACGAGGCGGCCTTCGTGCGCGGTGAGGTCGACGCCGTCAAGAGCGACGACCGTGTCGTACCGCTTCCGGAGACCACGGAGCTCGAGCACCGGCGGCCTCCCGTCAGACGCCGACCGCTGCCGCGCGCAGATGCGCGACGATGCCGCTGAACATCGCGAGCCCGCCGTCGCCACCCGCCAAGGCCGCGTCCACCGCGTGCTCTGGGTGCGGCATCAGCCCGACGACGTTGCCGCCGGGGCTGCAGATGCCGGCGATGTCCTCGATCGAGCCGTTCGGGTTGTCGCCGTCGACGTAGCGGAAGACGACGCGACCCTCGTCGTTGAGCTCGGCGAGCGTCTCGGGCGACGCGTGGTAGCGGCCCTCACCGTTCTTGATCGGGATCGTGATGCGCTGACCGACCGCATACCGCGACGTCCACGGCGTGTCGCGCTCGACCGTGAGCTCGATCTGGCGGGAGACGAAGCGCAGCCGCTCGTTGCGGAGCAGCGCCCCGGGGAGCAGGCCGGCCTCGCAGAGAATCTGGAAGCCGTTGCAGATGCCGAGGACCGGACCGCCGGCGTCCGCGAAGTCACGGATCGCGGGGATGATCGCGGCCCGGTGGGCCACCGCCCCACAGCGCAGGTAGTCGCCGTAGGAGAAGCCACCCGGCAGCACCACCGCGTCCACGCCGGAGAGGTCGGTGTCGGCGTGCCAGAGCGGAACGGCCTCGGCACCACCTGCGACGACGGCAACGCCAGCGTCGCGATCGTCCAGGGATCCCGGGAAGGTGACCACGCCGATGCGGACGGTCATCGCGACTCCTCGTCGTCGAAGCCCGCAGCGATGAGCGCCGCGAGCGGGTCGGGGTCGAGCATGAGCTGCTCGACGTCGAGACAACCACGCGGAAGGTCGCCGCGTGCTGTCAGGTTCTTGCAGGCGATGCGCTGCTCGAGCAGCGCCGCAAGCTGGGACTGCGCCGAGACCGCACGGCCCGGGAAGCCCTGCGCGAAGTGCGCGAGCTCGGACGCGAGGATCGGGGCGGCCGACGACGCGTCGCGGAACTGGAACTTGGCGTTCAGCTCCATGACGATCGTGCCGTCCTCGACCCGGCTCGACGCGTCGACGCCGGTCAGCTCGAAGACAGCCATCCGCACCCGGATGCCCTCACGAACGGCGGCGTCCACGCCTGCCGCGGTGAGGTCGAGGCCGAGCTCATCGCGCGCGATGAGCCCGCAGACGGTGCTCAGCGCCCGTCGCAGCGCGGCACGCGCGCCGATGTCGCCGACCAGCGTCATCCCGGCCGTGCAGCCGGGACCGTCCTCGGTGTCGACGATCTCGTTCAGCGCAGCGCCGCCGCGCTCATGGGTGATCTCTGCGGTCCCCGGCGGACGGCGGGCGGCCGGCGAGATGTCCTCGGACTCGATCGACAGGAACGCCCAGGCGGTGATCGCGATCCCCAGCGGGACGAGGATCACCATGATGATCGCGAACCATCGCGGCAGGACGGGTTCACCGGACGGCAACGAGGCCAGCCCGTCGCCGATCCCTCCGGGACTGCGATCCATGGGGTGCTCGCTCAGCTGCCGTCGACGACGCGCCAGGTGTAGGTCTCGATCACCGGGTTGGTGAGGAAGTCCGCGCAGAGCTTGTCGACGAGCGCCGGGAGCTCGTCCTCGCTCGCGTCGACGTCGAGCTCGAGGTGCTTGCCCACGCGGACGTGGCTGACCCCGTCGTGGCCGAGTCCCGGAAGGGCGGCCTCGACGGCACGACCCTGGGGGTCGAGAATCTCGGGCTTCAGCAGGACGTCGATGGCGATGCGCGGCACGTCGGGCTCGTTCCGTGTGTCTGGAGAGTCGCAGCGGAGTCTAACGACCGTCAGCGCAGGTCCCGGATCCCACACCGAGCGAAGCGCGCACACACGGGTTGACACGACCTGACACGATAGGACACCTTGCTGTCCAGACGCCGAACAACACGGCGCAACACGATGCAAGAGGGGCATGTGACGTGGCGCTTGGCAGAAGGCTCACCCAGATCGTCGCGACGCTGGCGTTGGCCAGCGTTCCCGCGCTCCTCGTCACGATGCTCGTCGTTTCGGCACCCGGGCTCGCGATGCTCGGCGTGCAGACCCAGGAACAGCTCGCGATCAACGCGGTCCACCTCCTTGCCTGGGTCGCCACGTGCCTGGTGGCCACATGGCTGATCGTGACGAACCTTGCGTTCCTCGCGGTCTCCTGCGGCAGCCGCAGCCCGGTGGCGCGCAACCTGGAAGGGCGGGTCGGAACGCTCCGGCGCCGGCTCTTCGACCAGGCCATGACGTTGTCGGTCGTGGCGGTCAGCGTCGCGGGCCCCGTCTCGCCGGCGGTGGCGCAGACCAGCTGGCCGCCGATCCCGCTGCCCCCGACGACCTCTGAGACACCTGTCGACGTCGACGACCCCCCCGGCGACGAGCTCCCCGCCCTCGACGTCGTGGACCCCCCGCCCGTGGCGGCGTCGCCGGCCATTCCCGCCCCGGTCGAGCCGCCACCGAGCCAGATCCCCGAGGACGTGGACACCGCGCAGACCGCGGAGCGCGGCGACCTCACCGACCCGGGCCCGGTCCTCGTCACCGCCCTCCCCGGCGACCACCTG
>CBDTYW010000290.1:0-4548 GCA_965364735.1 uncultured Nitriliruptoria bacterium
CGTGCTGGGGGCTGCGGCGATCGCCGCAGCGACCCGCCTCCGCAGAGGCCGCACGCAGGAGGATCGCCCATGACGGCCGCGGACCGCGCTGCTCGCGCGCAGGCACGGCGCGTGCACCGTGGGTTGCTGGCGATCGTGATCGCGCTCGTGGTCGTCACCGGGATCGGCGTCTTCTCGCTCTGGCCCGATCGCGACGCCATCCCGGACGTCGGCGACTTCGAGAGTCAAGAGCTCGTTGAGGGGGTCATCCGCGCGATCGAGGTCACCGAGGCTGACTACGACGATCCGATCGTCGGACGCACCGACACGCTGCTCATCAACGTCGACGTCTCCACGGGCCCCGAAGCGGGCGACGACGTCGAGATCTCCACCATCGCGAAGGGCCTCCCCCCGCTCGACGTCGGCGACCGGGTCCTGATGGCCCGCTCGATCTTCGAGGACGGGGACGGCAACGAGGTCATCGACTACTTCCTCGCGGACTTCCCACGACGCTCCGCGCTGTGGCGCCTCGGGCTGTTGTTCGCCGTGACGGTCATCGCCGTCGGCGGCTGGCACGGCGTCCGCAGCCTGATCAGCCTCGGCCTGTCGATGGCGATCGTCACGCAGTTCATCCTGCCTGCGATCCTCAGCGGCGCGAACCCCTCGATGGTCGCGCTCTTCGGGGCGATGGCGGTCATGCTCGTGACGCTCTACCTGACGCACGGGGTGAACGTCGTCACCACCGCAGCGGTGCTCGGCACGACGGCCGCGCTCCTGCTGACGATCGCGCTCGGCGTGTACTTCATCGACTCGACGAGCCTCACCGGGCTGACCAGCGAGGAGGTCCAGCTCGCGAACTTCCTCATCCCGGACCTCGACCTGCGTGGGCTGGTCCTCGCCGGGCTCATCATCGCGACGCTCGGCGTGCTCGACGACGTGACGATCGCTCAGGCATCCACGGTCTTCCAGCTGCACCGCGCCGACGACCACCTCGGGACCCGAGAGCTGTTCACGCGGGCCATGGTCGTCGGCCGCGACCACATCTCCTCCACCGTCAACACGCTCGTCCTGGCCTACGCGGGCGCCAGCCTCGCGACGCTGCTCGTGTTCACGACAGGTGGCCTGCCCGTCGGCGAGATCATCGCGAGCGAGGTCATCGCGGAGGAGATCGTCAAGACCATCGTCGGCTCGCTCGGGCTGATCGCGGCGGTCCCGGCAGCGACGTTGCTCGCAGCGTTCGCCGTGTCCGCAGGGATCCTCCCCGACGGCGACCTCCACGACCACGCGCACGGAAACACGCCACCGCCACCGCCACGGCCGGCACGCCCCGAGCGCCCCAAGGACGAACGACTGCCCGGGGAGCTGCCGACGAAGGTCGCGCCGTGGCCCGCGCCGATCGACAGCGAGGACTTCTGACCGATCGGAGCGTCAGGCCGATGCGGTGTTGACGAGCCCAGCGCCAGTGATCGTCGGCAGGTCCATGATCGTGATCAGGCCGGGCTCTGCCGCGACGACGGCCGGCACGGCGTTGACCAGGCGCATCGCCGTGGCCTTGAGCCCGCCGGTGTTGTGGTCACCGTCCTCGCCCATGAGCTGCAGGTCGACGGTGTAGTTCGGCTCGCCCTTGACCTCGACGCGGTAGCAGCCCTGCCCGGCCGGCTGCGGCCAGTGCGGGGCGAGATCGTCGTGGGTCCGGGTGACGTGCTCAAGCACGACGCGTGCGACCCCGTTGACCATCCCGCGGACCTCGAAGCGCAGCCCAGCCTGGGTGCCCTTCGGGATCACGCCGGCGTCGACCTGGATGTCTTCGGGCGCGGCGACCTTCTCGAAGAACTGGGTGACCTCGTCGAGCTCGAGGTCCAGCGCAGCGGCGATCTGTCGGACGACCGCGCCCCAGGCGAGGACGAGCACACCGTCCATCAGCAGCATCGAGGTCTCGTCGTCGAGCGCCTTGCCGAAGCCCATGACGTCGTGGAGGATCATCCACTGGTTGTAGGTGTTGTAGTTCAGCACCTCGCTGCAGCGGACCTCGTCGATGCGCTCGGAGATCGACGTGATCGTGAGCGGCAGGATGTCGTTCGCGAATCCGGGGTCGACGCCGTTCATGTGGATCGACACGCCGCCCTTGGTCGCCGCGTCGATGACCGGCTGCACCATCTCGGGGCTGTCCATCCCCTGCGGGTAGAGCAGGAACACCGGTGACGAGGTGATGACGTTGATGCCGGCGAGCAAGAACTTCTCGAGGTCCTCGAGCGCCTCGAACAGACGGTCGTCGGCCATGGAGGTGTGCACGATGATGTCGGGCTTGAGCGCGATCAGCGCGTCGGCGTCGTTGGTGGCCTTCACGCCGGTCACGACGTCGAGCCGCGCGAGCTCACCTGCGTCCATGCCGACCTTCGCGTCGGACGAGACGAACACGCCGACGAGCTCCAGCCCCGGCTTGGCGAGGATCCCGGCGATGCAGTTGCGCCCCACGTTGCCGGTGGACCACTGGACAACTCGGATCGTCATGCTTCAGCTCCCTGGATGGCCTTGCTCGGTCGACCACCGACCGCCGCGCCACGAACATACTGCGGGTATCGAACGGTCCGCACCTTCAGCCGGAAACGCCGGGGATCCGAGGCGAGCCCGTCGGGGCGGCCCAGCCGGGGTGGAACGATCGCACCGTCGCGACGGGGTCGAGCGCGAACCGGATGCCACCGGGCAGCGTTGCCTCGACGTGCGGATCGCTCTCGGAGCCCTCGGGGAACTCGAGCCCGAGCTGGCGGTAGAACGCCACCGAGGCCGCGAGGTCCTCGACGACCAGCCCGATCATGTCCATCCGTGCCTGCATCTCGACGATCTCGTTGATCTCGATGACAACCCCCTGGACGCCCTCGTCGGGCTGGTCGAAGACGACGACGGTCCGGACGACGTCGCCGAGGAGCACGACCGCTACCTCTACCAAGCGGCTGAGCAGCCCGGCACGTACCGCGCGTGACCCACGTCTACATCGACACCGGCGCGTTCATCGCCCTCGTCCGGCGCCGCGACCGCGCACATCAGAAGGTGGCTGCGGCGTGGGTCGATCTGCGCAAGGAGCGGGCGACGTTCGTCACCAGCGACCCGGTCATCGGAGAGACGGCGACGCGGCTGCGCTACGACGCCGGCCCCGAGGCCGTCGCCACGTTCCGGGTCGTCATCGAGCAAGCCGTCGCGAGCGGCGGACTGCACCTGCGCGAGAGCGACCCGGAGGTGCGGGGCGCGGCGTTCGACCTCATGGCACAGCACCAGGACCTGCGCTTGTCCGACGCCGACGCCGTCGGAGCGGCGACGGCTCGCCTCGACCGAGCCGACGCCGTGCTGGGCCTCGACCACGACTTCCGCGTCCTCGGGTTCCGGCTGCTCCCCGAGGCCTGAGGGACAGCTTCTCCACAGGGCGGGTGGGCCGCCGCTCGACGCTTCTGTCGCACTGCCATACGCTGCACGCATCGCACTACGCAAGGAGCAGACGATGGCCGCAGCCACGCTCAAGAGGTTCGCAGCCGCGCTCACCGCCGCGCTCGACGACCGCGTACAGGCCGAGGTGGCGCGGGCTGCCGGGATCAGCCCGCAGCTGCTCAGCGACTGGAAGGCCGGGCGCCGCGAGCCCGGTGTGCAGGACGTGTTCCGCGTCGAGCGCGAGCTCGCGCTCACCCCGGGACACCTCTCCAAGCACCTCGGCTACGTGCCCTACGACGCGAGGCAGGCGGTTGAGCGGGACCTGGCCGCCGAGACCGCGCGCCAGATCGAGACCTACCTCGGCGACGACCTCGACGCGGCCGTCGAGCTGCTCGGCAACCTCGACGACTTCGCGGAGCAGTTCGTCGAGCGCAACCTCCGCCGCGAGCTGCTCCGCGCCGTGCTCGAAGACATCGAGCGGGAACACGGCCCCGCACCCGAAGCCGTGCGGCGACAGGCCCGTCAGGACTACGACCGCGCCTTCGCTGCGGCCGCGGGCGACGCGAGCCAGGCCTCGAGCACGGCGGACGAAGCATGACCGCCCTGGTCCTCGACGCCGGATCCCTGATCGCTGTCGAGCGCGGTGACCATCGGATCAGCGAGCTGATCGGTGCGGCGCTGGACGACGAACGTCGGGTCTACGTGCCGGCGACCGTCCTCGCGCAGGTCTGGCGCGGACGACGACAGGCCCGCGTCGCGCTCGCGCTGCGGTCGGTGGAGACGCTCGTGCTCGACGACGATGCGGCTCGCGACGTCGGCGCGCTGCTCGCGACCAGCGGCACGTCAGACATCAGCGACGCGCACGTCGCGCTGGTCGCCCTCGCCCACCGCGGCGTCGTCGCGACCAGCGACCCGGACGATCTGGTGCACCTCGGGGTACCCCGCGCGAGGCTCCTCATCGTCTGACGCAGTGGTGCCGAGCGCTTCCGCGGAAGCGCTCGGCGTCACCTCGACGACGCCGCCAGATGGCCACGGATCGCAGCGAGCGTGGCGTGCCGGACACCGTCGCCCCGCGAGGACCGGCGTCAGACGAGCGGGCGGGCCGTCGGCGGGATCGGGGCCGGCAGGGCGGTGGCGCCCATGAGCGCC
>CBDTYW010000291.1:0-4513 GCA_965364735.1 uncultured Nitriliruptoria bacterium
GGACCTCGAGGCCCCATCCGAGCTGGGTCGAGATGGGGAAGTCGAAGTCCGCGAGGGGGTCGCCGGTCGTGAGGTCGACGGCCGCGAGGCGGGCGCGGGGTTGGTTCTTGACCGTCGCGAAGACCCCACCGAGATAGACCCGCCCGTTGGCCACGGCCACGTCGTTGATGTAGGCGTTGGCGTTGGCCTTGAAGGCGGTGATCACCTGACCGGTGGCGAGGTCGAGCTTCACGGCCTTGCGGCGGTTGATGCCGTTGACCGAGTTGAACTCACCGACCGCGATGACGGTCCCGTCCCCGCCGTCCGCGAGACCTCGGACCCGACCGTCGAGGGTCGGGAGGAAGTCATGGTCGAGCTTGCCCGTGTAGCGGTCGTACGCCGCGATGTTCTCCTGATAGGTCTGCACGCCGCTCTCCGCCACGCGGTCGAAGCTGCCACCAACGACGACCCGGTCGCCGATCTGGACGATCGCGCGGACGTCACCGTCACGGAAGTGCGGCGTGCCGCCACGGATTGATCCCTCGACGACGGCGCCGTGCACCGGTGCGGCGGTGGCGACCTGGGGCGCGAGCACCGCGAAGGATGCGCTGACGAGCGACATGGCGATGAGCCGGGAGATGGGGCGACGCACTTGGGGTCCTTCACGGGATGCTGAACGGGGCGACCACGTCCAACAGGGGACCACAACGGGCCGCGGCGTTGGAAGGGGTAACGCCCTCATCAACGGCAGTGATCACTCTCAGTCACAGATTGTCCGCCCAGCGTGGCGCTGAGCGCGCACTCTCGGCACACAAATACTACGTTGTGTCAGCAATTTCGAGCGATCAGCGCGCGCTTCAAGGTCGATCTTCCCGCCAGCGAGGCCCATACGGACGTGATGTGCCATTGAGCGCATGGTCCGCCACGCAGCGCGGCCATCACCTTGCCGGTGAGAGGATCCGGGCGGGATCAGGTCAGAGGTATTGGCCCGGGTTGACGTTCTCGATGGCTCGGCTCGCGGCGTTGCTGTCGGAGATGAGCGTCCGGATGTAGACGATCCGCTCCCCCTTCTTGCCGGAGATGCGCGCCCAGTCGTCGGGGTTGGTGGTGTTCGGGAGGTCCTCGTTCTCGCGGAACTCGTCACGGATCGCGAGCAGGAGATCATCGGAGGCGATGCCCTTCTCGCCGATCTCCAGGAAGCGCTTGATGGCGTACTTCTTCGCCCGGGCCACGACGTTCTCGATCATCGCGCCGGAGTTGAAGTCCTTGAAGTACAGGACCTCCTTCTCCCCGTTCGCGTAGGTGACCTCGAGGAACCGGTTGTCCTCGTCCTCCGAGTACATCTTCGTGACCGTGCGCTCGATCATGTCGTCGACGGTGTCCTGCTCCGATCCCCCGTGGGCGGCGAGAGCATCCGGGTGCAGCGGGAGCTTCGCGTGGAGGTAGATGGCGAAGATTTCGCGAGCTGCATCCTCTCCGGGACGCTCGACCTTGATCTTCACGTCGAGACGACCTGGGCGAAGGATTGCGGGATCGATCATGTCCTCGCGGTTCGATGCACCGATGACCACGACGTCCTTCAAGGACTCCACGCCGTCGATCTCGGCGAGCAGCTGCGGGACGATCGTCGTCTCGACATCCGAGCTGATGCCCGATCCGCGGGTCCGGAAGAGCGACTCCATCTCATCGAAGAAGACGATGACGGGGTAGCCCTCGGACGACTTCTCGCGTGCGCGCTGGAAGATGAGGCGGATCTGCCGCTCGGTCTCGCCGACGTACTTGTTCAGCAGCTCCGGCCCCTTCACGTTGAGGAAGTAGCTGGTGACGTCGTCGCGTCCGGTCTTTTCGGCGACGCGCTTGGCGAGCGCGTTCGCGACCGCCTTGGCGATCATCGTCTTTCCGCAGCCCGGAGGGCCGTAGAGCAGGATGCCCTTCGGAGGACGCAGCTCATGCTCGACGAACAGGTCACCGTGGAGGTACGGGAGCTCGACGGCGTCACGGATCGCCTCGACCTGGTCCTTGAGCCCACCGATCATGTCGTAGGTGATGTCCGGGACCTGCTCGAGCACCAGCTGCTCGACCTCCGCCTTCGGGATGCGCTCGATCGCGTGGTTCGAACGGCCGTCGACCAGAACGCTGTCGCCGGCCTTGAGGGGCTGGCCGACGAGCGGCTCCGCGAGGTGGACGACGCGTTCGTCGTCGGTCTGGCCGACGACGAGGATGCGACCGTCGCCCAGCAGCTCCGAGACCATCATGATCTCGCCCCGGTCGTCGTAGGACCCGACCCCGACGATGTTCATCGCCTCGTTCAGCCGGACCTCCTGGCCGACGTGCAGGCCCTCGGTGTCGATCTCCGGCCCGATGACCACACGGAGCTTGCGCCCCTGGACCATGACGTCGGCCTGCGACTCCTCCTCGTCGACGAGCGCGAGGAAGGCGCCGTACGTCTGCGGCGGAGTGGCGAGCTTCTCGACCTCATCGCGCAGGGCCGTCAGCTGCTCCTTGGCAGCACGCAAGGTGTCGGTGAGCTTCTCGTTCTGGCTCATCGCGCCCTGGAGGCGACCGCGGGTCTCGAGGAGTCGTTCTTCCAGCACCCGCACACGAGTCGGGCTCGCCTCGAGCCGCTGACGCAGGGCCTCGGCCTCCTCGCGGAGATCACGGAGCTCCTCCGGAGTGCCGGGCGTCGCATCGTCCGGGCCGACCAGATCGGCTCCGCGGAACACCTGGACCCCCTCGTCAGGAACCTCCTCGGGCTCGTTCGCTCGTGGGGATCGTCCAATCGAGTCGGGCACTGCGGCTCCTGACAGCGGGGCAAGCCGTCACGACCACCATCTCGCGACGGCCCAGGACCCGGAGTATAGGTTCGTCCGTCGCCCGCGGGGGGGAACGGCGACGCCAGATCCGCCCCCGAGCGACGTCAGGCTGACTCGGCGGCCGCCGAGGCGCGTGCCTCGTAGCAGGACTCGGCGAGCCGGTTGGCAACCTCCGCGAGCGCGAAGCCCTTCTCCAGGTACCCCGACGCACCGAGTCGTCGGGCGGTGTCCTCAGTGTCCTCGGCCGCGAAGCCCGACAGGATCACGACGACCGGGAGCTCAGGGTGCTTCTCCCGGAGCTGTCGCAGCGCCTCGTAGCCATCCATCACCGGCATCGCGAGGTCGAGGACGACGAGGTCGGGCTTGGTCTCGAACGTGACCGCCACGCCGGAACGACCGTTGTCGCCTTCGCCGACGACCACGAACCGTGGGTCACGGTCGAGCACCATCCGGAGCAGGTTGCGCAGGTCCGCGGAGTCATCGATGATGACGGTCCGGATGATCTCTTGTTCGGCCACGTCCACCACGTGACGTCCCCTCTGTTGATCGGGCCCGAGCGTCCCGTCACTCCCGCCCACACGGCAGCAACGGGGAACGTCTCGATGATGGCACACTAGACGGCGCTGCGCCGAGCGCTCAATCTTTCGGCGTTCAGTTGTGCGCTCCACGTTGCGCCTACGACACTGAGTGTCAGCTCAGGCGCCGCCGTCGACCGTGCCGGGCTCGGCCGCTTCGAGGTCGGGATCGGCCGGGATCGGTCGCGCTGCTGCGGTGCGTCGGGACACCGTGAGGAACGCCGTGTGCGCCACCATGCGATGCGCGGGGCGCACCGCGAGCCCGTCCACGTCCCAGCCCCGGACCAAGGTCTCGTTCGTCTGGGCCGGGGTGAAGCAGCCGTGGGCCTTGAGCGCCTCGTGGAAGTTCATGACCTGCGGGACCGACGGGGTGTACGCGAGCACGATGCCACCAGGCGACAGCGCCTGGGCCGCGCCGTCGACGTGAAGCCATGGCTCGAGCAGGTCGAAGATGACCCGATGGACCTTGACGTCAGGAAGCACGTCTGCGACATCGCCGACGCGGACGTCCCAGTTCTCGGGATGCCCGCCGTGGAAGCGCTCGACGTTGCGGCGGGCGTGCACGAGGTGGTCGTCGCGTCGCTCGACGCTGATGACGGTCCCGTCCGGGCCCACGGCGTCGAGGAGGGCGAGCGTGAGCGCGCCGCTGCCTGCTCCGGCCTCGATGACCGTGCAGCCGGCGCGGACATCGGCCGCGGCGAGGATCGCGGCCTGGTCCTTGGGATAGATCACCTGCGCGCCGCGCTTCATCTTGAGGACGTAGTCCTCGCGCGTCGGGCGCATGACGACGATCTCCATGTTCTTGACCGTGCGGGCGGTCGTGCCCTCCGGCTGGCCGATGACGGCGTTGTGCTCCAGCATCCCCGAGTGGCTGTGCCACTGCGTGCCAGCGGTGAGCTCTACGAGGTAGCGGCGCTTCTTGCGGTCGCGGAAGACGACCAGCTCACCTGCGGCGAGCGGCGCGTCGGTTCCAGGGATGACGAGGGGAAGCGGTGTGGTGTCCATCCTTGAACGGTAAGCCCCGCGGGCCTCCTCTCCACATCGAGATCCCAGAAGGAGCATGTTGACGCAGCATAACCAATGCGGTTATATGTCAGCATGACGACCAAGAACCCTCCCGCCGCTCGAGACACGACCTTCGTGGTG
>CBDTYW010000292.1:0-4472 GCA_965364735.1 uncultured Nitriliruptoria bacterium
GGTCAGCGCAGCTTCGATGCCGATCTGTGCCGTCTCGCGGTCACGCATCTCGCCGACCAGGACGATGTCGGGGTCCTGACGCAGGATCGATCGCAGGGCCGTCGCGAACGTGAGCCCGACCTTCGAGTTGACCTGGACCTGGTTGATCCCGTCGAGGCGGTACTCGACCGGGTCCTCGGTGGTGATGATGTTGACCGCGGCCTCGTTGACGACGTTCAACGTCGCGTAGAGCGTCGTCGACTTGCCCGATCCCGTCGGCCCGGTCACGAGGATGAGCCCGTACGGCTTGCGGTAGCACTCCTCGAACACCCTGAAGTTGTACTCGAGGAACCCGAGGTCATCGAGGCTGAGCATCACCGCAGTCTTGTCGAGGATGCGCATGACGATCTTCTCGCCGTAGACCGTCGGCAGCGTCGAGAAGCGCAGGTCGATCGGCTTCTTGTTCACGTGCAGGGCGATGCGGCCGTCCTGCGGGATGCGCCGCTCGGCGATGTCGACCTCAGCCATGATCTTGAGCCGCGAGATGACGCCGGACTGGATCGACTTCGGGGAGCGCATGACCTCGTTGAGCACGCCGTCGATGCGGTAGCGGACGCGGAGATCACGCTCTGTCGGCTCGATGTGGATGTCCGAGGCACCGTCGACGACCGCCTGCCGGATCAGCAGGTTGACGAACTTGACGATCGGCGCCTCCTCCGTGACCTCCTTGAGCGCCGAGAGATCGTTCATCTCGACGTCGGCCTCGAAGTCACCCGCGATGCGCTCGATGTCCTCGGTCATCGAGTGGTACTTCTCGATCGCGGCCGTGATGTCCTCACGCGTCGACACGACCGGCTTGACCTCACACCCGGTGATGGTGCGGATGTCATCGAGGGCGAAGACGTTCGCCGGGTCGCTCATCGCGACGATCAGGCGCCGGTCCTCGTCGTACCCGATCGGGACGGCGGTGTAGCGGCGCGCGATGGCGTCGGAGATCGAGGTCGCGGCCGCGACGTCCACCTCGATGTCGGACAGGTCGACGAACTCGAGCCCGATCTGGGCGGCCAGCGCCGCGACGAGGTCACGCTCCGTCAGCACGCCGCGGTCGATCAGGACCCGGCCGAGCGACTTGCCGACGCTCTTCTGCTCGTCCAGGGCATCCTGGAGCTGGTCCGGCGTGATGAGCCCACGGTCGACGAGGATCTGCCCGAGCTGCTTCATCCGGACGCTCCGAACACGATGGTCGGCATCGAGATCGAGGCACGAAGGAGCGCAAGCACGGTCGCGCGGCAGGAGCCCTTCTCGAACGGGTCGGTGTCGACAGAGACCTTCGTGGGCTCCAGGCCGAGATCACGTCGGATCGCGCCGACGTCGGACGGCGCGATCGCGCCGACGATCCAGGACGACGTGCCGAGCGTCTCGAGCTCCCGGATCCGCCGACGCGTCGACGTCAGCCAGTCGGGCTCGACCGTGTCCACCAGGACGACCGCACCGAGCAGCCCGTCCTCGACGATCGGCCACACGGACTCCAGCGCCGCCGGCTCGGAGGTCCCGAACAGGTGGAACGTCAGATCATCGCTGAGCCGGGCGCGGCCGAAGTCGACCGGCACGGGCGCGGAACGGCCCGGCCGAACCAGGGCGTCGGACGGCGATGACGACACGCTCATGTCGCTGAGCGCTTCCACGAACGTGCGGATCACCGACCCCACAGGGCCGGTCACCACCACCTTGATGGTGGCGCTCGTCGGGACGTTGCTCATCGGTCACCGGGCGCTGGTCGGGCACATCCCAGCGCACCGGACGGTGATCCGACGGCAGCTGGCATGTCAGGCGGTCTGCGACCACCCTCCGATCCCCTGTCGGCCGCCGGCGCCGCTGGTTCAGCCTGCGTCGCGGGCCGTCTCAGGCCCTTCCGAGCGCCGCGCGAGCAGCCGCCCACATCACCTCGCGGTCAGGATCCCGCCCCGTCCACGCCGTGAGGCTGAGGGCCGCCTGCTCGACCAGCATGCCGAGCCCGTCATGGCCTCGGAGCCCACGTGCTCGGGCAGCCGCGAGGAACGGCGTGACCGCCGGGTTGTAGACGAGGTCCTGCGCGACAGAGCCCTCCGGCAGATCGAGCAGGACGGCCGGGAGGGACTCCCCGTGCAGCCCCAGCGACGTGGCGTTCACCACGACCGCGTCCACGCAGGCCGTACGCACCGCGGCGGTGTCAGCGAGATCGATCGCCCGTCCCGCGACGAGCGCGGCGACGTCCGCAGCAGCATCTGGCCGACGCCCGGCAACCACGACGCGCACGCCCAGGCGCTCCAGCGCGACGACGGCCGCCCGGGCAGCCCCGCCGGTCCCGACCACGAGCCCGGGACGTGCGTCGAGGTCGTCCTCGACCGCACGAAGCGCAGCGGCCAGCCCGCGGGCGTCGGTGTTCTCGCCCACCAGCCCGTCATCGGTCGGCACCAGCGTGTTGACGGCCCCGATGCGACGAGCCTCGTCGGTCACCCGGTCACAGGCCTGCATGACCTCCTGCTTGTGAGGCACGGTGACGTTCGCTCCCCGGAAGCGCATGGCGACGAGTCCGCGTACGGCGACCAGCAGGGCCTCCGGCGCGACGGGCAGCGCCAGGTAGGCGAGGTCGAGCCCGAGGTCGTCCAGCGCAGCCGTGTGCAACGCCGGGCTGAGGCTGTGGGCCACCGGCCAGCCGAGCAACCCCAGCAGGCCGGTGCGAGCCGACGTCACGAGACGCCGCAGCGTCCGCCTGAGCGGAAGTCCGCGACGTTGCGGTTGTGCTCGCTCAACGTGGCGCCGAAGCGGTGGGTCCCATCACACACCGGGTCGAGGACGTAGTAGAAGAACCCGTGGTCCTCGGGGGTGTACGCCGCCTGGATCGAGCGACGCCCCGCGCCGGAGATCGGCGTCGGCGGGATACCCGGCGTGACGTAGGTGTTGTAGGGCGAGTCGACCTCGAGGTCGTCGAAGAGCACCCGTTCCTTCGTCTCTCCGAGCGCGTAGAGCACCGTCGCGTCGATCTGGAGCAGCTGCCCGATCTCCAGGCGGTTCGCGATGACCCCGGAAACGGTCACACGTTCCGACGGAACCCGGGTCTCACGCTCGATGAGGCTCGCGAGGGTCAGCATGTCGTACTGGGTGAGCCCGCGGGCGTCCGCGGCGGCGATCTGTTCCTGCGTGATGTCCGCGACGACGACCTTCAGCTCGTTGACCATCCGCTGCAGGACCCCCAGAGCGGACTCGTCGAGGAAGACGTCGTAGGTGTCTGGCATGAACATGCCCTCGAACGGCTCACGGACCTCGGGTCCGAACTCGTCGAGCGGCGGGACCCAGTCCGGCAGGTCCAGCAGGCCGTCGCCGTCCTGGCCGGCTGCGAGCCGCGCGTCGAGGACCGCGCGGTAGTCGGCGACGGAGTACTCGGTCTGCTCCGCGAGTCGTGCGAGCGTCTGATCGACGGTCAGGCCCTCCTCCACGCGGAACGTCCCGGTCTCACGCTTGCGCGGCCCGTCCTGGAGCGCGGCGATGGCCTCGTCGACGGACATCCCGGTCGTCAGATCGTAGGTGCCGGCCTGCAGAGAGCTGCCGAGGTCGTTGCGGGCCGACAGCTTGAAGAAGAAGGCGCTCGGGACGATGCCCTCGGACTCGAGCCGGTTGCCGACGGTCTCGACCGTCTCACCCGAGGCCACGACGAAGACGACCGGCTCCCGGGTCGCCACCGGGGAGCCCTTGACCTGGCTGTCGACGTAGTTCAACGCGCCGAACGTCCCTCCGACGGCAAGCACGACGATGCCCACGAAGACCTTCGAACCGGTGCTCAGTGCCACGCGTTCCCACCACCGTCGATCGAGCGCTCCGACCGCACGACGAAGCGGCAGGGACCGTACCCAACATGAGCGAGCCATTGACGGCTCAACGACGCCCGTCGAGCCAGGCCCGCAGGATGATGCTCGCCGCCACCCCGTCGACGCGGCCCCGACGCTGCCGGCTGTCGAGCCCGGCGTCAGCCATCATGCGCTCGGCCTCCACCGAGGAGAAGCGCTCGTCGATGAGATGGACGGGCAGCCCGCCGGACTCCCCCACCGCCGTCGCGATGCGGCGCGCACGCGCCGCGGCGCGACCTTCGCGGCCGTCCAGACGTCGCGGCAGGCCGACGACGACTCCGACGACCTCGTGCTCCCGAGCCGCTCCGACGATGGCGTCGACGAGCTCGTCGTCGTCCGCCTCGGACGTCAGCTGGAGGATCTCGCCCGGCGAGGCGATGATCTGGCCCGGATCAGTCAGCGCGCACCCGAGCCGGACCTCCCCGAGATCAACGCCGAGCACCCGGCCCTGCTTCGGGATCTTCGGCTCCTGCCGGCGCTTCGCCATGATCAGGCCCCACCGGCCAGAGCGGCGCGGGCTTCGCGCGCGGCCACCTGGAGCGCCTCCGCGAGCGCCTCTCCACGCTTGCCGCCGGCCTGCGCCATGTCGCCCTTGCCGCCGGCCCCACC
>CBDTYW010000293.1:0-4424 GCA_965364735.1 uncultured Nitriliruptoria bacterium
CGCGACTGGGTCGGCTTCGTGGGCGCGCAGCTCGGCTGGGGAGTCAGCGCGGGAGTCCTCATCGGCGCCGCCGGCGGCTGGGCGCTCGACCACGCGGTCCGGCGCGGATGGGTCGAGGGTGCGCTCCGGCAGCTGGCGACCCTCGCGGTCGGCATCGCGGCCTTCGCGACCGCAGAGGCGCTCGGCGGCAACGGCTTCGTGAGCGCGTTCGTCGGTGGCCTCACGTTCGGAGCCGTCGCACGTGACCAGTGCGAGAACGCGGCAGACTTCGCAGAGGACGAAGGGCAGCTGCTGACCCTGCTGACGTTCTTCTTCTTCGGCGCCGTCCTCGTCCTGCCGTCGCTGGAGCAGGTGACCTTGCGCACGGCGATCTACGCCGTGCTCACCCTGACGATCGTGCGGATGCTGCCGGTCGCGGTGAGCATGATCGGCACCGGGCTCCTGCCCCGGACGATCGCCTATCTCGGGTGGTTCGGCCCGCGTGGACTCGCCTCGATCGTCTTCGGGCTGCTGGTCGTCGAGACCCTCGACGCCCCCGCGGCCGACGAAGTCCTCGCCGTCGTGGTCCTCACGGCGCTGATCAGCATCTTCGCCCACGGCCTCACCGCGGTCGGCCTCACCAGTCGGTACGCAGCCAGCCTCGAGGACCGCCGCTCGGCACGCGACGACATGCCCGAGCACATCACGGTCGAGGACCTGCGCACCCGCACCTGAAGATCCACACCATCGCGAACGAGCACCGGGATGCGCGTCATGCGTCCACTGGTGCGCGCTGCCGCACCGACGACCAGCGAGCAGTCCTCGCCTCGACCCCACGAGGCGGGAGCGCACCATGTCCGAGTGGCACGCCCACAACCTCTTCCGCCGCGAGGCGGCCGAAGGCGCCGAGTACCGCTGGACCGAGGAGGAGCCGCTCGGGCCCCCGGTCAAGCGCGAACGCGAAGGATTGTGCTGGCTGGAGCAGGACGTCATCCAGCGGACCTGGACGGCCCAGCGGATCCTCGTGACGCAGAAGTACTCGATCCACCGGATGAACCTCACCAAGGCCGCCTACTACGAGTTCGTGACCGGCGACGGTGGGCTCTCGATCGACCTCGCGGTCGACGGCGCCGCGTGCCGATCGCCCACCTGGTCATCGATGAAGACTCGGTCAGGTGGTTCACCGACTGCGGCGATGCCATCACACCGTGATGCCTCACCGGGATCCACGGCCCCACTCCGAGACCTGGAGGCCGTCCGGTCGGCGGGCGTCGTCGCGTTGGTGCGGAGCGGGGGTGCCCTTCTCGTCCAGCGCCTGCTCCAGCCAGCCCTCCTGCCACGCCCGCCACAGCCGTGACAGGTTCCAGGCGCGGCGCCCCGTGACCGTCGCGCCCCGGGTTCGTCCACGGGACCAGTCAGCTCCGCGGCGGCTGACGCGGCCTTCCGCGACGAAGATCCACGAGTGCATCACCGTCCACGCAACGTCGTCGAGGACCGACGAGAAGTAGGTCACCTGCGTCGAGCCGGTGCGGTCGTCCAGCGACAGGAACATCACCCGCGAACCGGAACGCTGACCGGGTGACTGCAACGCCGTCTTCACCCCGGCGACCCGGACACGCTCCCCGTTGCGGCACGACTCGAGGTCGACCGCGCGGGTCACGCCGAGCGCGTCGAGCAGCGGCTCGTAGTACGAGATGAGATGGCGCGACACGTCCATGCCCAGGACCGACAGCTCGTCCCGGGTGACGTCGGCCTCGGTCGGCGCGGGCAGCTGCGCAACGTGATCGGCGTGCAAATCGAGCACGATCTGCTCGGCCGCAAGCCCCGTTCGGCGTTGCTGGGCGCGCGCCGTCCGCCACAGCTCCTCGACGACGAGCGCGACGTCACGACGGTGCGACGGTCCGTCCTTGCGACCCAGCCCCGACACGACGTCCATCGCCCCGGCCTTGCAGAGGTTCACCGCGGACGGGCGCGACAGGCCGCTGCGAGCACGCAGGTCCGCGAGCGACCCGTACGGACGCCCGTCGACCAGCGACTCGACCTCGTTGGTGGAGATCCCCTTCACGTGGTCGAACCCGACGCGGACCGCGTGACGCCAACCGTCACCAGCATCGCCGAGGTCCCACCCGGACGGTGGCACCGGCCGGTGGTCCTCGCGCGTCCAGCCCGGCGGGAGGCTCCCGCCCCGGATGCCGAGGAGGTGCTCGGCGTGGCCGGCGTCGATGATCTCCGCGGTCGAGTGCGCGTCGGAGCAGTTCACGTCCACGCCCAGCACCGCCACGCCGAACCCGCGCGCCTCCTCCAGGATCACCCGACGCGGGTACATCCCCGGATCGTGGGTGAGCAGCCCCGCGATGAACTCCGGCATGTAGTGCGCCTTCAGATACGCCGATCGGTACGTCGGCACCGCGAACGCGGCGGCATGCGCCTTGCAGAACCCGAACGACGCGAACGCCGCGACCTTCTGCCAGATCCCTTCGATCTCGTCCAGCCCGTACCCGCGCTCGGTGGCGCGGCCGATGACCCAGGCCTTGACCTGCGGCTCCCGTCGATCATCACCGAGCTGTCGACGCAGCAGGTCCGCGTAGGAGAGGTCGCAGCCGGTCAGCACGCTCAGGACCGCCATGACCTGCTCGTGGTAGACGACGACCCCGTGGGTCTGCTCCAGCGGCGCGGTCAGCGACGGATGCGGGTAGATCGTCTCCTCCTCGCCCCGACGACGCAGGACGAACGGCGTGACCATGTCGGCCTTCACCGGGCCGGGGCGGAACAGCGAGATCTCGGTGATGAGGTCACCGAAGTGCTCCGGCTGGAGCCGCCCGATGAGCTCGCGCTGGCCGGGCGACTCCAGCTGGAAGACCCCGATCGTGTGGGTCGATCGCAGCAGGTCGTAGGTGAGCGGATCCTCCTTCGGGATCTCGGTGACGTCGAGGTCGATCCCACGGTTGCGGGCGAGCTCCTCCCGGCAGTGCGCCATCGCCGAGAGCATCCGCACGCCGAGGACGTCGAGCTTCAGGAGGCCCAGCGCGGCGACGTCGTCCTTGTCGAACTGCGACATCGGGAAGCCCTGCGCGGAACGTTGCAGCGGGGTGCGGTCCAGCAGCGCGGTGTCGGCGAGCAGGATCCCGCAGGGATGCATGGCCATGTGACGCGGAAAGCCGTCGAGGCGCTCGACGAGGTCGAACAGCAACGTCAGCGAGGACTCGTCGAGCCGCGCCCCGCGCAGCTCCGAGAGCTGGCCCATCGCGGCGCGGACATCGCGGGCGCGGGCGTGGGTGAAGGAGGTCGCGAGGTGGTCGATCTCCTCCTTCGCGAAGCCCAGCACCTTGCCGGTCTCGCGGATGGCCATGCGCGCCTGGAAGGTCTCGACCATCGCGACGCAGGCGGTGCGGTCCTCGCCGTACAGGTCGATGACGAGGTCGTAGATCTCCTCGCGTCGGGCGGACTCCACGTCGACGTCGATGTCGGGCAGCTCGTCGCGGTACGGGTTCATGAACCGCTCGAACGCGAGGTCGTGCGCGACCGGGTCGACGTCAGAGATCCGCAGCGCGTAGCAGACGAGGGATCCGGCGGCGGACCCGCGGCAGGCGGCGATGATCCCCATCTCGCGGATCCCGGAGACGATGTCGCCGACGGCGAGGAAGTAGTCGTGCAGGGCGAGCCGGTCGACCATGGCGAGCTCGCGCTCGAGACGTTCTCGGATGACGGGGCTGACCCGCGGGAACCGCTCCGCGACGCCTTGCCAGCAGCGGCGGTACAGCTCCCCAGCGGCGACCTCGGGCGACATGCCGGTCAGGCGTGGAACGTGGAGCCGGCCGAGCCGGAGGTCGACGTCGCACGAGGTCGCGACCTCGTGGGCGGAGGCGAGCAGGTCGGGGCGTTCGGCGAACCGCGGGGCGAGCTCGGCCGAGGAGGTGAACCATGCCTCGGCGGTCTCGCGACCGAGGTGGCGCCGGCGGCTCGGGGTCAGGTGGGTCAGCGGGACCTGATGGCGGATGCAGGTCAGCACGTCGGCGAGGACGACGTCCTCGCGTCGCAGGTAGCGCACGTCGTTGACGGCGGCGGCGCGGACCTCGAGCTTCTCGGCGAGCTCGAGCGTGGCGCGGATGACGCGGTCGGCGTCCTTGGTCAGGTGGTTGCGGATCCCGAGCACGATCGCGTGGCGCCCTGCGACGTCCATCCAGCTGCGCAGCTCCTCCTCGGCGGCGTCGTGACGTCCGGCAGCGAGGAGTCGCCCGACCGGCGAGTCCACGCCCAGCACGACCCACGCCCCGTCGCGGGCGGTGGCGGTGGCGACCGCGTCGAACGGCAGGTGCGGGCTGGAGCGATGACCGAGCGCTGCGGCGCGACGCGTCGACGCGGCCGCATCGTCGTCCTCGTCGAGGTCCTCGAGGTCGCCACGCCGCCACGATCCGCCGTGGGCGAGGCTGACCGCTCGGCAGAGG
>CBDTYW010000294.1:0-4340 GCA_965364735.1 uncultured Nitriliruptoria bacterium
CGCTGCTGCAGCCACGTGGACCCACACCGAAACGCCAGTTCATCGACCGAGCCCCAACATCGATCGAGATCGAGCGGCCCGCCGCCTGACCCAACCCCACACCACCACAGAACGTCGAGCAGGCCGACCCCTCACGAGGCACGGCCACCTCGGCACGTCCAGGCACCAGCGGATGACACACACGCGTGGTTGGATCGGACGACCACCACAGGAACGGATCACCCATGATCGGCAAGCTGGACCTCGGAGCGTTCTCCGTGAGCCTGACCGTGGCGGACCTCGCGGCGTCCCGAACGTTCTACGAAGCGCTCGGCTTCGAGGTGACCGGCGGCAGCGCCGAGGAGAACTACCTGATCCTCGTCAACGGCCCCGCCGTCATCGGGCTGTTCCACGGGATGTTCGACAAGAACATCCTCACGTTCAACCCGGGACTCCAGGTACCGGACGAGGTCGGCAACATGCCGCTGCTCGAGGAGTTCACCGACGTCCGCGACATCCAGGCACGGCTCACGGAGGCAGGGCTCACGCCCGTCGAGCCGATCGACGCCGAGGGGACGGACCCGGCGAACATCGTCGTCATCGACCCGGACGGCAACCCGGTCCTGATCGATCAGTTCTTCCCGCGACCGGGCTGAGCCCGCCGATCAGCTCAGGCAGCTCAGTTCATCTCGGGGCGCGGCGGCACCTTCAGGTGCTTCTCCGCCTTCGCGATGTCCTGCTGGTACTTGAGCAGCACGTTGAGCGTCGAGGTCGTGATCTTCTCGTCGATCGCGGTGTAGCCGAGCTCGATGAGCGTCTGCGCCCAGTCGAGGGTCTCGGAGACCGACGGCGGCTTCTTGAGCTCGAGCTGGCGGAGCGAACGCACGACGCGGACGAGCTGGTCGGCGAGATGCTCCGGGGCGTCGGGGACCCGCGACATGACGATCTGCTTCTCGCGCTCCACGTCCGGGTAGTCGAGGTAGAGGTAGAGGCAGCGACGCTTCAGCGCCTCGGACAGCTCACGGGTGTTGTTCGAGGTCAGCACCACGAACGGCCGTCGATCCCCCGTGACCGTGCCGAGCTCCGGGATCGTGACCTGGAAGTCGGACAGGATCTCGAGCAGCAGCGCCTCGAACTCGAAGTCGACCTTGTCGACCTCGTCGATCAGCAGCACGGAGTCCTTGGTGTTGCGCAGCGCGCGGAGGAGCGGACGCTCGAGGAGGTAGTCCTCACCGAACAGGTCGTCGTGGACCTCTTCCCAGCTCCCCTCGTCCTGCATCTGGATGCGGAGCAGCTGCTTCTTGTAGTTCCACTCGTACAGCGCCTTGGCCTCGTCGAGCCCCTCGTAGCACTGCAGGCGGATGAGGTCAGCCTCACGGACCTTGGCGATCGCCTTGGCCAGCTCGGTCTTGCCGACGCCGGCCGGTCCCTCGACGAGGATCGGCTTGCCCAGCCGGTCCGCCAGGTAGACGACCGTCTCGATCGAGTCGTTGGGGAGGTACCCGACGGCGCTGAGTCGGTCCCGGACGTCGCTGATGCCGGCGAACGGCTTCTCGGCGGGGGTGGGTGCGGGCACAAGCACTCCTGATCGCAGGCAGGTCGTGGAGCCTACGCCCCGGAAGTCGCCCGACCGAGATCGACACCGCGCAGCAGCTGCGCGTTGATCGCGACGATGATCGTCGAGGCGCTCATGACGACCGCGCCGAAGGCGGGCGGGAGGACGAAGCCGAGCGGCGCCGTCGCGCCCGCAGCGAGCGGGATCGCGATCAGGTTGTAGCCCGCTGCCCACGCGAGGTTCTGCTGCATCTTGCGGTACGTCGCGGAGGACAGCCGACGCATCACCGCCACGTTGCGCGGGTCGTCGGAGGCGAGGACGATGTCCGCGGCTGCGGCCGCGACGTCGGTGCCCGCGCCGATGGCGATGCCGACGTCTGCTCGCGCGAGAGCCGGTGCGTCGTTGACGCCGTCGCCGACCATCGCGACGACCGCGCCGCCGCGCTGGAGCTGCTGGATCTCCTTGTCCTTGTCCTCGGGCAGCACCTCGGCCCGGACGCGCGCGATCCCGAGCTCCGCCGCGACAGCCTCGGCAACCGCCGTGGCGTCACCAGTCAGCATGACGACCTCGACGCCGGCGGCCTGAAGGTCGCCCACGGCCTGGCGGGCGACGTCGCGGACCTCGTCGCGCAGCGCGAGGACCAGACGTGCCTCGCCGTCGACGAGCACCGTGATCACGGCGTCGCCGCGGCCACGCCAGCCGTCGATCGACGAGCGCGCAGCATCGTCGAAGTCGTCGACGTCGACGCTGCGGTCGCGCAGCATCGCGGGACCTCCGATCGCGACCTCGTGGGCCTCGACCTCGGCGACGACGCCGCGCCCCGCGTTCGCGGCGAATCTCGTCGCGGTCGGCACGTTCAGGCCACGCTCGTTCGCAGCCGCGACGATCGCGCGGGCAAGCGGGTGCTCGGAGTCAGCCTCAGCTGCCGCCGCCAGCGCGAGGCTGCTGTCGAGGTCGGCGCCACCGACCACTGCCAGGTCTGCGACGATGTGCGCGCCCTTCGTCAGCGTGCCGGTCTTGTCGAACACGACCGTGTCGACCTGGCGCATGCGCTCCAGCGCCACGCGGTCACGGACGAGGATCCCGTTGCGCGCCGCCGTCGTCGTCGAGATCGACACGACGAGCGGGATGGCGAGCCCGAGAGCGTGCGGGCACGCGATGATCAGGACGGTCACGGTGCGGGTGATCGCCTGCGACGCGTCCCCGAAGATCAGCCATGCGACCGCGGTGATCGCGGCCGACGCGATCGCGACCCAGAACAGGAAGGCCGCGGCCCGGTCGGCGAGCCGCTGGGTCGGGGTCGTCGAGCTCTGTGCCTCGGCCACGAGCCGCTGGATCCCCGCGATGGTGGTGTCGTCGCCCGTTCCCTCCACGCGGACGCGGACGGATGATCCTGCAGCGACCGCGCCGGCGAGGACGGACTCACCGGTCCCGCGGTGGACCGGCGTGGACTCACCGGTGAGCAGCGACTCATCGAAGTCGGCCTCGCCGTCGACGATCTCGCCGTCGGCCGGTACGCGGTCCCCCGGGCGGACGAGGACCACGTCGCCCTTCGCGAGCGCGCTCACGGGCACGGTCTCGGTTCCCTCGGCGGTGACGCGCTCAGCCTCGTCTGGCAGCAGCGCTGCGAGCTCGTCGAGCGCCGAGGAGGCCTGCCCGACGGCGCGCATCTCCAGCCAATGACCGAGCAGCATCACGTCGATGAGCGCTGCGAGCTCCCACCAGAAGTCGAGGTCGAAGAACCCGAGGGAGGTCGCGGCGGACGCCCCGAACGCAACCGAGATCGCCATCGAGATCAACGCCATCATCCCGGGCGAGCGGTCCTTCAGCTCGTCGCGACCCATCGAGAAGAACGGCGTGCCGCCGTACACGAACACCACGACGCCGAGCCCCGCGACGAGCGCCTCACGGCCCGTGAACTCGACGTCGAGTCCGAGCCAGCCCTGCACGGTCGTGGACAGCAGGATGATCGGGACGCTCAGCGCCAGCGACCACCAGAACCGGACGCGGAACAGCTCAGCGTGACCGGAGTGATCGGTTCCGTGGCCCGCGTGCTCGCCACCGTGCCCCCTCGCGCCGTGGTCCATGTCGGCGTGATCCATCTCGGCGTGGTTCATCGGCATCGCTCCCTCGCTCGTCGTCGACGTCGGTCCATCCATGCCCGGTCACCCGGGCCTCACTCGATCAGGCCTGCCTCCCGCTGGAGCCCGCGGACGTACGCCACGATGTCGGCGACGTCCTCGGCCGTGACGCCTCCGATCGGCGGCATTGGACCGAAGCGCCAGTGGTGCTGGGCAGCGCCGCGCGTCACCGCGACCAGGAACGCCCCGTCCGCGTGGTGCGACGGGACGTAGACGTCATTGAGGAAGCTCGGCCCCTGGCCGGTCCCCACCGCGCCCACACCGTGGCAGGAGGCGCAGCTGGTGTTGAACAGCACCTTACCCCGTTCCGCGCTGACGGCGCGCGCGGGCTCGGACGCTGACGGGTCGGCCGAGGGGGTTGCGTCGCCACACGCAACGAGCACGGCGAGCGCGGCCACGATGCCCAGCGATCCGCGGCCGATCACGATGGCGACGCGTTCACGAGGAGGGCGGTGAGGGCGACGACGACGATCACCACGGCGACCTCCGTGGTGACGGTGCGGCGCAGCGCAGCGTGGGCGCCTGCGTCTCGGTGCTCGAGCATGGGGACGACCTTGAAGTGGTTGTGCGCGCCGAGGGCGGCGAGAACGCCGACGAGCGCGAGCTTGGCGAGGAGCAGCTGGCCGTACCCGGTCTCCCAGGTCGCGGCAAGCGTTGGCAGGTTC
>CBDTYW010000295.1:0-4256 GCA_965364735.1 uncultured Nitriliruptoria bacterium
CGTGACGGTGCTGCTCGTGCCGTCGACGCCCGTCGATGCGGCCCCACCACAGCTGTCGTGGGAGCTCAGCGGTCTGAACGCGCTGCAGCCCGACGTGGCCGGCGACGTCGGCGTCAAGGTCCGGATCACGGACCGCGGCAACCTCCGCGACGAGCAGAAGCTCGGCGTCCGGCTGATCATCACCAACGACGACGGCAGCCCGACGGGCCTCGCGAGCACCCGAGTCACGACCGCCGAGGGCGGAACCCGCAACGTCGACGTCCAGGATCAGACCACGGTCCCGCTCCACACCGCACCGTTCGTCCCGCTCAGCATCTCGCGGACCCCTGCGCTCACGAACGGCACGGGCTGGGACGCCACCGTGCGGCTCACCCTCCCGGAGGGCGACTACCGGTTCGAGGCCGAGATCTTCGACGCCACGGACCGCGTCGTGCGACGCGCTGGCGCTGACCGTGACGCCACGGCCGCGGAGGCCTCCCGCACCTCCGTGGACGTCGGCGTGGACGTCGTCTACATCGCGACCCGCGGTGACTTCCCGGACGCGCTCGCCGCGGCCCCGGTGGCCGTCCTCGACGGTGCCCCGGTGCTGCTGACCCGGCAGACCAGCCTGCCGCAGCCCACCACCGACGAGCTCAAGCGTCTCGCGCCGGGACGCATCGTCGTGCTCGGCGGCGTCAACGCGATCGCGAACACCGTGGTCACGCAGCTGCGGACGCACACCACCGGCTCCGTGACCCGCATCGACGGGGCTGACCGCCACGCCACCGCCGCCAACATCTCTCGCGTGGGCTTCCCCGGCGGGGCCGACACCATCTACGTCGCGAACGGCAGCTCCTTCGCCGACGGCTTCGTTGCGGCCGCAGCAGCCGCACGCCTCGGCAAGCCGGTCCTGCTCGTCAAGAAGGACACGGTCCCCGCGGTCACCGTCGAGGCGATCCGCGCGCTGGCACCGACCAAGATCGTGATTGCCGGAGGGACGGCGATCGTGACCGACCGGGTGCAGACCCAGCTCGAAGGGCTCGTGGACGAGGTCGTCCGGATCGCGGGCGCGGACCGCTACGCGACCGCCGCAGGGCTGATCCCGGACGACGCCACCGAGATCGTCGTCGTCACGGGACAGAACTTCGCGGACGCCCTCAGCGCGGCACCGTTGGCCGGGCTGACGGGCGCAGCCCTCGCACTGACGAAGACCGACGACCTCCCGGCCGGTGTCGCAGCACGGCTCAAGGAGCTCGACCTCGCGCGCGTGACGATCCTCGGCGGGCCGACGGCGGTCTCCAACCGCGTCGCCGGACAGCTCGTCGGCACGCTCGCACCGTTCAGCTGGGACCAGGTGAAGCGGATCGGCCCGCCGGGGATCGGCCTCGCGAGCCTGCACC
Organism: uncultured Nitriliruptoria bacterium; assembly: GCA_965364735.1. Classification (GTDB taxonomy): domain Bacteria; phylum Actinomycetota; class Nitriliruptoria; order Nitriliruptorales; family Nitriliruptoraceae; genus CBDTYW01. The sequence continues at coordinate 1,380 of CBDTYW010000295.1, forward strand.
CGCCGACGCCCACCCCGTCGCCCACCCCCACCGGCACGCCGTCTCCGACCCCGACCGGCTCGGAGACCTCGTCACCGGAGGCCTACCCCGTCTCCATCACCTCGCCGACGTCCGCTGAGCCGCTCGAGGTGACCGTCGACACGATGGTGCCGATCACGTTCGAGCTCGCCGAGCCGGGCACGTACTCCCTCTCCTGGATCGACCAGCAGGGCAACGTCACCGGCTTCGTCGGCGACGAGGCCTTCGGCCCGGGCGACACCGGCACGAACACCGCGACCGTGTTCCCGCCCCAGACCGGCGGGACCTACTCCATCCGCCTCGACGCACGCGCTGACCGCGACGACCTGACCGGCCGCGCCGAGCAGGCGAACTCGCTGATCGTCGCGCCCGCGACCGATCCCGCACCGACGGTCACGATCATCGCTCCGAAGGGCCAGGAACAGGTCGCGCCCGGCGCGGACCTGCTGGTGATCTTCCAGACCGACATCGGCGGCAGCTATGTCGTCGCGAGCCGCCCGTCGTTCCCGCCGGGCGGGGCGTTCGTACCCTTCGCGGACGGCGCTGCCACCGGCACGATCTCCGACGACACCGCGGCGTCGGTCATCGTCACCGCACCGTCCAGCCAGGGCAGCTACGACCTCCAGGTGACCGTCACCGCTGAGGACTCCAAGGTCGGCACCGGCACGGAAGCCAGCGCGTTCTTCGTCACCATCCAGAACCCGGTCCTCGCATCCGCCTGCGACCAGACCGACGACCGCCTCTGCATGTTGCCGTTCCCGAACGACCACTTCACCCGCCCCGACCCGCTCACCAACACGGGACGCCGGATCGACTTCGACCTGCAGTCGATGCCACGCAACTCGGCCGGCAAGCCGATGGACCCGACCGAGTGGAACCGCAGCGACGGCTTCTCGCCCGGCGCGCTCATCGTCGCGTCCGTGCCGGAGGTCGACATGGCCGTCACCTTCGGGATCGACGACCTCGAGGAGCGCTACCGCGACCAGATCACCGACCTCGCGCTCTCGCTCGAGGCCGACGCCCCGATCGTGCTGATCGACGCCGAGACGGGAGAACGTCACCCGTACTACGCCGAGATCGACATGCACGCCGAGGCGGTCTCGCCGCCCACGCCGCAGACGGCGGGCGAGTCGTCCGGACGCGGCAACCAGGCCCTGCTGATCCGGCCGTCCGTGAACCTCTCCGAGGGCCACCGCTACATCGTGGCGCTCCGGCGGATGCTGACCGCGAGCGGCGCGGAGATCCTCCCGGACGCCACGTTCGCGGCGTACCGCGACAAGGCGGCGCTGCCGGGGCAGGACGCCGCGACCGGCGCTGCAGCACGGACCCTCGAGTTCGAGGCGCTCTTCACCGAGCTCGGCCTGCTCGGGGTCGCGCGCGACGACCTCTACCTCGCGTGGGACTTCACCGTCGCGTCGAACCCCGAGGTCGGCGACTCCGAGGTCGCCCGCGGGGCGTCGATCGCCGGACGTGCGCTGCACATCCGCGACGACGCGTTCGCCCAGCTCGGCGACACCGACCTGACGGACTTCGAGGTCGTGGGCGACACGCCCCCGATCGTCATCACGAAGGTCACCGAGCGCGGAGCAGGCGACGACACGCGCCTCGTGGTCGACGGCCACGTCGTCGTGCCGAACTACCTGGTACCGCCACAGAACGACACCAACGCCCCGCCGGACCGCGGACCGGCGGACCCGATCTTCTCGAACTTCCCGGCCAACCCGATCCTTGACGGCTACGACGAGGTCGCGGGTCTGTCCCAGATCCCGCCGGGCTCGCGCTTCAACTACCTCGGACCGGCTGGCCAGACCGAGCTCCCCCAGCAGAACCCGAACCCCGCCATCGCGACGGTCCGCGCCGAGTTCAGCTGCCAGCTCCCGAGGGTGGCGACCGCCAGCGACCCGGCGATGCCCACGCTGTACGGCCACGGGCTCCTCGGAGGCCGGGGCGAGGCGCGCGGCTCCTCGTCCGAGCGGCTGCGCGAGCGCAACCACCTGATCTGCGGCGTGGACTGGATCGGCATGGCCAGCGAGGACGTCGCGAACGTCGCGGCGATCCTGACGGACATGGGCAACTTCGGCTCCTTGACCGACCGCTCGCAGCAGGGCTTCCTGAACTTCATGTTCGTCGGCCGTGCGCTCATCCATGAGGACGGGGCGCTCGTCGCCCAGGCTCCCGACGGGAGCTACCCGTTCCGGGAGGGCGGCGTCGTCGACGGCGCTCCGCTCATCACCGACGAGCTCGCCTACGACGGCAACTCCCAGGGCGGCATCCTCGGTGGCGGCCTGATGGCGCTGATCCCCGACGCCCGTCGCGGGTCGCTCGGCGTTCCCGGCTTCAACTACTCGACGCTGCTCAACCGGTCCGTCGACTGGGAGGGCACGCTGATCCCGGAGGACTTCCCGGGCCTCCCGGCGTACGCCCAGGTCATGTACCAGTCCTACCCGGACGTGGTCGACCGCCAGCTCGTGTTCTCGATCATCCAGATGCTGTGGGACCGCAGCGAGGGCAACGGCTTCGCCGCGCACCTCACCGATGACCCGCTGCCGAACACGCCCCCGCACCAGATCCTGATGCACCCGGCCTACGGCGACTACCAGGTCACCAACATCGCGGCGGAGGTCGGGGCACGCAGCGCCGGCATGTGCCTCCTCGACCACTCCCTCGGCGAGGGCCGCCACTGGGCCGTCGACCCGTTGTTCGGGTTCGAGCCGTTCACGGAAACGTGCACGTCGGCGCTCGTCTACTGGGACTCCGGCAACTTCATCCCGCCGAACGTCAACATCCCGCCGGACTACCGCGGGCAGGACCCGCACTCCGACCCGCGCAAGGACCCGCTCTCGGGCGACCAGCGTCGGA
>CBDTYW010000296.1:0-4241 GCA_965364735.1 uncultured Nitriliruptoria bacterium
GGTCGAGGCGCAGCGGCGTGTCGACGGCGCCGTCGACGGTGAGGCGGTAGCTCGTGGAGGTCGCCGGACCCTCGACCTGCGCGACGGCGGCCGTCCGGTTGATCGGCAGGCCCTGCGAGCCGAGATCCTGGTCGCGCGGGGCGAGGACGTTGAGGCGGGCGAGGACGTCGACGGTCTGCCCGGCGGTCAGCAACGTCAGCAGACCCGCGGTCCCGAAGGTGACCTTGAGCAGCCCCCGTCGATCCATGCGGGCGTCGTCGGAGGGAACGGCAGGGGGCAGGGCGGGATCGGCAGCGCTGGCGACGTGCTGGTCGTCGATGCCGTCGCGGCCGATGGTGCGCAACGAGCGGGCGATCGTCGGTGCCTTGATCCCGACGTGGACGACCAACGCCCCGATCACCACCCACGCCGCGGCGTAGTGCGACTGGATGAAGAAGATCCGCAGCGGGAAGTCACCGGCCGAGAACCAGTACCAGCCGGAGATGTTCGACACGCCGGTGACCAGCAGGAACAGCGATCCGCCGACCAGGGGGAGGAGCAGGAGACGCTCCACGCCGTGGGCGGGGTTCTTCACCGGCGGCCATGACCAGAAGTGCGGGTAGACGACGAAGAGCTTCGCGAACAGCAGCGGGATCGCAGCGATCCCGGAGATCACGTGGGCGCCCTGGGTGACGCGGTAGAGGCCCGCGGGGCGCGCCGCCCACGTGAACCACGACGCGGGGTGCTGGATCAGGTGGGAGACGAACCCCGTCGTGAAGCAGACGGTGAAGGCGACGCCGAGCGCGATGCCCAGCACGGTGGCGGTGCGGGGGTCGTGCAGCCGGGATCCGACGAAGGCGTCCTCGGCGAGCGGTCCCCTGCGCAGCCTCGACTCGACACGCTCCCAGAGTCCGCGCCGGCCGGCGACCCGGTCCCCCATCAGGTGGCCGCCACGTCGAGGCGAGCGAAGCAGCGCCCCGCGTCCTCCCAGCTCTCCACGATCACGAACCCGGCCGCCGTGGCGATCTGGTCGAGCGCGTCGATGCCGACGTGCGCCCACGGGAACGACGGCTCCGCCGCCCCGCTGGACGACAGCGCCGTGATCCGCAGACCCACGCCCCGTCGCTCGACCTCCACGAGCACTCGGCCGTCGCCCGTCAGGACCTCGCGGAGGCGGCGGAGCAGCGCCGCCGGGTCGCCGCCGATGCCGACGTTGCCGTCGATGAGCAGGGCCGTTCGCCACTGGCCGGCGGCCGGGACGTCGCCGAACACACAGCCCTGGGCGACCAGCGCCCCGCGGGAACGCGCGAGCTGGACCGCTTCCTCGGCGACGTCGAGGCCGACCGCGAGGAGGCCGGCCTCGAGCAGCGAGACGACGTGGCGGCCCGGGCCGCAGCCGATGTCGATCACCGGAGCCACCGCCTCGGCGAGCAGGACCGCTTCCTCCGGCCGCGTCGGCCCGAGCCAACGCCACACGGGCGGGGCGTGGACGTCACCGTCGGAGGAGCGGACGAGGCCCGTCGCCGTCATCGCCTGCCAGTGGTGGCTCGCCTCGCCGGGGGTGCCGGCGACCCCGGTGTCGAGGAGATCGGTGACGGTGCGCGGCGTCATCGGACGACCGCGAGGTCGCGCGCTGCGACGCTGAGCCCCGAGACGTCGAGCGTCGCCGTCAGGGTGCGCAGCCTCGCCCCGTCCGGTTGCTCGGCCGCGACCGCCACGAGGTCGGCGACGTGGTCGATGTCGCGCAGGCGTTCGACATCAGAGACCCGCAGGCCAGCATCGACGAGGCGAGCCCGCTGGAGCGCGCCGGTGTCGTCGCAGGACATGGGCACGCCGCGGATGAGGTCGCCATCAGGGCGCGCGAGGCCGAGGAGCCAGAAACCTCCGTCGAGCGCAGCGCCGATGACCGCGTCGTGGCCGTCGGCGAGCGCCTGCTGGGCGGCCAGCAGGTGCCCGGTCGTGAGCTGCGGGGTGTCCATCCCGACCAGCACCGCCGGCACGCCGACGGACTCGAAGGCGTGGGCCAGACGTCGGTCAAGGCCGCCGGAGCACTGGGCGACGACCTCGAAGCGGGTCGTGATCTCCGTCGGGAGCCAGGTGCCGCATTCGCCGTCCACGCTGCCGTCAAGGACCAGGACGTGACGGTGGGCAGGGGTCGCGGCCACCGTCTCCAGCGTGTCGAGCAGGGCCGCGCAGGCGACCTCAGCTGCGACGGTGGGGCTCAGCTCTGGGCTCAGCCGGGTCTTCACCCGCCCCGCGACGGGCTCCTTCGCGATCACCACCAGCGCGACCTCCTGGGGTGCAGCGGGCATCTCTCGGTCCTCGTCGCAGGTGCGTGCTCGGTACGAAGAAGTGAAGGACAGCGGCCTGCCCTGAGGGCTGAACGGCCGGTGAACACCTGCCCGAGGGGTGGCGGGCCGGCGCTGCGACCGGCGACACTCGGTGGCGTGGCCCCGTGGAGCGGCCATCCCGGTCGTCCCCGAACCTCGGACCCTGAGTTGCGCGTCGTCGTCACCGGAGGAGCCGGGTTCATCGGCTCACACGTCGTCGACGAGCTCGTCGACGCCGGCCACGACGTCACCTCGGTCGACGTCCTGCTGCCTGCGGCCCACGACGGGGCGCCCGAACACCTGCACCCCGGGGCACACCACCTGGCGATCGACGTCCGGGACGGCGAGGCGTTGCTCGGGGCGCTCTCCGGTGCGGACGCGGTGTGCCATCAGGCCGCCATGGTCGGGCTCGGCGTCGACTTCGACGACGTCCGTGACTACGTCGGCCACAACGACCTCGGCACCGCGACCCTGCTCTGGGCGCTGCACCGGCTCGGCTTCGGCGGGCGGCTGGTCGTCGCGTCGTCGATGGTCGTCTACGGCGAGGGCGCGTACCGCTGCGTCGGGGACAGGTGCGATCGGGCCGACGGCAGCTGGGCCGTGCGCCCCGCCCCGCGCGACGTCGCCGACCTCGAGGCTGGCGTGTTCGAGCCGCGGTGCCCGTCGTGTGGGGGCTTCCTCGAGCCCGGGACGATCGACGAGTGCGCCCCGCTGGACCCGCGCAACGTCTACGCGGCGACCAAGCTGCAGACCGAGCACCTGTCGTCGGCGTTCGTCCGCGAGCACCCGGCGGTGGCGCTGACGGCGCTGCGCTACCACAACGTCTACGGACCGCGGATGCCCCGTGACACCCCCTACGCGGGCGTTGCGTCGATCTTCCGGTCCTCGCTCGAGCGGGGCGAGGCGCCGCGGGTGTTCGAGGACGGCGGCCAACGACGCGACTTCGTCCACGTCCGCGACGTGGCCCACGCGAACGTCCTCGCGCTGACCTCCGCGGCTGCCGAGCCGGGCGTCTACAACATCGCGAGCGGGACGCCGCACACCGTCCTCGACATGGCTGCGACGCTGGCCGGGGCGATGGGCGGACCGACACCTGAGGTCGTCGGCGGCTACCGGCTCGGCGACGTCCGACACGTCGTCGCGAGCGCTGCCCGGGCCGCGTCCGGGCTCGGGTTCACCGCCGCGATCGACTTCGGCGACGGGATGCGCGAGTTCGCGACCGCGCCGCTGCGGTCGTCGTCGGGGCGGACATGACCGACGGGGCGACCCCACGACGCGGGGCGTGGACGTTGTTCCTCGGCGCCGCGATCGCCACGATCGCGACGATGGTCAACGCCGCGGTGCTCGATCACGGCGGGGCGCGCGGCCGCGTCTACTTCGTGCCGCTGCTCGTCGGCTCGGTCGCGATGATCGTCGGCTGGAGGGCCAGCCGACGTCTGCCGCTGCCACGCGTCCTCGCGATCGGGGTGCTCGTGGCGATCGCGCTGCGGTTGGCCGTGGTCTGGACCGCACCATCGTTGTCCGACGACCTCTACCGCTACCTGTGGGACGGCAAGGTCCAGCAGGCCGGCTTCAACCCCTACGAGTTCCCGCCCGCGGCCAGCCAGCTCGTCGAGCTGCGAGACGACGTCAACTGGCCCGAGATCAACCGCCGCAGCGTCGTCACGATCTACCCCGGCGGGGCGCAGCTGACCTTCCGTGCCCTGCGTGAGGTCGGCGTCGCCCGGCCCGTGTCGTTGAAGGTCGTGTTCGTCCTCGCGGACCTGCTGGCCGTGCTGCTGCTGATGCGGGCCCTGCGCCGAGGACGCCACGATCCGCGTCTGATGGTGCTCTACGCGTGGAACCCGATGATCGTGCTCGCGGTCGCCGAGGAGGGCCACCTGGACGCGCTCATGGTGCTCGCCCTGATCGCGGCGGTGCTGTCGTGGCAAC
>CBDTYW010000297.1:0-4227 GCA_965364735.1 uncultured Nitriliruptoria bacterium
GGGCCGCCCCGTTCCTGTTGGGCCGGGACCGCACGGCCGGTTCAGGCGGCGTCGGAGGCCTCGGTTAGCGTGGGCGTCATGGCCATCTCCGACCCCACCCTCATCGACCCGGACGTCAACCCCCTCCTGATCGGGCTCAACCCGCCACAGGTCGAGGCGGTGACGACGGTGGACGGCCCCGTCCTCGCGATCGCGGGTGCCGGGTCCGGCAAGACCCGCGTCCTCACGCACCGCATCGCCCATCTGGTCCGCGACCACGACGTGAACCCGTTCGCGATCCTCGCGATCACCTTCACCAACAAGGCCGCGCAGGAGATGCAGGAGCGCGTCGGCGCGCTCGTGGGGTCGCGGCTGGGCGACCGCATGTGGGTCACGACCTTCCACAAGGCCTGCATCCGAATCCTGCGCCGGGAGGCGCCGCGGCTCGGCTACCGGTCCGGGTTCACGATCTACGACCAGCAGGACGCACAGCGCCTGGTCAAGCAGATCGCCAAGGACCTCGACGTCGTCGACAAGAAGTTCGGCCCGCGAGCGATCCACCACGCGATCAGCGCGGCGAAGGACGACCTCGTCGACTTCGAGACCTACAAGGCCCGAGCCGTGGGCTGGCCGGAGACGCTCGTCGCGCAGGTCTACCCCGTCTACCAGCAGCGCCTGCTCGCGAACAACGCGATGGACTTCGACGACATCATCGTCAAGGTCGTCGAGCTCTTCGACCTCTACCCGGCCGTGCTCGAGCACTGGCAGCAGCGGTTCACCCACGTGATGGTCGACGAGTACCAGGACACCAACCACGCCCAGTACCGGCTCGTCAACCAGATCGCGGACGCCGAGAACGCGGATGCTCCCCGCAACCTCATGGTCGTCGGCGACGGTGACCAGTCGATCTTCAAGTTCCGCGGCGCGACGATCAAGAACATCCTCGACTTCGAGCGCGACTTCCCGGACGCGACGGTCGTCAAGCTGACGCAGAACTACCGCTCGACACAGACGATCCTCGACGCCGCGAACGCGGTGATCCGCAACAACGCGGACCGTCAGGAGAAGGACCTCTGGACCGAGCGCGGCCTCGGCGCTCCGATCGTGGTGCACACCGCCGAGGGCGAGCACGAGGAAGCGGCGTTCATCACCGAGCAGGTCGAGTCACTGCTGGACTCCGGCGACTACACGCTCGACGACGTCGCGGTCTTCTACCGGACCAACGCGCAGTCGCGCGTTCTCGAGGAGGTCTTCGCCCGGGTCGGGACGCCCTACCGCGTCATCGGCGGCGTCCGCTTCTACGAGCGACGCGAGATCAAGGACGTCCTCGGCTACGCGCGGCTGATCGTCAACCCGTCAGACGACATCTCCACCCGTCGTGTGCTGAACGTCCCGCGTCGGGGGATCGGCGCCAAGACCGAGGAGGCGCTGGCCATGCACGCGCGCCGCGAAGGCATCAGCGTCGTCGCCGCGGTCGAGCAGATCGAACGGATCACCACCCTCAACCGCGGCGCGATCTCGAAGGTCCAGAGCTTCGCGCAGCTGATCCAGATGCTGGCGCTGCACGCGGAGACGCTGTCACCGCCGGAGTTCCTGGAGTTCGTGATCGACCGGACCGGCTACCTCGCCGAGCTGCAGGCCGACGGCTCGATCGAGGCGCTGGGCCGTGAGGAGAACCTCGCCGAGCTCATCTCGGTCGCCCGTGAGTACCACGACCGGGAACCCGCCGGAACCCTCGGGGACTTCCTGGAGACCGTGACCATGCGCAGCGAGCAGGACGGGCTCGACGACGGCGAGGACGGCATCGTCACCTTCATGACCATGCACAACGCGAAGGGCCTCGAGTTCCCGATCGTGTTCCTCGCCGGGATGGAGGACGGGGTCTTCCCGCACGTCCGGTCGCTGACCGACCCGGCCGAGCTGCAGGAGGAACGGCGGCTCGCCTACGTCGGGCTGACCCGTGCGCAGGACCGCCTCTACATCACGTCCGCTGAGCGCCGGATGCTGTGGGGCGGGGTTCAGTACAACCCGCCGTCACGGTTCCTCCGCGAGCTCCCCGACCGGCTCGTCGAGAAGCGCGGGGACGGACAGGCCGGAGCGCGCATCCGGACCAAGGAGCTGCTCGAGCTCGACGGCGAGCACTTCTCGGTCGGCGATCGTGTCCGCCACACCCGATTCGGTCTGGGCACGATCCTGACCCTTGCGGGCGACGGCGACCGGGCCGAGGCTTCGGTGCGCTTCGATGACCAGGGAACCAAGCACCTGCTGCTGGCCTTCGCCCCGCTCGCGCACGCCTGACGCCGCTCGCAGGTCCCAGACGACGTCAGCAGACGGGGATCTCGCCCTCGTCGATCGCCGCCGGACCCGCCTGGACACGCGACGGGTCGACGAACACCTTGCCGTTGGTCGCCACGACGGGCAGCAGCTCCAGCGAGGTGCCACCGTCGAGCGAGCGCCCGGTCAGGTTCCAGACGTTCACACCGTCCTCGACGTGCCGAGACGCGTCGCACCAGGCGAGCCCCTCGACGCCGCCGTCACGCGTGAACGCCCGGATCCGTCCCTCGCCGATGATCACCACGACGTCGCGGCCGTCAGGTGTGGCGGACGGCAGGATGCTGTTGGCCGGGAGGGCTTCGAGGGGACCGAGGTCCCGGAACGGGGCGCCGGGATCCGCCGACCCGCGGGTCAGGAGCAGCACTCCCGCCACGACGACGATGAGCCCTGCGAACAGCGAGCCGAAGACCCAGTGGATCCCCATGGGGGCGCGCAGCACGATCTTGCGGGCGCGCTTCGCTGCCCGCTCCGGCAGGTAGCCGGCCGGGCCGAACTCTGGCGACGGATCGGTCGCGGGGGGCTGCTCGTCCATGGCCGCACCGTATCGGTGGTGCACGGACGTCTCGTCAGCCGAGAGGGTCCCGGAGGTACGTCCAGCGCCCGTCCGCACGAAGAAGCAGGCGGTGCCGCCGCCCCGTGAGGGTCGGATCGCCGGACTCCCACCCGACATCGCCGGGGTAGAGCGCTGCGAGGTCTGGACCGTCGGCGACGATGTTCGGCTCGAACCGATCCGTCCCGGCGACGTCGGCCGCTGCGACCGCGGAGGCGACATCGCGGTACCCGGTCAGCCAGCCGACCGTCACGAAGGTCGGTGGTTGCAGCTGCAGGTCGCCGCCTCGATGCTCGTCGAGCGCGACGGACGGGACGTACCAGCGATGCTGCACGATCTCCGCGTCGTCGACGATGACCTCGCCGGTCGGGGCAGGGGCGAGGAAGAACCAGGTCGCGAAACGCCGCTTCGGCCCGATGGGCGTCGTCCAGTGGGAGAACGGGACGAGGTGTTCCTCGTCGACGACGAGCTGCGACTCCTCGTGGGCCTCGCGGACGGCGGCACGCCGTGCGGCCGCCTCCTCGTCGCCCGCGGCTTCGACCTCGTCGGCGTCGACGCGGCCGCCCGGGAAGACCCACGAGCCCGGCGCGAACGCCAACGAGTGATGGCGCTGGAGCAGCAGGACCTCGAGGCCGAGGGCCCCGTCGCGGATCAGGACGACGGTCGCTGCGGGCTGCACCGGCACCGACGCAGGGTCCGCGGCCTGGTGCTTCCCCCAGCGGCGCTCGATCGCGTCGCTCACAGGAACGCTCCCGCACGGGCGAGCCAACGTTCACGACGTCGGCTCGCGCGGAGCTCGGGGGAGGACTCGCGACCGGCCGCGCGCAGGTGCTCCATCACCTGGGTCCACGCCGTCTCCACCTCTGCTCCTTCAGGCTCCGCGACCACCGCGTCAGCGATGCCGAGCGCTCGGAGCCGCGCGGCGGTCGGGTCGAGCAGCCGAGCGACGTCGGGCGCCCGGTCAGGATCACGGTGGAGGATGGCCGCAGCGCCTTCCGGGGCGATCACGGAGAAGACCGCGTGCTCCTGGATGAGCAGACGGTCCGCGACCGCGAGCGCCAACGCGCCGCCGGAGCCGCCCTCGCCGGTGACCAGCGACACGGTGGGAACACGCAGCGAGAGCATCTGGTCGAAGGTCCGCGCGATGTGCTGGGCGATGCCCGCCGCTTCGGAGGCTGCGGACGGATCAGCTCCCGGGGTGTCGATGATCGTGACGACGGGGAGTCCGAGACGCTCGGCGAGGGCGAACCCGCGCCATGCCGCGCGGAAGCCGCCGACACCGACGCGTCCACGGGAGCTGCCCGTCGGGTCGAGCGCGACGACCACGAGCGGACGCGCGTCGCGTCGCGCGAGGACGACGCGCA
>CBDTYW010000298.1:0-4197 GCA_965364735.1 uncultured Nitriliruptoria bacterium
GGCTCGGCACCCTGCCGGCCGGAGCGCTCCGCAAGCGTGCGGGCCGCGTCGTCGAGCAGATCGCGGCGTTGCACGACACGCACGTCGACTCGGTGCACCTCGTCGGGCACTCGACCGGCGGCCTCGACATCCGGCTGCTGCTCTCGCCCGGCAGCACGCTCGACCCGAAGGCGTGCCCGGTCGTCGAGCTCACCCCCACCAACCACGACCCGTACTGCGACGCGCTGGCGAAGATGCGCTCGGCCACAGGGGTCGCGGCCCCGCACTTCGGGGCACCCGTCGCAGACCTGGCGGTCCGCGCGTCGCTCGACGCGGCCCTTCGCCCCGTCGGCACGGTCGCCGGCTCCAAGGTCGGCCGGTTCCTGATCTCGGCGGGCCTCTCCGTTGCCGGGACCGCGGCGCGTGCGATCGGGATGCTCCCGGGGAACTGGTCGTTCCTCAACTGGATCGCCGGCGACGTCCTGCAGCAGGAGCCGGGCGCCGTCATCGACTACCTCGTCGCGCTGGGCGAGGACGTCGGGGCGCTCCGCAGCCTCGTGCTCGAGGTGACCGACCTGGCGAACGCGCTGCTGATCGACCGCGACGGCGTCCGCTACGGCGACATCGTCACCGCGACCGACGAGCCGTCCGGCTGGATCACCTCCACCGACGTCCTGCTCCGTCTGAACACGATCGTCTACCGAGCGGTGTGGATGTTGACCGCGCGGGCGAACGATGCCTACCCGTACCCGGACCGCCTCGCTGACCTGCGGGCCGTGCATGCTGCGGATCGCGTCGCGGGGCTCGACGTCGGCGTGCTCGAGATCGGTCCGCGGTCCAACGACGGGATCGTGCCGACCCTCAGCCAGCCGTACGGCGAGATCCTCGGCGTGTTCGCGTCCGATCACCTCGACTGTGTCGGCCACTACCCGCACACGCTGGCCGACGGCCGCGAGGTGTCCGGCTGGGTCCGCTCGGGTGCAGCGTTCAACGACGACCGGTTCCGCCTGCTGTGGTCGCGTGTGGCCGATCAGATCGTGGCGTCGCTGGACGCCTAGGTCGACAGCGGTCCGGCGATCATGACGAAGTGGACGGCGACCGCGGCGATCACCATGAGGTGCCAGATCTCGTGGTAGCCGAACACCTCCGGGTTCGGGTTGGGCTTCTGCAGTCCGACGACGCCCGCGCCGACGCTGTAGATGACCCCGCCCGTCAGCAGGAGCACCACGACCTCCGGGCCGGCCTGGCTCCAGAGCGACGGCACCACGCCCAGCGCCATCCAGCCGAGCACGAGGTAGACGGCGTTGGAGAAGCCGCGGGGTGGGGCGAAGGGGAGCCACTCGATGAAGATCCCGGCGCCGGTGCCGCCGAGGCCGGCGACGAGCAACGCCGTGCGTGCTCGTCCCTCGAGACCGAGCAGCGCCAGCGGGACCACGGTCCCGGCGATCAGCAGGTAGATGCCCGTGTGGTCGAGCCGGAAGAGCCGCTCGTAGGTCGCCGCGGGCCATGGGCGCAGGTGCACCAGCGCGCTCGCCCCGAACATGGCGACCATCCCGATCGTGTACGTCAGAGCCCCGAGCGCAGCAGCCGGGCTGCTGCGGGTGGCGATCAACGCGATGCCGGCCGGGATCGCGACGAAGAAGGCGATCCGGTGGCTCAGGCCCCGCAGGTGCGGGCGCTGCATCGAGAGGGCACGCTCGGTGTTGTGTGAGTGTTGCAAGGGCACCGCGCTGGCCTCCCGTTCGGGCGCGTCGTGTTGCAGGTTCGGAGCCAGCGAACCTGAAGCTGGGTGATGGTGCACTCGTCGGAATAGTTGTGCGCACAACTACTGTTGTGATGGGGAGCGAGCAAGGAGCAGCGATGGAAACCGACGTCATCATCGAGCAGGTCACCCTCGGGCGCGTCTGGCAGACCGTGGACCCGTTCCTCTTCTGCGTGCACCACGACGACGACTACCCCGAGGGCGACGACGAGTTCGGCCCCTGCGAGCCGCTCGTCGGACGCAACATCGGGCAGGACTTCTCCGGCCGTGACGGCTGGTCGATGTATCACGGCTCGCTCGTCCCCGGCTTCCCGTCGCACCCGCACCGCGGGTTCGAGACCATCTCGTTCATGCGCTCGGGCTTCATGGACCACTCCGACTCGCTCGGCGCCGCCGCGCGGTTCGGGATGGGCGACGTCCAGTGGATGACCGCCGGGCAGGGGATCGTTCACGCCGAGATGTTCCCGCTGCTCAAGGGCCAGGAGCGCAACCCGCTCGAGATGTTCCAGATCTGGATCAACCTCCCGGGTCGCGACAAGATGGTGGAGCCGCACTTCTCCATGTTGTGGAACCACGAGATCCCGAAGCACACCTTCCTCGACAGCGCGGGGCGTGTCACGACCGTCACCGTCGTGGCCGGGCAGATCACCGACCAGCGCGCCCCTGCCCCGCCCCCGCACTCGTGGGCGGCGGACCCGGCGAACGACGTCAACATCTGGCACGTCGACGTCGCGCCCGAGGCCTCGTGGACCCTGCCGCTCGCCAAGCATCGCGACACCGTCCGCACGCTCTACGTGTTCGGCGGCGGCGGGATCCGCATCGGTGACCGCGAGATCCACAAGGGCGAGGGTGTGGTGATCCGCTGCGACGTTCCCGTGACCATCACCGACCTCGGTGACGGCGTCGACGTCCTGATCCTCCAGGGCCGGCCGATCGGCGAGCCGGTCGTGCAGTACGGACCGTTCGTGATGAACACGAAGGCCGGCATCCAGAAGGCGTACTCCGACTACCAGACGACCGGCTTCGGCGGCTGGCCGTGGAAGGACGCCGACCCCAACCACGGCCCGGACATCAAGCGTTTCGCCAAGCACGCCGACGGCCGAGTCGAAGAGCTTCCCGTCAGCTAGCCGAAGGCGAGCAGCACGGCGAAGCCAGCGATCAGCGTCGCGAGCATGTTCTTCGTCCTCCAGGCGACGGCGCTGGCGACGAGGCCCGCGAGGACCTCGACGGAGATCAGCGTGATCTGACCGTCGACGCGGAGGAACGGAGGGACCGCGAGGGCGGCCAGCGCGGCCGGCGGGATCATCGACAAGATGGTTCGGACGCGCGGCGACAGGTCATCGGCGCGGTCCGCGAAGAGGGGGAACACGGCGCGCATCGCGAACGTCAGGACTGCGCCGACGATGACCGTGATCCAGACGGTGGACGTCACGTCAGCGCCTCCGCGTCGCGTTGGGCGCGCATCGCGAGGACGGACCCGACCGAGATCCCGACGGCGGCTGCCAGCGGCATGGCGAGGTTGTTCGGCAAGCCCGCCGCCGTGACCGCCACGACGGCGCTGGAGATGCCGGCCGCGATCTTCGGACGGCTCTGCAGCGCCGGGACGAAGAGCCCGAGGAAGACCAGCGGCACCGCGAATCTCAGCGGCACGTCGGCCGGGATCGAGTTGCCGGCGTAGACCCCGATCACGGAGACGATGTTCCACAGAGCCCAGATCGGCACCGCACCACCGAGGTAGAACGCGAGCCGGTGCGGCCGGCTCATGTCGCTCTCGTAGCGGGCGAGCGAGAGCCCGAACGCCTGGTCCGTCAGGAAGTAGGAGGCGAAGATCCGCGTGCGGAGGGGCTCCCGCGACCACCACGGCGCGAGCGACGCCCCGTAGAGCATCAACCGCGCGTTGATCACCACGATCGTCGCGATCGCGACCAGCGCCGGCGCCCCGTCGGTGAGCAGCCCGATCGCGGCGAGCTGTGACGCCCCGGCGAACAGGCCCGCAGAGAACGCGATCGCTCCGATGACGCCGAAGCCGGCCTCGGTCGACGCGACCCCGACGAGCAGCCCGAACGGCAGCATCCCGACCATGATCGGCGCCATCGCCAACAGGCCTGCCCGAGCCTCACTGCGCCACGTCACCTCGTCACCCACGCGCACACCGTCCCGAGCAACCCCGCCGAGCGATGGATGTGTCTGCGTGGTGCAGGTTTGGGCATCGCTCGCCGGAACTGCGGGTTCGCCGAGCGATGGATGTGTCTGCGTGGTGCGGGTTTGGGCGTCGCTCGCGGAGGAGGGGTGGGGGCGTCATGCGTCCGCCAGCACGGTGGCGATGGCGAGGACGGCAGCGTGGACGTCGACGTGGCGCAGGAACAGCGGCGACAGGCCGAAGCGCAGGACGTCAGGCGGACGGAAGTCGCCGACGACGCCGACCTTGGCGAGCTCCTGCATCACGACCTCGGCGC
>CBDTYW010000299.1:0-4184 GCA_965364735.1 uncultured Nitriliruptoria bacterium
CGACGTGACGACGCGTCGCAACGCCTTCGGCAACCAGCAGGCCTCCTTCGAGGCCGATCTCGACGTCAGCGGTCTGGACGGCGGCCCGGTCCACGCGGTCTTCATCCGCGCCCCGTGGATCGTCGAGACGGGACCGGGCGTCGAGGTGCTCGCGTCGGTCGACGGACATCCCGTGATCGTGCGGCAGGGATCGATCCTGGCCGCGGCGTTCCACCCCGAGCTCACCGACGACGACCGGCTCCACGCCGCCTTCGTCGCCGCGGCCGTTGAGGCCGGCGCGGGGGGCCGCTGACGAGGCGCTCAGCGCGGCCGGACGGCGATCAGGTGGGCCTCGGCTCGTGAGTTCTCGAGGTCGACGCGCACGCCGTCGACCCAGAACGCTGGCTGACCCGTCACGCCGTAGTGGCCGACGAGGTAGACGACGCCGTCGCTCACGATGAGGTCGTTGATGAACACCGCGTCATCGGTCAGGTCGGTGCGGACCCCGTCCACCCAGTAGGCCGCGACCGACTGTGGGCCGTAGATCCCGGCCACGACGATCGCACCATCGTCGACGAAGATGTGCTCGAGCACGGCGTCGGGGGTGATGAACTCCTGCAGCACCTCGTCGACCCAGACGCCGGGCAGACCGCTCAGGCCGTACTCGCCGCAGAGGTAGACGATGTCGTTCTCCTCGGAGATGCCGCGGATCTTGGCCTCCTCCTCGCGGATGAGGCGCCACTCGCCGTCGCGGAACACGGCGGCTCGGTCGATGCTGCCGCGGTTGCCCGCCACGACGATCTCGCCGTCGGAGTCGATCCCCATGCCGCCGCGCAGCACCGCGTTCTGCGCACCGATGTTGAACGGCTCATCGCCGATCCAGTAGGTCGCCTCGTCGAAGAACCCGGACGTGCCGAAGTGCAGGGGCACGCCGTCCTCGACCCACAGGCCGTGCACGACGCCGCCGGAGCCGGGGATCCGCGAGGTCGTGAAGACGTCGTCGGGGCCGGATCGCCACAACGTGGCGCGGTTCGTGATGCCCGACGCACCGTTTGCCCAGATGGTGCCGTCGGCCTCTGCGAAGAGCCCGTCGAGCGCCGCGGTGGTGAAGTCGGTGCGGGCCCCGTCGATCCAGATGCTCGCCCGTCCGGGCCCGGCTGACCCGCCCAGGATCACCTCGACCCCGTCGGGGCTCTGGAAGGCGCGTCGGTCGATGTCGGCGGTCCCGCTGGCGGCGTTGGCGACGATGCCCGCCGAGGCGATCGCGACGGCCACGGTCGCGGTCGCGGCACGCAGGCGGAATGCACGTCGCACGTCCGACGCTGTTCGCCCCGTCAGGTCGTTCACGATCGGCCTCCTGCCGGTCGGTGCACGGTCGCCGGCTCAGCTGACGTAGAAGACCGCCGTCTGGAGGAGGAAGAGGAAGCCGGCCGTCACGATCCCGGTCAGGAACACGCGGTAGCTCCAGGAGAGGTAGCGGTACTTGCCGTCCCGGATCGACATGCCGAGGCCGTAGATGTCGGCGACCTGGGCTCGGTACATCCCGGCGTCGGTCTCGAGCGTCTCCGCCATCTCGTCCTCGAACTCCTCGAGGGACAGGTCCGTGAAGTGCCCGAAGAACAACGGGTTGCGCGTGTTGCCTGCGCTGTCGTTCTTCTTCGCGGCGAAGTTCGGCGCCACGGCCATGATCGCGAGGACCAGGGCGATGAACGCGAAGATGAAGAGCGCGAGGAACCCCCAGAAGAGGTTCGCCTGCTTGAAGTTGGCGAACGCGAACGTCAGCAGGATCGAGGTCGACGCGATCATGATGTTGGCCTTCTGATCGGCCATCGCGCTGAGGTGGACGTGGTGCTGCTGGGTGGTGCGGAGCAGGTAGCTCGCGGCCGATGACTGCGTGACGTCCTCAAGTGGCATGCGCGCACCTCCTGCTCCGTAGGTGCTGTTGACCCTAACCGCGACAGTGGGGGCCGTGCAGGGACTTCCGCTCGGCACGCTCGCGCACCGCCTCGGAGAACGTCTGGCGATGATCGGTCGATGGCTCCACGATCGTCACCCCGCGCCGCGCCTGACCCCGGAGCCGAGCACCGTCAGCGCGACGACGAGCAGCGTGAGCATCAACGCGGGGAAGAGCAGGTGTGGGGCGTCGATCGCCCGACCCTCCAGCGCCGCCAGCTGCAGGCCCCACGACGTCGTCGGCAGCTGCAGCCCCGCGCCGACGAACGACAGCACCGCCTCGCCTGCGACGGCGCCGGCCGCCAGCGGGCCGATCAGCGGTCGCAGAGGAAGCATCGCCTGCGGCATGACGTGGCGACGGAGCAGGTGCCACGTGGTGGCGCCGAGCGTTCGCGACGCGAGGACGAACTCGGCTTCGCGAGCCTGAGCCGCGGCGCTGCGCGCGACCCGGAACGGCAACGCCCAGCCGAACGCGCCCAACGCGGCCACGACCTGCCAGATGCCGCGCTCATCCAGCAGCGACAGCAGGAAGAGCGCGACGATCAGCGTCGGCACGGCCGTGACGATGTCCGCGGCGCGAGACGCGATCGTGTCGACCCAGCCCCCGGCGAGGCCCGCCACCGCGCCGAGCAGCAGCCCGACCCCGAGCGACAGGCCCACGACGAGCGCGGCCACCAGCAGCGAGGTCCGTGACCCCAGCGCGACGCGACCGAGGAGATCGCAGCCCTGCAGATCGAACCCGAACGGGTGGCTGCTGCTCGGGCCAGCGAGGGCGCGCGCGGCCCGGCAGGCACCGTCGTCGCCCGCCGCGACGAGGCTCGGGAAGAGCGCCATCGCCAACAGCCCCAGCAGCACGAGCGAGGCCAACGTCCGCCCAACGCGACGTCCGGGGTGCATCGTGGTTCCTTGGCGGCCCGACAGGAGATGCGAGGATGGCACAGTTCGCCGCGCGGCGGCTGCTGCAGGCGCTGATGACCGCGGTCATCGCGACGCTGCTGCTGTTCAGCGCCGTCACGGTGTTCAGCGGGGATCCGGTCAGGGCGCTGTTCGGACCTCGCCGCGTCGACCCGGAGATCGCCGCGGCGCTCAACGAGACCTTCCACTTCGACCAGCCCTTCGCGAAGCGCTACCTCCTCTACATGGGCGGTCTGGTGAGCGGCGACCTCGGCGACACCTTCCCGAGGTCTGCGTTCGGCGGCGCGCGCGTCGGCCCGACCGTCAACAGCGTCGTCGCGCGGACCGCCCCGGTGAGCCTGCGGATCGTCGGGCTCGCGGTGGCGCTGCAGGTGCTCGCGCTGCCGCTGCTCCTGCGCCTGATGTCGCTGCGACGTCGCTGGGGCGAACGGATCGCGACGTCAGCCGCCGTGCTCGTCAGCGCCATCCCCGCGCTGGTCGCAGCCTTCCTGCTCCAGACCGCGGCGGGGCGCTGGGGTGGGCTCGCCGTCGGGCCGGCATGGCGCACCATCGCCGGGCCGGTCAACTACCTGCTCCCGGTGCTCGCGCTCGGGATCGGCGGTGCCGCGACGATGATCCTCGTCGCCCGCACCGAGCTCCTCGACGCGATGGCCTCACCGTTCGGCAAGGCCGCGATCGGTCGAGGCGTCTCTCCCGGTCGGCTTGTCCGGATCCACGCGCTCAAGCCCGTCGCAGGCCCCCTGGTCGAGCTCGTGCTCGCCGGTGTCGCGGCGATGTTCACGAACCTGATCGTCGTCGAGCGCATCTTCCAGGTGCCAGGTCTGGGCACCCGGATGTTCCAGGCGATCGACCGCCGCGAGGGCGCGCTCCTGATCAGCGTGCTCATGTTGGTCGTGGTCGTGGCCGTCGTCCTCTCGGCGCTGGCCGACATCATCCGCGCGGCGCTGGACCCCCGGGTGCGAACGTCGCCTTGATGAGGCCGCCGTTCGCGAACTCCGCGTACAGCTTCGGCGCTTCCTCCAGCGGGCGGGCCGAGTGGGTGATGAGCTGGTCGGTCGGGGGCCGCCACGGGGCGAGCGATCTCGTCGCGAAGGCGCGGATCTCGCGGATCACGTTGGCGCGTCCGGCGACCACGGTGATGTTGCGGTCGTAGGCCTCGACGGGCGTCCATGGCAGCTGCGCGGCGGTCGGGACGCTGATGATCGAGATGGTGCCGCCGGGAGCGCAGAGGTCGAACGCCAGACGTTGAGCCGCGGGGGAGCCGGCCGCCTCGATGACGGCGGGGGCCGGCGCCACGCCCGAAACGTCGTCGGGGGAGTGCACGACCGCGCCGAGGC
>CBDTYW010000300.1:0-4178 GCA_965364735.1 uncultured Nitriliruptoria bacterium
CAGGCGACGGCTCGGAGGTCGGCTCCGGGGTCGGCTCGACGGTCGGGGCCGGCTTGGGCTCGGGGGCGGGTGCCGGGGCCGGCTCCGGGGTCGGGGTCGGGGTCGGCTCCGGCGTGATCAGCTCGGAGGTCGGGGCGACGTCGCGGCCCTGGACGCGGATGGCGTTGAGCGTCGCGGTCCCGATGCGGCCCTGGACCGCGACGTCCAGCACGCCGTCGGTGACCGTGGCGGAGGTGCGGAGCCGAAGACCGCGGTCAGCGCCGGCCTCAGCGAACGTGTCGTGGCCGGCGACGACCTCGACACCCTCGACGCTGACGTCGACCTGGCGGCTGCGGCGGCCCTTGGCCGCGTCGTCGATCTCGGCGAGGAAGAGGTCGACGAGGTACTCGCCGTTCGGCACCGGGAAGGCGTGGGTGACGCTGGCGCCACGCACCTCGGTGCGCAGGGCCTCGGCGGGGATGCGGCCGGATGCGGTGCTGTCGGTGCCGACGCGGTGACCTGCGTCGGCGGTGACCACGTCGCTCGTCGACCAGAGGCCCGTGTCGGCGATGAAGTGCTTGGCCTGCTCGCCGCCGACGTTCAGGGAGAGGTCGACGCGACCCTCGGCGTTGCGCGGCAGCTCGGCGCCGGCCGGCGAGAGCGTCGTACCCTCCGCTCCGTGGATGACGAGGCCGTTGAGCTGACCGGCGATGTCGGCGCCTGCGACGCGGACCGTGAGGACACCGTCGACGACCTGCACCTCGCGGCGGACGACGATGCCGCGGTTGGCGCCACCGGCGGCCTCGGCGATGTCGAGCTCGGCGACGATCTCGACGCCCTCGATCTCGACGTCGACCGTACGAGCGGCCTCGGCGTCGATGGCTGCGAACGCGAGCTCGACGGCGTAGCGGCCCTCGGGGGCGGCGAACGCGTAGACGAGCTCGTCAGCCTGGCGGCTCGTGGTGAGGATGTGGGCCGGGATGCTGCCGGCGCGCTGCACCCGGTTCCCGGTGGCGACGCGGTCTCCGCCGTCACCCACGAGGAAGGCGCTCGGGTTGTTCGGCGCGTCCGGCGTCCAGTCGTTCATCTGCCCGCCACCGACGTTGATCGCGACGAGCGGGACCAGCGTGTCCGGGGCCTCCTGCGCCGAAGCTGCGGCGGCCGGAAGCGCCAGGGCGCCGACGAGAGCGGAGGCGATGATGCGGGAAGTTGCACCAGCGAAGGAGTGACGTGACGCCATGGAAGACTCGAGAGGGTGTGGGCGCACGCTCTCGAAGAGATCGGTGTCAGTCCGCCGGAGCGGACTGATCGACACACTGTTCGGTAACCCGGCCGTCCGTTCTGGACCCGTAGGCTTTGCGTCCCCGCCTTCCGGCGGGTTTGCCCTTCTCGCAGCTGTGCGCAGTTCTGATGTGGTTGCTTACCCCCAAGGTGTCGGCGCCGATGCGCCGCACCTTGATGCAGATGCACCGTATGGGCCACGCGTCAACGGCCGGTCGGCCAGTCACCCCGCGCTTCCGCGCGAAACGACCACATCTGCTCCGGAAGCGGGTCAGACGTGCCGATGCTGGCCGCGCAGCCGCATGGCCGCGACCGCCGCGAGCGCGCCGGCCGCCACCATCCCGCCCCCCGTCGCCGGCAACGGTGACGGTGGCGCCGAGGCGTTCGGGAGCGGCTGAGGCGCAGGTGTTCCGGTCGGCTCCGGAACGGGCGACGGCGGGGCCATGTCCGGGTCGAGATGGAAGGGGCTGGCGTACGCCACCGCCACGAGCCCCTCGAACCCGGTCCCGGCTGCGCGTCCGTCCGGGGCCTCGCTCGACTCATCGTCCACGACGCGCAGCACCAGCCACCGCCCGTCCGCCTCGTCGTGCGTGATCGTGAACGAGATCACGGGCTCGGACGGCCCCGGCACGGTGACGGGCTCGCTGTGCACGATCGTCGGCAGCTGCGCGCCGGTCGCCAGCACCTGGATGGTGAGGCGCCGTCCGATCCATGACGCCCCGCGATCCACGTCGACCGCGAAGGTGATCGTCCCCGTGGCGTGCCCGAAGGTCGTCCCCATCCTCGCGCCGTTCGCGGTCGCGTCGAGGCGCAGGCCCTTCAGGTTCGTCGCGAAGAAGCGCCGCTGCTCCATGGCCTCGCGCACCCCCTCCCGGGACAGCTCCGTGACGTACAGGCCAGCCCGTCCCTTGCCGTCCGGGTAGCCCCAGTCCGTGCCGTGCTCGTCCGTGACGCCGAGCAGCCCCGGCTTCCATCCCGCGTCGAGGCAGGCGACCAGCGGTGACCGCGCCCCGCTGTCGGTCAGCTCGAACAGGTAGTCGTCGCGGCGGTTGAACAGCTCGAGGCTCACGAACCGATCCACCAACGCAGGATCGTGGGTGAACTCGCTGAACCGCAGCGGTTCCCGGCCAGGGTGGTTGAACCCCATGATCGCGTCCGCACCTCCCCCGACGATCGGCGTGGACGGGTCGGCCTTCAGCCACGCGTACAGCCCCTGCATCCCCGCACCAGCAGCCGGCGTGGCCGCGACGATCGGCGCGAGGGCGTCGTAGACGACCTGTGCTGGTGCGAGCCCGTTCTGCGCTGCGAACAGCGCGAGGTCCTCGGGGCTGCCGATCCCACCGGTGTGCAGCGGGTCGATCCAGTCGTTCGAGAACCAGACGTTCACGTGGCCCAGCGTCGGCGACGACCACTCGAACCCCCGGATCGCGGTGAACGCTCCGTCGACGTTGCCGCCGTCCGCGAGCGCCGCGCTCTGCTGCCAGGACCCTTCGTGCAGCCCCGCGAGCCCCTGACAGTCGGTGTGCAGCCCCACCGGCTCGAACACCCCGCAGACGGAGTCCGGCAACCCTTGGCTGATCGTTGCGTGGTCGGTCAACGCGGCGACGTCGAGCCCGGCGTCGCGCATCGACGCGAACGCCTCGGCCGCGTCGCCGTCACCGTCGGAGAACAGCGTGTGGTTGTGCATGTCGGCGTGGACGACCCACTCCCCCGGGACGAGCCGTGAGGCACGGACGGTCCCGTAGGCGTCGGTCCCGTCACCGCCGCCGAGCGACTGGGCGAGCACGCCTGCCGGGCTGCCGATCAGCAGCCCGCCTGCGCCAGCGGCGGCCTGCACGAAGCGACGTCGGGTCAGCGGCACAGCCATCTCGAACTCCTCAGCTCAGCGGTCGTCACGTCGGACCAGCATCCGACCCGCGGCCACGGCAGCACCGGCGGCGAGGGCCGCTCCTGCCCCGGTCGCTGGCAGCGGACCCGCAGCGACGGGCGGATCGGTCGTCGCTGACGGCTCCGGCGCCGGGGCGGGGGTGGGCTCCGTCGTGGTCGTCGGCGTCCCGAAGGCGGTCGCATCGAACGTGTGCACCCAGTTGCGATCCGCGAACGCCCCGAGCGTGTAGTACGGGTAGAGGCCCAGGTACTCGCCGCGTGACCGCTCCGACCACGCACGCGACTCCGGGTCGAGCGTCGGGTGGAAGTTCGTCATGTATCCACCCTCGTAGAGGCTCACGATCGTGTAGCCGCCCGGGTACTCCTTGGTCGCCGCACCCTCGTAGAACGGGACCGATCCGGTCTCGAACGCGGTCGTTCGGTTGTTGCGGTGCGTGTGAGCCTGGTAGATCCCGATGACGTGGTCACCGTTCTGCGCGATCTTCTGCCGGAACGCCTGCGCCTCCGCGAGATCGACGCCGAAGGTGATCGGCGGGACCGACGTCGCGACGTTCTGGTCACCGGCCGGGTGGTGGAAGCACACGAAGGCCGGATCGCCCTCGGCGAGCTGCGCGTCGAGGAACTCCATCTGCTCGACGCCGAGCCGACCCGCGCCCGACTCGAGGTCGTTGGAGTCCAGCCCGATGAACCGCCACTGGGCCCTCGCTCCCTGCATCACGGTCGCCCAGTTCGTGGACTCGTCGATGAACCCGTCCGCGAACGTCCCACGGAAGGAGTCGATGAGCCCGGGCTGGCCGGGGACCTCGGGATAGCCGCGGCCCTCGAAGTCCGCGCCGCGATGCGCGCGATCGTGGTTGCCACGGTTGACGACGTAGGCGGGCGCGTCGCCGGGCCGCAGGAGCTTCGCGCCGTTGCCCGCGTCGCGTCCGCCGCCGAGCTGGCCGAACGCGTCGAGCAGCTGTTTGCACTCGTCGAGGTGCTCGGGGCGCGCGCTTGCGGGGACGTCGCCGTTGGCGATGAGCAGGCTCCCG
>CBDTYW010000301.1:0-4176 GCA_965364735.1 uncultured Nitriliruptoria bacterium
CGAGCGGGTCATCGACCTGCAGGCCCGCCGTGGCCGCCTCTACGACCGCGACGGCGCGGTCCTCGCCACCACCGTCGACTCCGCCTCGATCTTCGCCAACCCGGAGGCGTTCCGCAGCCGCACCCTCCCGGACGGCTCGGTCGCACCCGGGACCGATCCCGCGTTGACCGCGAGCCTCTTGGCTCCGCTCCTCGAGATGGACGCCGCGGACATCGAGGAGCGCCTCGGACGCGACGGCAAGTTCGTCTACCTCCGCCGACGTCTCGACTGGACCGTCGGCGAGCAGATCACCGACCTCGCGGAAGCGGAGGGCATCGAGGGCATCGGCCTGCAGGTCGAGCCCCTGCGTGACTACCCGGCGGGCTCGCTGGCCGCCCAGGTCCTCGGCTTCGTCGACATCGACGGCCTCGGCCGCGGCGGCCTCGAGTCCGAGTTCGACGAGCTGCTGCGCGGTCGACCCGGACAGCTCGCCGTCGAGCTTGCCCCCGGTGGCGTCGACATCGCCTCGGGCCTGCGTGAGGTCGTCGCGCCCGAGCCCGGCCGCGACCTCGTCCTGACCATCGACCGCGAGATCCAGGACGCCGCCGAGCGTGCGGCGGCCGGGGCGATCGCTCGGTACGGAGCGAAGTCTGCCTCCGTCGTGGTGCTCGACGTCGAGACCGGCGAGATCCTCGCCATGGCGACGGGTCCGAGCTTCGACGCGAACGACCCGGGAGCAAGCCCTGCGGCGAACTGGCGCAACCGCTCCGTCACGGACGTCTTCGAGCCCGGATCGGTGCAGAAGGCCATCACTGCGGCCGCAGCCATCGAGGAGGGCATCGTCACCTCCGACACGATCAGCGAGGTCGACGACACGATCATGGTGGGGCGGTCGAAGTTCACCGACTCGCACACCCACGAGGTCGAGCGGATGACGTTCGCGCAGATCATCGAGACCTCGTCGAACGTGGGCACCATCCAGGTCGCGCAGGAGCTCGGTGAGGACCGGCTGGCCGCGTGGCTCACCGCCTTCGGCTACGGCCGCAAGCCCGGCCTCGGCTTCCCGCAGGAGTCGGCCGGCATCGTGCTCCCGCTGGACAGCTGGTGGGAGTCCTCGCTGCCGACGATCTCCATCGGCCACGGCGTCGCCGTCTCGCTGCTCCAGATCGCCACCGCCTACGCGACGATCGCCAACGACGGGGTGATGCTCGAGCCAACCCTGCTGCGAGGGACCGTCGGCACGGACGGGCGCCTCGCGCCGACCGGCCCTGGCACGGACCGCACCGTCCTCTCCGCCGACACCGCCGTCGAGGTCCGCGAGATCCTGACCCGCGTCGTCCACGGGCCGCAGGGCACGGGCAAGCTCGCGGCGGTCCCGGGCTACACCGTGGCCGGCAAGACGGGGACCGCCCGCAAGCCGCGCGAGGACGGCAAGGGCTACACGAACACGTACGCCGCCAGCTTCGTCGGCATGGCGCCGGCGGACGACCCGAAGCTCGTGGTCGCGGTGACGATCGACGAGCCGTACCCGATCTACGGTGGGGTCACGGCGGCGCCGGTCTTCGCCGAGGTCATGGGCTTCGCGCTGCCGCACCGGCGGATCCCGCCGACCCACCCCGGGGCGCCGCTGAAGCTGGACCCGATCGTGGTCGAGCAGGCGATCGAGCTCGCCGAGCAGGAGGGCCTGTCCCGGGTCCCGGTCCGGCCGTAACGGTGCGGCCCGAACGGTTCGACCTCGGCCGAACGGGCGGTGCGGGGCAGTACGGTCGCGTGGCGGGCCCACACGCCCTCGCCCCCACGCTCATCGCCGCACGGACCTCCTCGGTGTCGATCAGGACCAACTCGCCGGGAGCCACCCCGGCTGCGCTCGCCGCCGCGCTCGGCGGGACGCTGCACGCCGTTCGGCCGACCACGGCCGAACGCGTCGTCGACGTCACCCACGACTCTCGTGAAGCTCGCCCGGGCACGGCGTTCGTGGCCGTCGTCGGGGCCCGGGCGGACGGGCACGAACACGCCGCCCAAGCCGTCGCGGACGGGTCACCGTTGGTCATCGTCGAGCGGGTCCTGGAGGACCTCGCGGCGGACCAGATCGTCGTCGCCGACACCCGCCGCGCGCTCGGCGACGCGGCGGCGCTGGTCCACGGACACCCTGCTGAGGATCTCGCGGTCGTCGGCATCACCGGGACCAACGGCAAGACCACGACCGCGTGGCTCCTCGAGGCCGCGGCTGCTGCGGCCGGGCTCGGCACGGCGCTCTTCGGCACGATCGCCACCCGAGTGCTCGGGACCGAGCAGCCTGGGGTCCGCACGACGCCGGAGGCATCGGACCTCCAGCGGCTGCTGCGCAGCGCCCATGATCGGGGCGCGGACGTGGTGGCCATGGAGGTCTCCAGCCACGGGCTGGTGCTCGAGCGGCTCCGGGGCATGTCCTTCCGCGTCGGGGTCTTCACGAACCTGAGCCAGGACCACCTCGACTTCCACGCCGACATGGACGACTACTTCGCGGCCAAGGCCCGGCTGTTCGACCCGTCGTGGTGCGGACACGCCGTCGTGGTCGTCGAGGACGACTGGGCGCGGCGACTCCTCGCCGAGATCGACCATGCGGCGCTTCCGACGACCGCGCTCGTCGTGTCGGGCGCCGACGTCCCGGCAGGCGTCGAGCGGATCGAGATGTCGGACGTGACCGCGACCTCGACGTCCACCGAGGTCACCCTGACCGGCGCTCCGGGTCACCTGCTCGGCCCGGACGGCACCCGCGTCGTCACGACCCGTCTGGTGGGGGAGTTCAACGCACACAACGCCGCCGCGGCCTTCGTCGCCGCGGTCCACGCGGGGATCGACCCCGACGCTGCGCTCCGCGGGATCGCCGGCTGCGCGGGGGTTCCCGGCCGGTTCGAGCCCGTCGCGACCCAGCCCGGAGAGCCGGTGGTCCTCGTCGACTACGCACACACCCCGGACGCGGTCGTGCGTGCTGTCGAGGTGCTCCGCCCGCTCGTGGCCCCGGGGGGACGACTCCACGTCGTCCTCGGCGCCGGCGGTGACCGTGACCGTGCGAAGCGCGCCCCGATGGGTGCTGCGGCAGCCGGCGCCGACCACGCGGTCCTCACCTCCGACAACCCGCGCTCCGAGGATCCAGCGGCGATCGTCGCCGCGGTCGCCGCAGGTGCCCGTGCCGCCGGAACTCCGGCAGAGGTCGTCGTCGAGGTCGATCGACGGCGCGCGATCGGGATCGCGATCCGGGCTGCTGGTGCGGGCGACGTCGTGCTCATCGCCGGCAAGGGCCACGAGCAGGGCCAGACGTTCGCCGACCGGACCGTCGAGTTCGACGACCGGCTCGTCGCCGCCGACGTCCTCGCCCAGCTGCGGGGTGACGCATGATCACCCTCACGTTGGCAGAGATCGCCGCAGCCGTCGCCGGTCGGCTGTCCTCCGCGAGCGACCCGAACGCGACGGTCGAGCGCGTGGTCACGGACTCACGGCAGGCAGGGCCCGGCGCGGTCTTCGTTGCGCTGCGTGGCGAGCTCGCCGACGGTCACGACTTCATCGCTGGCGCCATCGCTGCCGGGGTCACGGCGCACCTGACCGAACGCGACAGCGAGGCCGCCGGCGCGATCGTCGTCGACGACACCTGGCGAGCCGTCGGCGCGCTCGGCCACCACGTCCGCAGGCAGGTGTCACCGAAGGTCATCGCCGTCACGGGCTCCGTCGGCAAGACGACGACGAAGGACCTGACCGGAGCCGCCTGCGCGGCCGGGCTGCGCACCGTCGCGGCCAAGGGCTCCTTCAACAACGAGCTCGGCGTGCCGCTCACGCTGCTGTCGATCGCCCACGACACCGAGGTGCTCGTCGCCGAGATCGGCTCGCGCGGGCCCGGGCACATCTCCGCGCTGACGCCGCTCGTGGAGCCCGACGTCGCGATCGTCACCGCCGTCGTCGGGGTCCATCTGGAGATGTTCGGCGACCTCGACACCGTCGCGAGCTCCAAGGGCGAGCTCGTCGAGGCGCTCGGCGCGGGCGGGACGGCGATCCTGAACGCTGACGATCCACGCGTCGCGGCCATGGCGTCGCTCACGCGGGCTCGGACGATCACCTACTCGGCGAGCGGAGGGCCCGCGGACGTCCGCGCCGAGCAGGTCTCCCTCGACGCGCACGCGCGCGCCGCCTTCAGCGCGGTCACGCCGTGGGGCAGCGTCGACG
>CBDTYW010000302.1:0-4170 GCA_965364735.1 uncultured Nitriliruptoria bacterium
CGGGTTGGCGGGGTCGGCCTTGGGCCGGGCGACGCGGGTCGACGTGGCGCTGCGGTCGACGACCTTGATCGACCGCGGCTGCCCGTTCAGCTCGAAGAAGACCCGCCGCTCCCCCTCGTCGTTGACCCCACCAACCGTCGACAGCACGATGTGCAGGGACTTGCCGCGTTCGAGCTCAACGGTGAGCTCGTCACGTGACTGCATGCCGTGGAAGAACACGCTCGTCGGCAGGACCGTCACGGGGCCGAAGTCGCGCCGCCGCCCCATGTAGTCGAGGAAGACCTTCGGGTACATCAGGTAGCTGCACAGCTCGTCGTCGCTGACGACCCGCCCTTCGAGCTGCTCCTGCAGCGATCGGCGCGTCTCGTCGAGATCGACGTCATCGAGCAATGCGCCGGGACGTTCGGTGATGGGCTCGCGGCCCTTGAGCGCCTTGCGCTGCAGCGCTTCGGGGAAGCCGTTCGGCGGCTGGCCGATCTCTCCGGCCAGGAACCCGACGACGGAGTCCGGGAAGGACACCTCGACGTTCGGGTCCTCCACGTCCGCACGGGTGAGGCCGGCAGCGACCATCGCGAGCGCCATGTCGCCGACGACCTTGGACGACGGCGTGACCTTCACGATGTCGCCCAGCATCTGGTTGACGTCGGCGTAGGTCGACGCGATCAGGTCCCACTGGTCCTCCAGCCCGAGCGATCGCGCCTGCGCGACGAGGTTCGTGTACTGCCCGCCTGGCATCTCATGACGCCACACGTCGCTGGTGCCGCTGCGCAGCACGGTCTCGAACGGCGCGTAGTGCTCGCGCACGCTCCCCCAGTAGGCAGACACGGCGCGGATCGCGTCGGCCGGCAGCCCGGTGTCGCGCGGCGTGTTTCTCAGCGCCGCGACGACGGACCCGAGGTTCGGCTGCGAGGTCAACCCGCTCAGCGAGTCCATGGCGACGTCGACCGCGTCGACGCCCGCGTCGGCGGCTGCCAGGACGGTCGCACCGGCGAGCCCGGAGGTGTCGTGGGTGTGGAAGTGCAGCGGAAGGTCGACCTCCGCGCGCAGCGCTGGGAACAACAGTCGCGCGGCCGCCGGCTTCAGCAGACCGGCCATGTCCTTGATCGCGATGATGTGCGCGCCGGCGTCCTCCAGGCGTCGTGCCATCCGGATGTAGTAGTCGAGGTCATAGGTCGCGCGAGACGGATCGAGGAGGTCGCCGGTGTAGCAGATCGCCGTTTCACAGATCTTCCCGGTCTCGCGCACCGCATCGATCGCGACGTGCATGTTCTCGACCCAGTTGAGGCTGTCGAAGACGCGGAACACGTCGACGCCGGCCTCGGCCGCCTGGTGGGCGAACCGTCGCACGACGTTGTCCGGGTAGTTCGTGTAGCCCACGCCGTTGGAGGCACGCAGCAGCATCTGCAGCAGGGCTCCCGGCATTGCCGCGCGCAGGGAACGCAGCCGCGCCCACGGCGACTCCTGCAGGAACCGCATGGAGACGTCGAACGTCGCACCGCCCCAGCACTCGATGGAGAACAGCCCCGGCAGCGCAGCCTCGTAGTACGGGGCGATCGCGCGCATCTCCTGGCTGCGCATCCGGGTTGCGAGCAGCGACTGGTGGGCGTCGCGCATGGACGTGTCGGTGATCAGCAGACGTTCCTGCTGTCGCATCCACGCGGCGACCGCCTCCGGGCCGTCGGCGTCGAGGATCTCCTTGGGGCGGCGTCCCGTCGTGCTCGGAACGCCGGTGGGCGACTTCGGCGGGACGGGGGCCTTCAGCCCGGGCGCCGGCAGCGGCCGCCCTTCGACATCGGGGTGGCCGTTCACCGTGATCTCGGCGATGTAGGTGAGCAGCTTGCTCGCTCGGTTGCGCCGCTCCGGAAGCTCGAACAGCTCCGGCGTGTCGTCGATGAACTTCGTCGTGTAGCTGTTGTCGAGGAACGACGGATGGCTGATGAGGTGCTCGAGGAACGCGAGGTTCGTCGCGACGCCGCGGATCCGGAACTCGGACAGCGCGCGCCGCATCCGCGCGACGGCCTCGTCCTCGCTCGGGGCCCACGCGGTGACCTTCTCGAGCAGCGAGTCGTAGAAACGCGTGATGACCGCGCCCGAGTAGGCGGTGCCGCCGTCGAGGCGGATCCCGAACCCGGTCGCGCCGCGGTAGGCGGTGATGCGGCCGTAGTCGGGGATGAAGTTGTTCTGCGGGTCCTCGGAGGTGATGCGGCACTGCACCGCGTGACCGTTGAGCCGGACGTCGGCCTGGCCGCTGATCCCGGCCGCCTCGCGCAGCGGCGAGCCTTCGCAGATGCGGATCTGCGCCTTGACGATGTCGATGCCGGTGACCTGCTCGGTCACGGTGTGCTCGACCTGGATCCGCGGGTTGACCTCGATGAAGAAGAACTCGCCGGTGTCGGCGTCCATGAGGAACTCGACCGTCCCCGCGCACTCGTAACCGGTGAACTGCGCGAGCGAGAGGCCGAGCGCGCACACCTCGGCTCGTTGCTCCTCCGAGAGGTACGGCGCGGGTGCACGCTCGACGACCTTCTGGTTGCGGCGCTGGACCGAGCAGTCGCGCTCGTAGAGGTGAACGATCTCCCCGTGCCGGTCGCCGAGGATCTGGACCTCGACGTGACGCGCCCGTCGAACGAGACGCTCGAGGTAGACCTCGCCGTTGCCGAACGCGGCCTCGGCCTCGCGGCGTCCTTCGAGCACGCGCTGCTGCAGCTCGTCGGGACCGAGGATGGAACGCATCCCACGTCCGCCGCCGCCCCAGCTGGCCTTGAGCATCAGCGGGTAGCCGACAGCCGCCGCCATCGCTGCGATCTCGTCGGGGTCCTCCGGCAGCACGGCCGTGGCGGGCACGACCGGCACCCCTGCCTCGACCGCCACGTTGCGGGCGCTGACCTTGTCACCGAGCAGACGCATCGTCTCGGGGCGCGGACCGATGAACGTGAACCCGGCGTCTGCGCAGGCCTCGGCGAAGTCCGGGTTCTCGCTGAGGAACCCGTAGCCGGGGTGGATCGCGTCCGCGCCGGCCTCCGCGGCAACCCGCAGGATCTCCTCACCAGACAGGTAGGCCTCGATCGGCCCCATCCCTTGGCCGATGACGTACGCCTCGTCCGCCTTGAAGCGATGCAGCGACAGCTTGTCCTCGTCGGCGTAGACGGCGATCGTCCGCTTGCCGAGCTCGGTCGCGGCCCGCATGACGCGGATCGCGATCTCGCTCCGGTTCGCGATCAGGATGCTCTCGAACGTCATGCTCGCCCCGCTGCTCGTCGTAGCCCGAGGCGAACGTGACCCCGACGCGCCGCGTGCAACGGCCGCGGCCACCGACCGTACGCGCGGATCGCACGCACGTCGACGGAGAATCGGAGCTGACTCGCCCTCGCGACCGCGGCGACCGTCCCAACCGAGTCAGCTCAGCGCGGTTCAGTCACGTCGCCGCAACGTTGCCGCGGCGATCGCGAGGACGGCACCGAAGGCGAGTCCGCCACCGGTCGCCGGCAGGTCGTCGGTCCCCGCGGCCGGGGTCGGCGCACCATCCACGACGCTGCCGGCAGCGGTGTGGATGATCGTGCGGGTGGCGGTGCCCATGACCTCGCCGTCGCACTCCCAGGTCAGGGTGACCTCGTGGGTACCGACGGGCACCTTGAGCTCGACGGCGAACGGGTCGCGACCGAAGGTGCTCATGACCTCGACGCTCGACACGCGGACCCCGCCGACCGCGACGTGCACCATCTCGCGCGACGTCGGCGGGCAGTCTGCGTCGTCGGCGTCAGCCGCACAGACTTCCTCGCCCGGCAGCTCGCCGATCAACAGGTCGAGCACGGTGGCGCTGCCGACCGAGTTGTCTTGGGGGAGGTTCGGGTCGGAGACCGTCAGGTCGGCGGTCGGCGCGTCGACCTCGACGAAGCCCTCGTCCGGGCCGCGATCGTCGGTCGCGAAGTGCCAGTTGTTGTTGACCACGTAGTTCGACCAGGCTGCGACCTTGTAGGGCGCGCGCTCCTGGTGAGCCCGCAGGTAGCTGCGCGGGATCGTCATCGTGATCGTGTTGGCGTCGTGGTCCCACACGGCCCAGTCAGACGGCAGCGCGGCCTCCATCGAGTGATCGCGGACCTGGATGACGCCGGGGCTGCGGGCGTCGACGTAGGTGTCGAACTGGGCGTAGCCGATGCTGACGCCGTAGCC